>DASRDR010000125.1:0-27133 GCA_035652475.1 Candidatus Methylomirabilota bacterium | reverse complement strand
TCCCGGATCCCGATCATCAGCATCGGCGTCCTCCGCCGGCGAGGGTAGGCAACGGGGGTGCCGGCCGGCTGCCGGGCAAGTTCGACCGGGTTCGGGAGAGATCGGCGCCCGGCGCGCTCGACGCCCACGAGAGTTCGTGGGCGCGCTGCCGCCGATCGGGGGCGGCTACGACGCGTCGTGGGCCGGCCGGCGGATCCCGAGCCGGGCCATCCGGCTCCGGAGCGTGTTCGGATGGAGACCGAGCGCCCGCGCGGCGCCCCGCGGACCCTCGACGACCCACCCCGTCCGGTCGAGCGTCGCCCGGATGTGCCGGCGCTCGACCTCCGCGAGCGTGGCCGGCTCGGCCGGACCCGCCGCCCCGCCCGAGGCGGCCGGGGGACCGGGCGGTCCCGGACGGGCTGCCCCGGCGCGGGCGACAGCGGCCTCCGCCGCCGGCGCCGGGGCGGGCTCGGCGCGCGGCAGGAGGTGGGGGTCCAGCTCCAGCACGGGGCCGTCCGCCAGGACCACCGCCCGCTCGATCACGTTCTGCAGCTCGCGCACGTTCCCGGGCCAGCCGTACTCCAGCAGCCGCTCCATGCTCGCGCGGGACACGGCCTCGATCGGCTTCCCGAACCGCTTCGCGAAGCGCGTCAGGAAGAACATGACCAGCTGGGGGATGTCCGCGCGGCGGGCCCTGAGCGGCGGGACTTCGACCGGGAGGACCGCCAGGCGGTAGTAGAGGTCGGCCCGGAACCGACCGGCGGCGACTGCCTCGGCCAGGTCCCGGTTGGTGGCGGCCAGCACGCGGACGTTGACGCGGATCGAGCGGCTGGAGCCGACCGGCTCGAACTCCTGCTCCTGCAGCACCCGCAGGAGCTTCACCTGCGTCTCCGGCGACAGCTCCCCGACCTCGTCCAGGAGCAGCGTGCCGCCGTCCGCCAGCTCGAACCGGCCGTATCGCCGCTCGAGGGCGCCGGTGAACGCGCCCCGCACGTGGCCGAACAGCTCGCTCTCGACCAGCCCGGCCGAGATCGCGGCGCAGTTGACCTTGACCAGCGGCCGCTCGCGCCGGGGGCTCCGGTCGTGGATCGCGCGGGCGATGAGCTCCTTGCCGGTGCCGGTCTCGCCGGAGATCAGGACCGTTGAGTCGGTGGGAGCGACCTGCTCGACGCGTCGCAGTGTGGCGAGGAGCGCGGGGCTCGTGCCGACCATCTCGACGAAGTTGTGCTCGCGGCGGATCTCCTCCTGGAGGTACACGTTCTCGCGCTGGAGGCGGTTCTTGAGGGCGGCCAGCTCCTCGTGGGCGCGCATGTTCTCGACCGCCAGCGCGACCTGGCCCGCGATCGCCTCGAGCAGCGGGATGTCGGTTTCCGAGTACTGGTCCGCGCGGGTGCTGGCGACCGCCAGCGTGCCGATGGCCAGGCCGCGGCGCACCAGCGGCACGATCACGTACGAGCGCACCCCGTCGGCCAGGGCGCGGGCCTCCATCGGAAAGCGGGCCTCGGCCGCCAGATCGCGGCGCAGTAGCGGGCGGACCTCCCGGAACACCCAGCCGACGTGGCTCTCGCCGGCCGGCATCTCCAGCCCCACCGCGAAGTACGCCGACGGCAGGCTTGCCTCGAGCATGTACAGGGTGAGGACGTCCCGCCGGGGGTCGTGGAGGAAGATCGCCGTCCTGTCGAGCGGGAGCACTCGCCGGAGCGTCTCGGCGATCGCCCGGAACAGCGCCTCGCGGGTGAGGTTCGAGATGATGGCGTTGTTGATCTCGAGGAGCGTCCGGGACCGCTCCCCGGGATCACGGGACGACACCTCTGGGGCGGGCGAGCTGTCCATCGCAGACCGTGCCGGCCACGCGAGTCCCGGCCAGGATAGGGGAACCCCCGGCCCGCGGCAAGGCGCGGAGCGGCCCGGTCTGTTGGGGGCGGCGACCCGCCGCGTCCGCGCCATCGACGGGACGGGCGCCGTCCAGCCGGTCGGCCCCACCTCCCGCTCCCCGACGGCGTCGAGGGCATTCACCGCCTGACGGTACGGATCGTCTAGCGCCGGTCCCGCCCGGCGCCCCGCTCGCCGCGGCGCGGTCATCCCCCGCGCCGGCGCGGGCGCATCGAGGCCCTCGAGCCATCCCGGAAGCGCACCGTGGGACCGCTCCGCGGCGGCGGTCAGATCTTCCCGTCGAGCCCCATCTGGAAGTACCGGTGGACGACCTCGTCCTGGTGGGCGAGCAGCCAGTCGATCGACGGCTCGTGCCGCATCGCCTTGGCGATCGCCTTCGCCATCCCCCGCCGGTGGATGTCGAAGAGCACCCGGTGGTCGAGGTCGGCCACGTCGACGATCGTGGGGGCCAGCCACACCGCGCAGATGATCCCGAGGTCGTTCACCTGGGCGCGCGGCAGGTCGCCGGCCCGCACCGCGTCGAGCACGCCGTGGGCGATCGCCGCCTGGACGGTGCCCATCAGGATGTTCGTGTACTTCGTCGCCTTCTCTCCCCCGACCGTGACCTTGCTGACCATCAGCGTGGCCGGCCGGACCTGGACGTCCGTGTTGAGGAGCGCGAAGACGCGCGTGTGGCCCTTGACCTGCCCGCCCAGCAGGGTCGCCATCGCGACGCCGACCGGGCCGTCCAGCGCGCCGATCACGACCTCCGGCTCGGCCGCCGTGCCCGGCGGACCTCCGGCCACCAGCGCCTCGCCCGTGCGCAGGATGATGCGGTCGGCCATGGGTCGCCTCCTCTCTCGTCCGATGGAGCACGGCCACCGGGGCGAGCCGTCCGGCGGCAAAGGGGCCCGGTCGCTCCGCCACCGCAGTCCAGCTCGACCCGCGGCGCACGTCGGATCGACCCGGGCGCGAGCAGCGATCCCGGGCCCGTCCCGACGCAGTCTAGCTCAGCGCGCGGCCCACGTCAGGGGCGGCCGCGGCCGGCCTCGCAGGGAAGCGCAGGCGCCCCGGCCGCCAGGAGCGCCAGCGCCGCCACGACCACGCCGAGGGCGACCGACAGCCCCGCCGCGTCCGCGAGTGCCCCGATCAGCGGCGGCCCGGCGAGGAAGCCGCCGTAGCCGGTCGTCGCCACGGCGGCCAGGGCCGTGCCGGGCGGGATCCCCCCCACCCGCCCGGCGGCGCCGAAGAGGACCGGGACCGCGTTCGCGAGCCCGAGCCCGACCAGTCCCAGGCCGACGATCGCGAGGCCGGGATCGCCGACGCCCAGCGCGGCCGCGAGCCCGACCGCCGCGACGGCGCTCGCGCCCCGGAGGAGCCGCCGGGCGCCGAGCCGGGCGAGGACGTGGTCCCCGCCGAGGCGCCCCGCCGCCATCGCGAGCGAGAACGCCGCGAACCCGGCGGCGCTGGCGGCCGGCGCCGCGCCGAGCGTGTCGTGCAGATAGACCGCGCTCCAGTCGCCGATCGCCCCCTCGGCCAGGAGCGCGCAGAACGTGAGGAGCCCGAGCCCGACGAGGCGACGCGGCGGCACCGCGAAGATCGGGGGCCGCGGCCCGGGCGTGGGCCCGGCCGCCAGGAGCGATCGCTGCACGCCCGGGATGAGCGCGAGGCAGGCCAGCGCCACGCCGGCGACGTGCGCGCGGTCGGGGACGCCGAGCCCCATCGCCCCCGACGCGAGCGCCGCGCCCGCGAGGCCGCCCAGGCTGAACAGGCCGTGGCAGCGGGAGAGGATGGGCCGCCCGAGCGCGGCCTCGAGCGCGACGGCCTGGGCGTTCATGCCGACGTCCAGCGTCGCGCTGGCGGCGCCGAGCAAGGCCAGGCCCGCCGCCACCAGGCCGGGCGCGGGCGCGAGGAGCGGGGCCGGGAGGGCCAGCGCGAGGACGCCCAGGGCGCCGGCGGTCACGGCGCGACTCCCCCACCGCGCGACGAGGCCGGCGGCCACCGGGAGCGCCGCGACCGCGCCGGCCGCCATGGCCAGGAGCACGAGACCGAGCGGGCCGTCCCCGAGCCCGTGCGCCGCCTTGACGGCCGGGATGTGGGCCACCCAGCTCGCCAGCACGAGTCCGTTCAGGAAGAACGTCCCCGCCAGGGCGGCCGACGGCCCGCGCACGAGCGACGACGCCGGCGGCCGTTCGACGAGGACCGTCACGCCGCCTCCCGGCCGGGGGCCGTGGAGCGCGGCCCCGCCGGGCCGAAATCGTAACCGCAGCGGAAGATGCAGCGCCCGTCGCCGTCGTGCTGGAGCTTGGCGCAGCGGACGCCCGCGGCGCCGGCCGCCCGGGCATAGGCCTCGGCTGCCAGCAGCATCCCGAGCGGGGGCGCCGTCAGGTACACCCAGAGCGCCGGCCAGGCGCCCGCCCACACGGCCGACCCCACGGTGCGGGCCGGGTTCAGGCTCATCCCCGACAGCGGCGCCTCGAGCACGATGTAGAGGGCGACGAGCGCCGCCGCGGAGAGGCCCGTCCACCGGGCGAGGCCGGGCCGGTTCGAGACGACCAGCACCACCGCCATGAGGACGAACGTCATCCCGAGCTCGGCCGCGAACGCGACCCCCGCGCCGGCGGGGCCGGGCACGGTGGCGGCGAACCGCACGCGGGCGTCGGCGAGCGCGGCGCCGAGCCCGAGCCACGCGACGCCCACGCCGGCGAGCCCGCCCGCGAAGTGAGCGAGGGGGTAGAACGCCGCGTCCCAGCCGCGCACCTTTCCGAGGCGCCAGAACGCGAGCGTCAGCGCCGGGTTGAAGTGGGCGCCGGAGCGTCGGCCCCAGGGCGAGTAGATCAGCGCGACGGCGGTCAGCCCCATCGCGAGGCCGATCGGAACCCGTCGGACGCGAGGGTCGGGCAGCGCCTGCCGCACCGGCGAGGCCGGGTGCTCCAGCAGCGTCGCGACCGCACATGCGACGACCATGAACGCGGCGAGCCCGGCCGCCTCGATCGCGTACTCCGGCCAGTGGGCGCCGAGCGCGACCCGCGCGCCGGCCGGCGCGGACGCCGCCGCAGCCAGCTCGACGCCCCCGCGCCGCGAACCTTCGTCGCCTGACGCCGGCGCTCCCGCCGGCGTGACGGGCCCGGCGCGCCGCACGGCGACGGCGGGCGGCGGCCCCGTCATCCCCGCTACTCGCCGCTCTGCTGGAGGAGCTTGGCGACCAGCGCCGTCCAGCCGGTCTGGTGGCTTGCGCCCACCCCCGCCCCGGTGTCCCCGTGGAAGTACTCGTAGAAGAGGATCAGGTCGCGCCAGTGCGGGTCGAGCTGGAACTTCCCCCCCTCGCCGTGGACCGGCCGGCGGCCGCCCGCGTCGCGGAGGAAGATGCGGGTCAGCCGTCGCGAGAGCTCGGCGGCGATCGTCCCGAGCGTCATCATCTGCCCGGACCCGGTCGGGAACTCGATTTTGAACTCTCCCCGGTAGAAGTAGTCGAACCGCTGGAGCCCCTCGATGAGGAGGAAGTTCATCGGGAACCACACCGGCCCGCGCCAGTTCGAGTTCCCGCCGAAGAGGCCGGTGGTGGACTCCGCCGGCTCGTAGTCGACGCGGTGCTCGTGGCCGTCCAGGCGGAACACGTACGGGTGGGCCTTGTGGTACCGGGACAGCGCGCGGATGCCGTGGGGGGACAGGAACTCCGCCTCGTCGAGCATGTAGCCCAGCACGCGGCGCAGCCGGTCCCCGCTCACCAGCGCGAGCAGCCGGCGGGCTTCCCCCTCGGGGGTCTCCTGCGCGACGAAGTGCTCGCGCAGGTGCGGGCGGTTGCGGAGGAACCACAGCATGCGCCGCTCGAACTGCGACAGCCCGGCCAGGTTCTCCGGCTCCAGCACCTGCACGGCGAACAGCGGCACCAGCCCGACCAGCGACCGCACCCGGATCGGCACGGCATCGCCGCTCGGCGTGTGCAGGACGTCGTAGAAGAAGCCGTCCGTCTCGTCCCAGAGCTCGATCCCCTCGCCGCCCATGTCGCCCATCGCGTGGGCGATGTAGACGAAGTGCTCGAGGAACTTCGAGGCCATGTCCTCGTAGGCGGGGTTCTCGCGGGCCAGCTCGAGCGCGATCGCCAGCATGTTGAGGCAGAACATCCCGACCCAGGCGGTGCCGTCGGACTGCTCGAGGTGGCCGCCGATCGGGAGCGGCGCGGACCGGTCGAACACCCCGATGTTGTCGAGCCCGAGGAAGCCACCCTGGAAGACGTTCTTGCCCTCGGGATCCTTGCGGTTGACCCACCAGGTGAAGTTCAGCAGGAGCTTCTGGAAGACGCGCTCCAGGAAGACGCGGTCGGCCGCCCCGCGGATCCGCTTCTCGATCTTGTACACCCGCCACGCCGCCCAGGCGTGCACCGGCGGGTTCACGTCGCCGAACGCCCACTCGTAGGCCGGGATCTGGCCGTTCGGGTGCATGTACCACTCGCGCAGGAACAGGACGAGCTGGTCCTTCGCGAAGTCGGGGTCGACCAGCGCCAGCGCGATGGTGTGGAACGCGAGGTCCCACGCGGCGTACCACGGGTATTCCCACTTGTCGGGCATCGAGATGACGTCGTCGTTGTAGAGGTGCGTCCAGTCGGCGTTCCGGCCGTGCCGGCGCTCGGGCGGCGGCGCCGGCTGGGCGGGGTCGCCGTCGAGCCAGCGCTGCACGTCGTAGTGGAACCACTGCTTCGACCAGAGCAGCCCGGCCAGCGCCTGGCGCATGACCCGGCGGCCGTCGTCGCCGAGCCGCTCCGGGATCACCGTCCCGTAGAACTCGTCCGCCTCCCGCTGGCGCTGGGCGAAGAGCCGGTCGAACTCCGGCCCGAACGGAGCGGCGAGAGCGCCGTCGACCAGTCGCAGCCGGAGCACTGCGCGACCCCCGGCCGGGATCTCCATCCGGTAGTGGGCGGCCGCCTTCGTGCCCTGCCCGCCGGGCGCCAGGAGCTCCGGGCGGCCCCGCACGATCGCCTCGTGGAACGCGTCCTTCTTGCCGGGTTCGCACCGGCCGTCGCCGAAGCAGCGCCGGACGTCGGTCTCGTTGTCGGTGAAGAGGAGGGGGGGCGCGCCCTCGGCGTACAGCCGGAACTCCCGCGAGAACTCGGGGTGCTCCACCCGGACGCTCACCGCGCCGGGCGGCGCCGGGGTCGGCGCGAGCCGCGGCTTGGCCACGCCGTGGTCCCACGACCACGTGTTGCGGAACCAGAGGGTCGGCAGCACGTGGAGCGGCGCGGCGTCCGGCCCGCGGTTCTCCACCGTGATCCGGACCAGCACGTCGTTCGGGCTCGCCTTGGCGTACTCGGCGAACACGTCGAAGTAGCGGTCCTGGTCGAACACGCCGGTGTCCAGCAGCTCGAACTCGGGCGCCCCGCGGCCGCGCCGCCGGTTCTCCTCGACCAGCTGCGCGTACGGATACTCGCCCTGCGGGTACTTGTAGAGCCCCTTCAGGTACGAGTGGGTCGGGGTCGCGTCGAGGTAGAAGTAGCACTCCTTGACGTCCTCGCCGTGGTTGCCCTCGGGGCCGGTGAGCCCGAAGAGCCGCTCCTTCAGGATCGGGTCGCGCTCGTTCCACAGCGCCACCGCGAAGCAGAGCCGCTGGTGGTTGTCGGAGATCCCGAGGAGGCCGTCCTCTCCCCACCGGTACGCGCGCGAGCGGGCGTGATCGTGGGGAAAGTAGTCCCACGCGGTGCCGTGCGGGGAGTAGTCCTCCCGCACGGTCCCCCACTGCCGCTCCGCGAGGTACGGGCCCCACCGCTTCCAGTGCGCCGTGCGGGCCCGGGCCTCGGCGAGGCGCTGCTCCTCCGCGGTCGTCGGCCGGCTCTCACCCGCCATGGGCGAACTCCGGGTAGAGCGTCATGCCGCCGTCGACGAAGATCGTCTGCCCGTGGACGTAGTCGGCCGCGTCGGAGGCGAGCCAGACCGCCGCCTGGCCGATGTCGTCGGGCTGGCCGATCCGACCGTACGGGATCAGCCGGAGCAGCGCCGCGAGCGCCTCCGGCGTCTCCCAGGCCGCGCGATTGATCGGGGTCTGGATCGCGCCGGGGGCGATCGAGTTCACGCGGATCCGGTGCGGCGCCAGCTCCTGCGCCACCGACTGCATGAGCAGCATCATGCCCCCCTTCGAGGCCGCGTAGTTCGCGTGACCGGCCCACGGGATCCGCTCGTGCACGGACGAGATGCAGATGATCTTGCCGGTGGCGCGCGAGAGCTCCGGCCGGGGCCCCCGCCGGATCATCTCGCGGGCCGCCTCGCGGACGCAGAGGAAGGTCCCCGTGAGGTTCACTCCGAGGACCGTGTTCCACTGCTCGAGCGTCATGTCGACCAGGGGCGCGTCGCGCTGCAGGCCCGCGTTCGCCACCAGGATGTCGACCGTCCCCCAGGCGCCCAGCAGCTGCTCGAACATCTCCCGGACCTCGCTCTCCTGCGACACGTCGGCCCGGAGCGCCAGCGCCGCCGTCCCGTTCCCCTTCAGCTCCTCGACGAGCGCCCGGGCCGCCTCGGGGCGCGCCACGTAGTTCACGGCCACGTCGGCGCCCGCCGCGGCGAGCGCCCGGACCACACCCTCGCCGATGCCGGAGTTCGCGCCGGTGACGAGGGCCTTCTGCCCCGTGAGCGGTCGGTGCGCGGTCATCCGGAGAACCTCCCTCTCGCGGCGCCGTCCATCGCGCCGCCACCCGGTTAGATTCCCGGGCGCGGCCCGGCGGTTCGAGGGACTCCGCGCCTCGGCCCGCGGCCGGCCGGTCGAGCGGTGGGGCCGCGCGGGAGGCGTGCCGCAGCGCGCCACCGCGGCGCGGGCGCGCCGGAGCGGCGCGTCGTCCCGGGTCGCGGACGGCGCCGCCGCGGGCGAGGGCGGAGCCGGGGCCGGTCAGGCAGTCGGGCCGCCCAGCTGCTCCAGCAGGAACGCGCGCAGGTGATCGCGGAGCGCGGCAGGCATCGCGGGCGGCCGGGCGCCGCCCGCCCGGAGCGCCTCCAGGCAGGCGACGCACTCGGGATCCCCCGCGAGCCGCGCCTCGAGGCGCGCCAGCGCCTCGGGCGGGAGCGCCGCCTCGAGGTCGTCCCGGAGGAAGTCGCGCATCAGCTCGGGCGGGAGGCCGGACGGACGGCCGTTCGGCGCGCTGGCCGTCATCCCCCGCGCAGCTGCTCGATCAGAAAGGCGCGCAGCCGGGCCTGCATGTCCTGCGGCATGCTCACGCGGGCGACGGTCGCCGTGAGCTCCCTCGTCTTCCTGTACGTGTTGAGGTAGGCGACGCACGCCGGACACCCCTCGAGGTGCCGCTCGAAGGCCGCGAGGGTCTCCGGGGAGACCGTCGCCTCGAGATAGTCCGCCAGCAGGTCGATCACGTCCCGGCACGTGAGGCGCGTCATCGCGCCCACCCGTCCGGGCCGCGCGACCCGGTCGCGGCGCGCCGCCGCGCGGGCATCACCCCGGTCCCGAGGCCCGCACCAGCGCCCGCGTGAGCTGCTCGCGGAGCGCCATGCGCGCGCGGTGCAGGCGGGACTTCACGGACGCCACGCTCTCGCCCAGCGCCTCGGCCGTCTCCTCGTTCGAGAGGCCCTCGAGGTCGCGGAGCAGGACCACGGTCCGGTAGCCGTCCGGCAGCTGGTCGAGGGCGCGCGTGAGGACCCTCCGCGTCTCGATCCCCACCAGCTCCTCGTCGGGCCGGGTCGACCAGTCGGCCAGCAGGAAATCGCGGTCCCCCTCCCGGTGACCGTCCTCGCGGAACGTCGGCAGCTGGTCCTCCAAGAACACCTCGAGCTGGACGCGCTTGCCGCGCCGCTTGATCAGCGCGGCGTTCGCCGTCACGCGGTAGATCCACGTGCCGAGCGCCGAGCGCTCCTCGAAGGTGTCGATCTTGCGGAAGAGGCTCAGGAAGACGTCCTGCACCACTTCCTCGGCATCCGCGTCGTTCCGCGTGATGCCGTGGGCGAGGCGGTAGACCCGGCTCGAGTACCGCGCCATCAGCGTCTCCAGAGCGTCGGTGTCGCCCCCCCGGAGCCGCGCGATCAGCTGCGCTTCGGATGCGGCCTCTTCCATGGTCCCCGCCCGGCGGCGCCGAGGCGACCGCCGGCGAACGGCGGGAGTCTACGGACCCGCGCCGCCGCGTGTCAAGGCCGCGCCGGGCGGGGGCGCTGCGGGGACGCATGCCGTCCGTGCTACCGCGCGACGGCCAGGTGGCCGGCGTCGATCGCCCACCGCTCGACCGCCCGCCGGGTCGCGACGACCCGCCCGGGATCCCCGAGGTCGTTCCACGTCACCCCCGACACCGGGAGCACGGCGAGCCGATCCGGCCGCGCCGCCAGCACCTGGCGGGAGAAGTCCTCGCCGCGGAGGTGCGCGTACGCCCGCTCGACCGCCCGGAACTCGCCCACCCGGTCGAAGGCCGGCCGCGCGGCGGCGAGCGCGGCGTGGAGCTCGGGGAGGGTCTCCCGGACCAGCGCGACCAGGGTCGCCACGCGCGCCACCATGACGAAGCTGTTCCAGAGGCACCCGCGCGCCTCGAGCGCGCGGGCATGGTCCGCCCCCGGCTTCTCCCAGAACCGGCGCACCGTCGAGACGAGCAGGGGCCATGGCCGGGCGACCGGCAGCACGGCGGGACCGGGCTCGATCCAGCCGTACTCCGGCTCCGGCCGGTCCGGACGGATCCCGAGCAGCACCGTGAGGGCGGGGCGCGCCCGCACCGCCTCGAACGCCGCCTGCACGTGCCCCATGAACCGGGCGTCGTCGGAGACGTAGTGATCGGACGGGACGATCGCCACGGCATCGTCCGTCGTCACGGCCTCCAGCCGCAGCAGCGGGTACAGGATGCCGGCCGCGGTGCCGCGGTTCGCGGGCTGGACGACCAGCGCGTGGGGCGGGAGGTCGCCCAGCACTTCCCGGTAGAAGGGCTCGTGGTGCCGCGTCACGACGACCAGCGTCCGGAGCGGGGAGACCGCGAGCGCCACCCGGCGGCGGGTCTGGTCCAGGAGCGTCTCGCGGCCAAGCACCCGGCAGTACTGCTTCGGGCGCTCGTCCCCCGCCAGCACGCGCGTCAGCGGCCGGAGCCGCGAGCCCTCGCCGCCCGCCAGGATCACCGCCCAGCGCCGGCCGGCATCGATCGTCGGGAGCGGAGCCGCCGCGTCGTGTCGCACGGGAGCTTAGATACGCGGGGGCGTCGGCCGGATTCGCCGGGCGGCCGGGGCGACCGGGAGCCCGCGGGACCGGGGTGATGGGAACTCGCTGCCCCCCGGGGCGCGCAGGCCGCCCCGCCACATGGCCGTCTCAGCCACCCCGGCCGAGGGTTCTCGGCCCGGCCGTCTTCGCCCGGGGCTCTCGCGCGACGTGCCCGGCCACCCGCGCCCGTCGCACACTCTTCAGCGGTGGCCACGGAAGCGGCGCGAGCCGCCCCGCGACCGGCTCGTGCGCCCCCAGCTACCGGGCACCGCGGCGTCGCCGAGGCAGCGCGGGCCGCCCCCGACGGGGGGCTCGCGGTCAGAGGGGGCGGGGAACGCGATCCGACGGCGCCGCCGTCACTCCGGCTCGGCGAGCAGGCGGCGGATCACGCCCTCGGTCTCCGCGTAGGCCCCCTCGCCGATGTGCACGTGCCGGACGACGCCGCGCCGATCGACGACGACGGTCGTGGGCCAGGCCCAGACGCCGAACCGGCGCCAGGTCGCGAAGTCGTTGTCCAGGACGACCGGGTATCGGATCCGGAGCTCCCGGATGGCGGCGGCGACGCCGTCCGCGCCCCGCTCCCAGGGAAACTCCGGCGAGTGGACGCCCACGATCGTCAGCCCGGCGCCCCCGTACCGCTGGTGCCAGTCCCGCAACTGCGGGACCACGTGGCGGCAGTTGATTCAGCCGAAGGTCCAGAACTCCACCAGCACGACCCGCCCCCGGAGATCGCCCGGCGAGAGCGCTGGGCCGTTGAGCCACGGACCGCCGGTGATCGGGGGCGCGGGCTGCCCGACCCCGGGAGCGCCCGCGGCCGCGACCGCCAGGAGGCCGAGCGCGAGCCCGACCAGCCCCGACAGGACGCGGCGCCCGGCCCGCGGGGTCCCGGGCGCGGGGCCGGCGGTGACACCGCCCGCCCGGCGCCACTCCGTGCCGCCGCGGCGGCCGGCGCGCGCCGGGCCCGGGCGGCCCACGCTCAGACGTCCCACGGGGGATCGATCGCCACCGGGACCTCGATCAGGGTCGGGCCCGGATGGGCGAGCGCCTTGTCCAGGGCGCGGGCGAGGTCGTCGGGATCGGCCGCGCGAAACGCCTCCAGCCCGAAGGCGCGGGCCAGCGCCGGGAGGTCCGGCCCGGCGAGCGCGTGCTCGCCGGTCCGGCCGTACAGGCGCGCCTGGAGGTACCGGATCGCCCCGTAGTCCTGGTCGTTCAGGACCACGTAGACGACGGGGAGCCGGTACTTCACCGCCGTCGCGAGCTCGCCGACGGTGAAGAGGAGCCCGCCGTCGCCGACGACCGCGACGACCGCCCGCTCGGGGCGGGCCAGCTTGGCCCCGAGCGCGGCCGGCACCGCGTAGCCGAGCGTCGCGGACCCGATCGGGTAGAGGAAGGTCCGCGGCTCGTAGACCGGGAAGTACCACTCCATCCAGTAGTTGAGGCCGGTCTGGTCGCAGACCGCGATCCCGTCGGCCGGCAGCGCCTCGCGCAGGCTCCGCAGGAGCCCGGCCATCAGCGGGGTGTAGCGCGGGCTCCGCGCGGCGCGCGCCCGGGCCAGGGCAGCGCGATCCCACTCGGGCGCCGGCTCCGCGGGGGGCAACGCGGCGAGGAGCCCCCGGAGGCCGTCCCGGGCGTCGCCGGCCAGGCCGAGCGTCGGCAGATGGAGCCGGCCGAAGACGGCCGGGTCGAGATCGAGGTGGATCAGCGCCTGTTCCGGACGGAAGGCGAGCTGCAGGAGCAGGCCGCGGGTCGAGCGATGCGCGAACCGGCAGCCCACCGCCAGGACCACGTCGGCGGCCGCGAGCGCCTCGGCGGTGGCGCGGCCGTTCGGGAGCACGCCCAGCCAGAGCGGATCCGCCTCGGAGATCGCGCCTCGCCCCATCACGGTGGTCACGACGGGGGCCCCGAGTCGCCGGGCCAGCGCCTGCAGCTCGCCGGCGGCGTCCGCGGCGATCACGCCGCCGCCGGCGATGACGAGCGGCCGCCGCGCGCGCCCGAGGCGCGCCGCCGCCTGGTCCAGGAGGCTCGGGTCGCACGGCGGCCGGCGCCCCGCGCCGGCGGGCGTGAGCCGCCCCGGAATCGACGCGCTCAGGTAGTCGGTGGGAATCGACAGCGCGATCGGGCCCGGACGCCCGGTCCGGAAGAGGTGGAACGCCCCCTGGACCGCGCCGGGGATCTCGCCGGCATCCCGGAGCGCCTCGGCCCACCGGCACACCGGCCGGAAGCACTCGATCTGGTTCGGCACCTCGTGGAGCGCCCCGACGCCGGCACCGACCAGAGCGCTCGGCACGTCCGACATCAGCAGGAGGATCGGCTGGGAGCTGGCATGCGCCTCGACCAGCGGCGTGAGCGCGTTCGTGGCGCCGGGCCCGGTGGTGACCAGGACCACGCCCGGCCGGCCGGAGGCCCGGGCATAGCCGTCCGCCATGAAACCGGCACCCTGCTCGTGGCGCGTCAGGACGTGGGCGATGGTCGACTGGCGCAGCAACGCGTCGTAGACCGCGAGGTTGTGGATGCCGGGGAGCCCGAAGACATGACGCACCCCCTCGGCGGCCAGCGCGGCCACGATCCACTCGCCTCCGGTGGGCGTCGCGCCCTCGGTCACGACGCTCGCAGCGTAGCGGCCGCGGGTGCGACGGTCAAGGCACGCCGCCGGGTATGGCCGTCGGCGAGGAGGCCGGGACCCGCGGGGCTCTCGGGCGGCTCGCTCACCGGGCCGAGCCCGGCGAAGACCGAGCGCGGCGAAGCTTGGCGAAACGGCAGGGCTTACCGTATCCTGCTCGCTGCTGGTCGCTGCCGAACCTGACCCGGCTCCGCCCGACTCACTTCCGGGCCGTGCGAGCCGGAGGCCACGGAGAGCGCTGTCGCATGGGGCGATCGCGTCACTCCCCGCTCACGGGCGGCTGCGTGGGTCCGGCCGCCTGAACCCGATGGTCAAGGAGAGCGCGCGCCCGGAGCCGCAGCTCCGCTTGGTCGCCTTTCTCCTCGACGCGCAACGCTGCGGGCTGCCGCTCCCCGTCGTCGAGCGCGTCCTGCCGATGGCCGCCGTGTCGCCGCTGCCGGGCGCTCCCGACGTCGCGCTCGGAGTGATCAATCTCCACGGACGCGTCCTGCCCGTGCTGGACCTCCGGCGCCGCCTCGGCCTGGTCCCCCGCACGTACGGAACCGCAGCCCACCTCGTGCTGGCCCGGACGAGCCGGCGATCCGTCATCCTGCCGGTCGACGAGGCGCTCGGGGTGCAGGAGGTCGCCGCCGATGCCGTCACCGGGCGGGAAGCGCTGCTGCCCGGACGCGGATACGTGACGGGCATCGTGGCCCTCCCGGACGGCCTGCTGTTCATCCACGATCTCGAGACGGTCCTCTCCCTCGACGAGGAGGAGCGCCTCGCGCGGGCGCTCGGGGATCTCGGACCGTGACCCTGTCGGCGGAGACGTATCACCGCGCCCGCACGCTCATCGCCAGCCGCCTGGGGCTGGACTTCTCCGAGCGGCGCCAGGCGGATCTCGTGCGGACCCTGCTGCTGCCGCGTCCCGGCTCGCCGGCCGAGGCGCCCGACGCATACGTCGCTCGGCTCGCGACCCTGCCCGACCAGAGCCCGGCGTGGCGGCGCCTCGTCAGCCGCCTCACGGTGGGCGAGACGTACTTCTTCCGCAACGGCGCCGCGTTCGACGCCCTCGAGCGGGAGGTGCTGCCCGCGCTCGTCGCGACCCGGCGCTCGGCCGGCATCAACCGGCTCCGGCTCTGGAGCGCCGGCTGCGCCACGGGGGAGGAGCCCTTCTCCCTCGCGATGCTCCTCGACCGCCTGCTGCCCGACTGCGCCGAGTGGGCCATCACGATCCTCGCCACGGACATCAACATGGAGGCCCTGGACGTCGCCCGGCGGGGCTGCTACCGAGCGTGGTCCCTGCGGGAGACCCCGGCGTGGGCCCGGGAGCGGTACTTCCGCCTCCGCCCGGGGAACACCTTCGAGCTGGAGCCGCGGATCCGGCGGATGGTGGCCTTCGCTCCGCTCAATCTCGCGGAGGACAGCTACCCCGCCCTGGTGACCAACACCACGGCGATGGACCTGATCCTGTGCCGCAACGTCCTCATGTACTTCACGCCGGAGGCCCAGCGGCGGGCGGGCTCGCGGCTCGTGCGCGCGCTGGCGCCCGACGGCTGGCTCGTCGTCAGCCCCGCCGAGGCTTCGGCGGAGCTGTTCCGTCCGCTGGTGCCCGTCAACTTTCCCGGAGCGACCTTCTATCGCCAGGACCGGAAGGCCGCCGGGTCGCCGAGCCCAGGACGGCCGCATGCCAAGGCGGACCTCTGGCCGCCGGCGGAGGTGCCCGGCGCCCCCGATGCGCCGCCGGGGCCGGATGTCCCGCCCGCTCTCACGCCCGTCCGGGACGCGCGGCGGCGGCCGGCCTCGCTCGCCGACGCGCGGGCCCTCGCCGACCAGGGTCGGCTGGAGGAGGCGCGGCGCCTCTGCGAAGCGGTGATCGCGCGGGACCGGCTCGACCCTGAGCCCTACCTCCTCCTGGCGGCGATCCATCAGGAGCGGGAGGACGTCCCGGCGGCGCTGAAGATCCTGCGCCAGGCCGTCTACCTGGCTCCCGACTCCCCGACCGCCCATGTCCTCCGCGGCGCCCTCCTCCTCCGCCGCAAGGACACGCGCCGCGAGGCGCGACGGGCCCTGGAGACCGCGGTGCGCCTGCTCACCCGGCTCCCGCCCGATGGGCCGGTGGACGGCGCCGGCGAGGTGACGGCGCGGCGGCTCCTCGGCACGGCACGGGCGTACCTGGAGCTGCGGTGAGCGGCGCCCGGCGCCCGGCCCTCGACTGGCAGGCGGCCCACGCGCGGCTGGAGCGGGCCCGGCGCGCCCTCGACGCGGACGCGCCCCGCCCGCCCGAGGAGGTCCAGCGGATCCTGCGGGAGCGCGCCCTCGCGCTCGCGAGTCCGCCGGTGGAAGCCGCCGAGCTGGCCCCCGCCCTGTCGCTGCTCGTCTTCTCGCTCGCCGGCGAGCGCTACGGCATCGAGACGGCCCACGTCGTGGAGGCAATGCCCCTCCGGGCAGTGACGCCCATCCCGGGCGTGCCGGCGCTCATCCGCGGGGTGGTGAATCACCGCGGCCGCCTCCTCGCCGTCCTGGACATCCGGCCGCTCCTCAATCTCCCGACCGCGCGCGGCCTCGGCGAGCGGAGCTGGGTGGTGGCCGTGGAGGCTGCGGGAATGCGGGTCGGGATCGCCGCCGAGACGATCGAGGGAATCGTCGCGATCGCGGCGCGCCAGATGACACCCCGGGCGGCGAGCCCGGACGGGGCTGCATCGGTGCTGCGCGGCGTGCTCGGCGGGATGATCGGGGTGCTGGACCTCGAGGCGCTTGGCCGGGATCCGCGGATTCTCGTCAACGACGGGGGCGAGTGACGCGCGGGGCGGCAGGGCGCCGCAGGGAGGGGCCATGCGAGGGACGGTCGGTCAGCGGATCGCGATCGGATGCGCGGTGCTTCTGCTGCTGCTGGTTGCGGTGGCCGTGGTGGGCATGTACACGCTGTCCAGCACGGCCGAAACGTCCCGCGTGGCCATCAAGGAGCAGGGCGAGCGCCTCGGCGGCGTGCTCCGGCAGAGGAAGGCCGTCAGCGCGGCGCATTCGAGCGTCCTCGCCTTTCTCCTCGGTCCCGGCAAGGAACTCCCCCGGGAATGGAAGAGCGAAGTCGCTCAGGCTCGCCAGATCCTGAGCCAGCTTCGCGACACGAGCCCCACGCCCGAGGTGAGGGCAGCCTGGGAGGGCGTGCTCCGGGTCCTCGATGCCTACCAGGAAGCCGGCGAGACGGCCGTCGCCGCGAAGATGGCCGGCCGGGACGCCGACGCCCTCGGCGTCCTGGTCGGGCGCTTGATGTCCCTTCGGGACCAGGTCTCCGACGAGGTCGACCGGGCCTTCGAGCCGGAGCGGACCCGGATCACGGCGGTCACCCAGGCGGCGGTCACCGAGGCCACGCGCGCCTTCTGGGTGATGCTCTCCGTGTCGGCGCTGGCGGTGGTCGTCGGCATCCTGATCGCCTGGCGGCTGGCGGGGTTCATCATCCTCCCCCTGCGGGAGACGATCGGGACCCTCGCCTCGGCGTCCTCGGAGATCCTCGCCGCCACGAGCCAGCAAGTTGCGGGCACGGCGGAGGAGGCCACGGCCGTCCAGGAGACCTCCACGACGGTGGAAGAGGTCAAGCAGACCGTACAGGTCGCGGCCCAGAAGGCCCGGGCGACGGCGGAGGCGGCGCAGCGGACGGCCCAGGTCTCCCAGGACGGCCGCCGCGCCGTGGAGGAGACGATCAGGGGCATGCAGGAGACGAAGGTCCGGATGGAAGGCATCGCCGAGCGGATCCTGGCCTTGAGCGAGCAGGGGCAGGCCATCGGCGACATCATCACGACGGTGAACGATCTGGCCGAGCAGTCGAACATCCTGGCCGTGAACGCGTCGATCGAGGCGGCCAAGGCGGGCGAGGCCGGCAAGGGCTTCGGGGTCGTGGCGGCCGAGGTCAAGTTGCTGGCCGAGCAATCCAAGCAGGCGACGACCCAGGTGCGGCGGATCCTGCAAGAGGTGCAGCGCGCGACCCAGGCCGCGGTGATGGCGGCCGAGCAGGGGGTGAAGGCCTCCGAGGCGGGCGCGGGCGTGGCGGCGAAGGCCGGCGACGCCATCCGCCTTCTCGCCGAGAACCTCGCGGAAACGGCGCAGGCGGCCCAGCACATCCTGGTGTCCGCACAGCAGCAGGCGGCGGGGATGGATCAGGTGGCGCTCGCGATGAAGGACATCCAGCAAGCCTCGGCCCAGAACATGGCGTCGACGCGACAGGTGGAGCGCGCGGCCCAGAGCCTGAACGAGTCCGCAGGCCGGCTGAAGACGCTCGTCGCCACACCCGCGAACGGGCGCCCGATCGGCGCGCGCGCGGACTGAGCCAGTGGCCGCCGGGAAGGACGAGATCCGAGCGCGGTTGCTCGCCACCTTCCGGGTGGAGGCGGAGGAGCACCTCCAGGCGATCATCGCGGCCCTCGAGGCGCTGGAGTCCAACCTGTCTCCGTCGGGGGCTCGAGCGGTCCTCGACACCGCGTTCCGGGAGGTCCATACGCTGAAGGGAGCCGCCCGCTCTGTCAGCCTGACCGACGTCGAGCGGGTCTGCCACGCCCTCGAGTCCGTGCTGAGCCGGCTCACGCGGGGGGACCTCGAGCTCACCGGGCTGCCCAGGGGGTGTCTGCGGGAGGCCGTCGACGGCGTTGCGCGGCTGCTGGAGGGCCCGGACCCGGGGCGGGCGCGCGCGTTGATCGACGGGCTGGAGCGCGCGGTGGGCCGGCCGGCCGGCGAGCCGGGCGGCGCCGTCGCGGCGCCCGGTGCTCCCGTCGCGCCGGCCGCGGGGTGGGTGCCGCGGCCCGCTCCGGCGGACACGATCCGCCTCGCGACCACCCGGCTCGACGCGCTGCTCTTCGGCGTGGAGGAGATCGTGACGCCCAAGCTGGCGGCGCGGGAGCGGGTGCGCGGGGCCAGGGAACTCGTGGACCGGATCACCGGCGTCGTGCGGAGGCTCGAGGCCCGGCCGAGCCTGGCGGCGCGGCCCAGGGCGAGCGGCATTGGCGGCTCGGCGGCCGAGGTGGCCGCGGAAGTGCGTGCGCTCGCGGCTCAGGCCCGGGAGCTCCTCAACCAGCTCGCCCGCGACGAGCGGACCACGACCGGGGTCGTCGACGGCCTGCTCGAGGAGGTGCGGCGGCTGAGGATGACGCCCGCGTCGACGGTGCTCGACCTCCTGCCCCGGATGGTCCAGGACCTGGCGAGCGAGCAGGACAAGGTGGTCGAGCTCGTCGTGCAGGGGGCCGACCTGGAGGTGGACCGCAAGGTCCTGGAGGCCTTGAAGGAGCCCCTCATCCACCTCGTGCGGAACGCGATCGACCACGGGATCGAGCCGCCGGAGATGCGGGCGCGGGCGGCCAAGCGGCAGGCGGGGCGGCTGGCGGTCACCGTCACCGGGCTCGAGGGCAACCGGATCGCGGTCCGGGTGCAGGACGACGGGCGCGGCATCGACCTGGCCCAGGTGCGGGCGGCGGCCGTCCGATCGCGTCTCCTGGCGCCCGAGAGCGCGGAAGCGCTCAGCGACGACCAGGCGCTGGATCTCGTCTATCGGCCGGGGCTCAGCACGAGTCCGATCATCACGAACCTGTCGGGCCGCGGGCTCGGCCTGGCGATCGTGAAGGAGCGGGTGGAGCGGGTGGCGGGCGAACTGCGGGTGATGACCGAAGCGGGGGCCGGGACGACGGTGGAGATGGTCCTGCCGGCGGCCGTGTCGACGTTCCGGGGCCTCCTGGTGCAGGCCGCGGCGCAGGCCTTTCTCCTGTCCACCGAGGCCGTCGAGCGCGTCGTCCGCGTCGCCCCGGCGGCGGTCCAGCGCCTCGAAGGCCGCGAGGCCATCGCGTGGAACGGGCAGGCCCTGTTCACCGACCGGCTGAGCGAGCTGCTCGAGCTCCCCGCCGGCGGCGACCAGGCCGCGCCGCCGCCGGCCGGGCCCTTGTGCGTCGTCGTCCGCGCCGGGGAAGACCGGATCGGGCTCTGGGTGGACGAGGTCCTCGGGGACCGGGAGGTGCTCGTGAAGGAGCTCAGCCGGCCCCTGATCCGGGTCAGGCACGTGAGCGGGGCCGGCCTGCTGGGAACGGGCGAGCTCGCGCTGATCCTCCGTCCGTCCGATCTGATCGCGACGCTCCGCGACCGGGCTCGGCCCCGGGCGCGGCCCCCGGAGGAACCCGACCCGACGCACCGGCGAGCGGTCGTGCTCGTGGTGGACGACTCCATCACCACGCGGACGATGGAAAAGAACCTGCTCGAGGCGGCAGGGTACGAGGTGCGGGTGGCCGTGGACGGGGTCGAAGCCTGGACGCTGCTCAAGAGCGAAGCGATCGATCTCGTCGTGTCCGACGTGGACATGCCCCGCATGGACGGCCTGGCCCTGACGGAGCGGATCCGGGGCGACCGTGCGCTCGCGGACCTCCCGGTCGTGCTCGTGACGGCCCTGGAGTCGCGCGAGGACAAGGAGCGCGGGATCGAGGTGGGAGCCAACGCCTACATCGTCAAGTCGAGCTTCGACCAATCGAACCTCCTCGAGATCGTCGGGCGGCTGGTGTGAGGCCGGGCAGCGAGGGGCCATGATCCGGGTGCTGATCGCCGAGGACTCGGCGGTCACGCGCGAGTACCTCGTTCACTTGCTCGCGGGCGATCCGGCGATCGAGGTGGCGGGGACGGTCGCCGACGGTCGCGAGGCGGTGGAGCAGGCCGTGCGGCTGCGGCCCGACGTGGTCGTCATGGACGTCCACATGCCGGAGATGAGCGGCTACGAGGCGACCCGCCGGATCATGGAGCGGGCGCCGATCCCGATCGTCATGGTGAGCGCCAGCCTGAGCCGCGACGAGGCCGGGATGGCGTTCGCCGCCCTCGCGGCCGGGGCCCTGACGGTGGTGGACAAGCCGCCGGGGCCGGGCCATCCGGGCCAGGCCGAGGCCGCGCGCTTGCTGATCGAGACGGTGAAGCTGATGGCCGAGGTCAAGGTGGTCCGGCGGTGGCCGAGCGGGCGCCGCCCCGTTCCGCCCTCGCCCCTCGAGCCCCCTCCCGATCGCCTCATCCGGCTGATCGCCGTGGGGGCCTCGACCGGGGGCCCTCAGGCGCTCGTCGAGATCCTCGGCGACCTGCCCGCCAGGTTCGCGGCCCCCATTCTCGTCGTGCAACACATCAGCCCCGGGTTCACGCCGGGGCTCGTCGACTGGCTCGGCCAGGCGATCAGGCTCCACGTGACGCTGGGCGACTCGGGGGAGGCGGTCCGGCCGGGCGTGGTGTACCTTGCCCGCGAGGGCGCCCACATGGGGATCACCCGAGAGGGCCGGATCCGCCTCGCCGCAGGGTCGGCGGAGGACGGCTTCTGCCCCTCGGCCTCGCATCTCTTCCACTCGGTCGCGGAGGCCTACGGGCCCTCGGCGATGGGCATCCTGCTCACCGGGATGGGTCGGGACGGGGCCGTCGGCCTCCGGCGCCTCCGGGAGGCTGGCGGGCTCACGATCGTCCAGGACGAGGAGAGCAGCGTGGTGTTCGGGATGCCGGCGGAGGCGATCCGTCTCGGCGCAGCAGCACACGTGTTGCCTCCGGAGCGGATCGCGGGCATCCTCCGTTCCCTGGCGACCTCGGGATAGCGAGGGCGACGATGGAGCGCAGCATCCTCGTGGTGGAGGACAGCCCGACCCAGGCGGCGCACCTTCGGCTGCTCCTGGAGGGCGAGGGGTACCGAGTCGACGTGGTCACCGACGGACGGCAAGGGCTGGAGCGGGCGCAGGCGACGCTCCCTGACCTCATCATCTCCGACGTGGTGATGCCGGAGATGGACGGCTACGCCTTCTGTCGGGCCGTGAAGTCCGCCGAGCGCACGCGGCGCATCCCCTTCGTCCTGGTGACCGAGCGCAACGCCCCCGCCGACGTCATCAAGGGACTCCAGCACGGGGCCGACAACTTCATCACCAAGCCCTTCGAGGACGCGTACCTGTTGGAGCGGGTCCGGCGCATCTTCGAGAACCTGGAGCTCCGCCGCCGGGGCCACCTCGACGTGGAGGTGATCCTCAACGCCGGCGGCCAGCAGCTCATCATCAACACCGACAAGCAGCAGATCATGGAGCTCCTGCTCGCCACCCTCGAGGATCTCGTGCGGATGAACGGGCGTCTCGTGGAAGCGCAGCGGATCGTGGAGGACTATGCCCGCGACCTGGAGGGCAAGGTCCGCGAGCGCACGGCGCAGCTCCTCCAGACCGAGAAGCTGGCGGCCATGGGGACGCTGCTGGCGGGCGTCGCCCACGAGCTCAACAACCCGCTGGCGGTGGTCGTCGGGCGAGCGGCGCTGCTCGAGGAGCGTCTGAGGGAGGGGCCCCTGGCGGAGCAAACTCACAAGCTCGCGCAGGCCGCCGAGCAGTGCGCCCGCATCGTGAAGAACTTCCTGGCCCTGGCCCGCCAGCATCCGCCCGAGCGTCAGACCGTCAACCTGAACCGGATCGTCGAGGATGCGGTCGAGCTCCTGGCCTACCCGCTGCGCATGGACGGGGTGGAGATCACGCTCTCCCTGAACCCCACGCTGCCGGCGCTCTGGGCCGATCCCCACCAGCTCCATCAGGTGGTCGTGAACCTGGTGACGAACGCCCAGCAGGCGATGCACGACTCGACGGGACCCCGCCGTATCACCCTCACCACCCAGCACGAGGCGCGCTCCGGCCGCGTCGTGCTCGGGGTCGCCGACACTGGACCGGGCATCGCGCCGGAGCTCCAGGGCCGGATCTTCGAGCCGTTCTTCACGACCAAGGGCCCCGGCAAGGGCACCGGTCTCGGGCTGTCACTCTGCCAGGGCCTGGTCGAGGAGCACGGGGGCACGATCGGAGTGCGGAGCGAGCCCGGCGGCGGCGCGATCTTCAGGATCGAGCTGCCGGTCCAGGCGATTCCCGCGAGGGCCGGCGAGCCGGCGACGGCCGAGCTGGATCCCCTCCCTCGTCGGTCGATTCTGGTGGTGGACGACGAGCCGGAGGTCGCGGCCGTGCTGGCGGACGTGCTTTCGACGGACGGGCACGAGGTCCGTACGGCCCCGGACGGGGCCGCGGCGCTCCGCGAGCTCACCGAGCGGACGTATGACGTGATCTTCAGCGATCTGCGGATGCCGACGCTGGACGGCCCCGGTCTCTACCGGGAGCTCGAGCGCCGCGACCTCCGGCAGGCCCGAAGGATCGTCTTCCTCACCGGGGACACGCTGAGCCCGGAGATCCGAGCGTTCCTCGAGCAGGTGGCCGCCCCCACGGTGAACAAGCCGTTCGCCCTGGCGGAGATCCGGCGCGCGCTGCGACTGGTGGAGGGCGCGTAGCGGGCCGCCGGGCGCCCGGGGTGGCGAGCCCGCCCGGGCCCCCACGGATCGAGCGGAGCAGACGCCGCCCCCGCTCGGCCGGGGCGCCAGCCCGGCGCCAGGCGCTCGGCCGTGTCCGCGGCGGCGGAGCGGGGGGAGCCCGGCCGCCGGGCAGGGACTCGCGCGCAAGTTGGGCTAGCCCAACTAGAACCCGAGCGTGAGCCCCGCCGTCGCCGCGACGTCCGGGCTGCGGGCCGTGAGCCCGCCGCCGAGCGCCGCGTCGAGGGTCACGCTCCGGAGCGTCGCGGTCGAGCTGTCCGCGGCGGTGAACAGCTGGTACCGGACGCCGCCCCGGGCCAGCGCGCGGTCGGTGTCGCCGCCGGCGACCTGGGCGACGACCTCGGCGACGATCACCCAGCGACCGCCGACCGGCCACTCGACCGAGGCCGCCAGGGTCACGACGTCGTGCGCCCGGTCGGCGGTGACGAACGTGTAGCCGACGTTCCCCGTCACGACCACCGGCCCGAGCTGCTTGCTGGCCGCGACCAACAGGCCCACGTCGGTGCCCGGGGCGCCGAGCCCTCGGGACGCGCTCCCGGTCGGCAGGCGGAGCGTGAGGCGAGCGAGGAGCGCCGGCACGCGGGCGGTCTCGTCGACGGCGCGGTACTTGAGCCCGAGCACCGTGTCGCCGACGCCCGCCCGCGCGCCCACGTCGTCGGGCTCGAGCACGATCGCCGCGCCCGCCGCGTTCACCTCGAGGTTCGGCCAGATCCCGAGGTTCACCGCGGCCCCGAGCGTCCAGGCGCGGGCGCCGGCGTCGCTCTCGACGTCGGCACCGAGCTCCACCTCGACGCCGGTGGCGGTGCCGGTGTCCTCGGTGTCGAGCGGGCGGGCCCCCCAGGCGGCCGGCGCGACCGCGAGCGCCAGGACCCCGGCGAGCCCCGCGAGGCGGCGCGGCATCGCCGGCTACGCGACCCGGTCGAGGCGGAGCAGCGCCTCCAGCAGCACCCCGGCGGCGGCCGCCAGGTGGCCGACCTCCGCCCATTCCTCGGGGCAGTGGCTCCGGCCGTCGCGGCACGGCACGAACAGGAGCCCGATCGGACAGAGCCGCGCGACGTGGTTGGCGTCGTGGCTGGCGCCGCTGGTGACGCGCCGCCACGCGACGCCGCGCGCCGCCGCCGCGTCCTCCAGCAGGCCGACCATGGCGCCGTCGATCGCGAGCGGCTGCTCGCGCAGGAGCGGGGCCAGCGCGATCGCGACCCCGCGCCGGGCTCCGATCGCGGACGCCTCCGCTTCGAACGCGGCGAGCGTGGCGGCGATCGCGCCGGGTTCGATCCCGCGGAAATCGACCAGCAGGTCGACCGCGCCGGGCACGATGTTCACCATGTTCGGGTGGACGTCGAGGGTGCCGACCGTTCCGACCATCCCGCGCCCGGCCTCCCGGGCCAGGCGCTCCACCGCGAGGACGATCTCCGCCGCCGCCGCCAGCGCGTCCCGGCGGTCCCCCATCGGCGTGCCGCCGGCGTGGTCCTGGCGCCCCCGCACCGAGGCGCGGTAGCGGCTCGGGGCCGCGATCGCCGTTACGACGCCGAGCGGCACCCCGGCGCGGTCGAGGGACACGGCCTGCTCGATGTGGAGCTCCAGGTACCGGGCCACCGCTCCGGGCGCCCGCCGCGCGCGGTCGAGGCCCCGGCCATCCCCGCCGACCGAGTCGATGGCGTCGGCGAGCGTCCGGCCGCCGCGGTCGGTGAGCCGCGCCGCAGTGGCCGCATCGAGCTTCCCCGCCAGCGCCCGGCTCCCGATCGTCGAGAGGCCGAAGTCCGACGGCTCCTCGCAGGTGAAGTTCACGATCTCGAGCGGGTGGGCGAGCGGCACGCCAGCCAGGCACCGCGCGACCTCCACCCCGGCCAGGACGCCGGCGATCCCGTCGAAGCGCCCACCCGCCTCGACCGTGTCGAGGTGCGAGCCGACCATCAGCGGCGGCGCGGATCGGGTGCCGGCGCGGCGGCCGATCTGGTTCCCGGCGGCGTCGACGGCGACCGCCAGCCCGGCGGCCGTCATCCGATCGGCGAGCCACGCGCGGGCAGCGCGGTCCTCGTCGGAGAACGCCCGGCGCGTGTAGGGCCGGTCCGGGCGGGTGAACCGCTCGAGCGCCGCGAGGTCGGCCGCGAGCCGAACCGGATCGGGCGCCGGGCAGCGGGCCGAGAGCGCGTCCGCGGCGCTCACCGGCGGCCACGCCCGCGTTCGCGGGTGGATGCCGGATGCTTCACGCCCAGGTCAGGCGCGCACCCGCCGCCCGGGCGGGATCCAGGATGCCGGAGCGGCCGCCCGCATGCGCCAGCGTCACCGCGAAGGGCGACGGCCCGCGCGCCGTCAGCCACTCCGCGAGGGGGCTGCCGGGGGCCGCGGGCCGGAGCACGTCCACCCGATGCGGCCCGACGTGGACCCGGACCCCCGCGCCGCCGAGGCCCGGGTCGCGGATCGGCTCGCCGCCCCGGGCGCCCGCCGCCTCGAGGAGCGCCGCGACCGCCGTGGGGTCCGGGGCGACCAGCGTGACGCCGGCGAGCCCGGTCGCGCCGTTCGGGTGCCCGGTCTCGGCGGGGACGCGCACGGTCCGGGGCGTCTCGTCGCGGATGAGGAACGGCACGAGCCCGCGGTGCCCCGCGGCCGGCATCACGAGCTGCCACCGCACCTCGACCCCGTCCGGGCGCAGGCGCGTCCGGGCGATCGGGCCCGTCACGGCGACCCCGGCGCGCCGCCAGCGCTCGGCATCGCCCTCGAGATCGTCGCTCGCCGCGCAGAGATCGACCAGGCCCCCGCCCCGCCGGAGCGGCTCCCACCACCGGTGCGCGGGCGTCGGCTCGTAGAACGCGATGAGCTCGAAGTAGGTCCCATCCGCCAGCGCGACGAGCGCGTTGTGAGTGCCGGCGGGCGGCGGATGCCGGCCCCCGGGGACCACGGTGAACCCGAGCGCCTCCCAGCCGGTCCGGGCGGCGTCGAGGTCCGCGACCGCGACGACGACGTGGTCGAGCGCGCGCAGCATCAGCCGCGGAGCGATGGCGGGGCGGCCGCATCGCTCGTCGGGGCGGGCAGCCGGGCGGCGACGGCCGCGGCGACCGCGGTGAGCGCCCGCCCGGTCGGGCTCTCGGGGTGCGCCCGCACGAACGGCCGGCCCCCGTCCGCCGCCACGGCGAGCCGGGGGTCGAACGGGACGCGGCCCAGGAAGGGGATCCCGTGCTGGGCCGCGGTCGTCTCCCCGCCCGGTCCCGCGAACAACGGCCCGATGGCGCCGCACCCGGGACAGACGTAGCCCGCCATGTTCTCGACGAGGCCCAGGAGCGGGACGCCGCGCTCGCGCGCGAGCGTGAGCGACTTCCGGACCACCAGGTGCGAGACCTCGGACGGGATCGTCACCACCACCGCCCCGGTGAGCTGCGGGAGCAGGTCGGCCACCGTCGACAGGCGATCGCCGCCGGGCGGCAGGTCCAGGAGGAGCACGTCCAGCTCGCCCCACGCGGTGTCGGCGAGGAACTCCCGGAGGGCCGTACCCTCCATGCTGCCCCGCCACGTGTGCGAGTCGGCCTGGGTGGGCGCCTGCCAGACGACCGGCGTCTCGTCGGCCGGCAGCAGCAAGTCCATCGAGAGGACCCGGATGCCCTCGGCCGACTCCGCCGGGCGGACGCCGTCCGGGGTGACCCGGAGCGCCTGTCCCCGGACGCCCAGCATCTTGGCCATCGACGGGCCGTTGAGGTCGGCGTCCAGCACGCCCACGCGCCGGCCGTGCGCCGCGAGCGCCGCGGCCAGGTTCGCGGTGAGCGAGCTCTTCCCGACCCCGCCCTTCCCCGAGACGACGGCCAGCGTGGCGCGGACCCGCGCCAGCCGGGCCTCGAGCCGCGCCCGCTGCGCGGCGACCTGGGCCGCGACGTTGGACCCACCGTCGCCGGCGAGGTCGCGGTAGCCCTTCACCGGGCCGGCGCCTCGTCGCCGGTGTCGAGCGGCGCCACCGCCGGGTCGCGGAGGTGCGCCCGGAAGCGCCGCATGAGCTCGTCCCCGAGCAGGCCGCCCGCGGGGCCGGCCCGCTCGCGCTCGAAGTACCGCCGGATCCGGTCGAGCCGCTCCTGCGCCTCGGGGTTCAGGCTCACCGTCCGGATCTCGGCCTTGGCGGCGTCGAACGCGTCGAACGTGAGCTCGCGGAAGCCGAGCTCCCGGATCCGCTTGACGGCCTTCATCATCGCCTGGTTCCGGAACCGGGTGAGGAGGGG
>DASRDR010000124.1:0-12439 GCA_035652475.1 Candidatus Methylomirabilota bacterium | reverse complement strand
ACGAGTCGCGCGACGGGAAGAACATCGCGAAGTCGATCGAGGTCATGCCCGAGGAGCCGGGCCGCGCCACCCGCGGCCCGGCGGGCCAGCCGAAGACCACGCCCTGACGCCCGGCGCGCCGCCGCCGAGCCGCGCCCCCGGGCCGGAGCGCCGTGCTCCGCCCCGGGTGGTGCGGGTCGCGGCCGTCGGGGACCTCCACTTCGGTCGGCACTCGCCCGAGGACCTCGCGGGGCTGGTGCCCGAGATGATGGCGGCCGCCGACGTGGTCGCGCTCTGCGGCGATCTCACCGACCACGGGCTGCCGGACGAGGCGCGGAGCCTCGCCCGCGAGCTCGCCGGGCCCGGACGCCCGCCGGTCGTCGCCGTGCTGGGCAACCACGACTACGAGGCGGGCCGCGCCGAGGAGGTCGCGGGCATCCTGCGCGAGGCGGGCGTGCACGTGCTCGACGGCGACACGGTGGAGCTTCGCGGGATCGGCTTCGCGGGGGTGAAGGGGTTCGGGGGCGGCTTCGGCGCCCACGCGCTGCAGGCCTGGGGCGAGGAGCTCATGAAGCGGTTCGTCCACGAGGCGATCGAGGAGGCGCTGAAGCTGGAGCGGGCGATCGCCCGGCTGTCGACCGCCCACCGCGTGGTCCTCCTCCACTACGCCCCGATCGAGGCGACCGTGCGGGGCGAGGCGGCCGAGATCTATCCCTTCCTGGGCTCGAGCCGGCTGGAGGAACCGCTGAGCCGTCACCCCGTCTCCGCGATCCTCCACGGCCATGCCCACCACGGCCAGCTCCGGGGCGAGACCCGCACCGGGGTTCCCGTGTTCAACGTCGCCGCCGCCCTCCTCCAGCAGCACGCCGGACGGCGCTTCCACGTCCTGGAGCTGCCGGCGCCCGCGTGACGCGGGCGTGTGGCACGGCTCCTGCTCCCCTCCGGATCGCGCACAGGAGGCGTCATGGCGGTCCCCATCGAGGACTACGCGCTCCTCGGCGACTGCCAGTCGGCGGCGCTGGTCAGCCGGGAGGGGTCGATCGACTGGCTCTGCCTGCCGCGGTTCGACGCCGGCGCGTGCTTCGCCGCCCTCCTGGGGACCCCCGAGCACGGCCGCTGGCTGATCACGCCGGCCACGCCCCCCACCCGCACCCGCCGGGCGTACCGCGGCGAGACGCTGATCCTGGAGACCGTCCACGAGACGCCGGAGGGGGAGGTGGCGGTGCTCGACTGCATGCCGCCGCGCGGCGCCGAGCCCGACCTGGTCCGCCTGGTGGTCGGGCGGCGAGGCCGGGTGCCGATGCGGATGCACCTGGTGATCCGGTTCGACTACGGGGCGACCGTCCCGTGGGTGCGTCGGATCGGCGACGACCTCACCGCGATCGCCGGCCCCAACGCGCTCCGGCTGCGCGCGGACGTGCCGATGCACGGGGAGAACCTCTCCACGGTCGCCGAGTTCACCGTGGCCGAGGGACAGCGGCTCGGGTTCGTCCTGGCCTGGCACCCGACGCACGAGACGCCCCCCGACCCGCCGCCCGCCGAGGAGGCGATCGCCAGCGCCGAGCGCTGGTGGACGGACTGGGCCCAGCGCTGCACGTATCGCGGACCCTGGCGGGAGGCGGTGGTCCGGTCGCTCGTGACGCTGAAGGCGCTCACCTACGCGCCGACCGGCGGCCTGGTGGCGGCGCCGACCACCTCGCTCCCCGAGCGGCTGGGCGGCGCCCGGAACTGGGACTACCGCTACTGCTGGGTGCGCGACGCGACCTTCACGCTGCTCGCGCTCCTCATGAACGGCTTCAAGGACGAGGCGCGGGCGTGGCGGGAGTGGCTCGTCCGGGCGGTCGCCGGCGCGGCGCCCCAGATCCAGATCATGTACGGCGTCGCCGGGGAGCGGTGGCTGCCGGAGCTCACCCTCCCGTGGCTCCCCGGGTACGGCGGCGCCAAGCCGGTGCGGGTCGGGAACCTCGCCCACGCCCAGCGCCAGCTGGACGTCTTCGGCGAGCTCAACGACGCCCTCTTCGTCACGCTCCGGGCGGGCCTGCCGCCCGACGACAACGCGTGGCGGGTCCAGCGCGAGCTGATGTCCTACCTCGAGACCGTCTGGAGCGAGCCCGACGAGGGGATCTGGGAGGTCCGCGGCCCGCGCCGGCACTTCACGCACTCCAAGGTGATGGCGTGGGTCGCCGTCGACCGGATGGTCAAGACGGCGGAGCGGTTCCACCTGCCGGGGGACGTGCAGCGCTGGAAGACGCTCCGCGCGCGGATCCACGCCGACGTGTGCCGGCGCGGCTTCGACCCCGGCCGGAACACCTTCGTCCAGTACTACGGCGGCACGGCCCTGGACGCGAGCCTGCTCATGCTCCCGCTGGTCGGCTTTCTCCGCCCGAGCGATCCCCGGGTCCGCGGGACCGTGGCCGCGATCGAGCGGGAGCTCCTGCACGACGGCTTCGTCCTTCGGTACCTGACGGACCGCGCCCTCGACGGATTGCCGGAGGGGGAGGGGGTGTTCCTCCCCTGCACCTTCTGGCTGGCCGACAACTTCGTGCTGCAGGGCCGGGTGGATGAGGCGCGCGCGGTGTTCGAGCGGCTCCTGGCGCTGCGGAACGACGTCGGTCTCCTGGCCGAGGAATACGACCCGGTCGACAAGCGACTCCTCGGCAACTTCCCCCAGGCCTTCTCCCACGTCTCCCTGGTGAACACCGCGTGCAACCTGTCGCGCGGCGTCGGCCCGGCCGATCACCGCCAGCAGGCCTGACGCGCGCCGCCCCGCCCGGCGCGTCGTGGCAGTGATCTTGCTCGCTCCGGCGCGAAGTCCGACGACACGGGAGGGCCAGGGATGAAAGCCGTCGTCTTCCATGGCATCGGAGACATCCGGCTCGAGGACGTGCCCGAGCCCCGGATCAAGGACCGCACCGACGCGATCGTCCGCCTCACCGCCAGCGCGATCTGCGGCACCGACCTCCACCTCGTCCGCGGCACCGTCCCCGGGATGAAGCCGGGCACGATCCTCGGCCACGAGGGGGTCGGCATCGTCGAGGAGATCGGGCGCGCGGTCCGGAACCTGCGCGAGGGCGATCGGGTGATCATCCCGTCCACGATCGCCTGCGGGTTCTGCGCGTACTGCCGGGCCGGGTACTTCGCCCAGTGCGACACCGCGAACCCGAGCGGCCCCCGGGCCGGGACGGCGTTCTTCGGCGGCCCCCGGTCGAGTGGCTCGTTCCACGGCCTGCAGGCGGAGCGGGCGCGTGTGCCGTACGCCAACGTCGGGCTCGTGAAGGTGCCGGAGGACATCGCCGACGAGGAAGCGATCCTGCTCTCCGACATCTTCCCGACCGCCTACTTCGGCGCCGCGCTGGCGGAGATCCGGTCCGGCGACACCGTCGCGGTCTTCGGATGCGGCCCGGTCGGGCAACTCGCGATCACCAGCGCGCGGCTGTTCGGAGCCGGCCGCGTGCTCGCGGTCGACACCATCCCCGAGCGGCTCGAGATGGCGCGCGCCCAGGGCGGCGAGGTCATCGACTTCAACGCGGAGCACCCGGTGGAGATGGTGCTGGAGCTCACCGGCGGCATCGGCGTCGACCGGGTGATCGACGCGGTGGGGGTGGACGCGACGCGGCCCCGCGAGGGTCCCGCCGCCCGCGAGGACGACGCGCCCCGCTTCCGACGCGAGCTGGCCGAGGTCGCGCCGGCTCCCCACCCCCGCGGCGACCAGTGGCACCCGGGCGATGCGCCGTCCCAGGCGCTCGACTGGGCGGTCCAGGCCCTCGCCAAGGCGGGGACGCTGTCGATCGTCGGCGTGTACCCCGAGACCCTGCGGTCCTTCCCGATCGGGACCGCGATGAACAAGAACCTCACCGTGAACACGGGGAACTGCAACCACCGGAAGTACATCCCGAAGCTCCTCGACCTCGTGCGGGGCGGCCAGGTCGAGCCCTCGGCGATCCTGACGCAGGTCGAGCCGATGACGGCGGTGCTGGACGCCTACCGGGCGTTCGACACGCGGCAGCCCGGCTGGATCAAGGTCGAGCTCGTGCCCGGCTCCGAGCGGGCGGCGTGAGACGCCCGCGTCATCCTGGCGGCTTGCCGACAGTGTGACGCCGCGCCCGGGGCCGCGGCGGCCTCGATTCCCCGGCGTTTCCCAGTCGCGACCCGTGGCAGATGAGATGCACCGCTGGCCGAGCCGTCCGGAGGACTGACCTGCGTGATCTGCGCCGGGCCGAGCGACGGGGGCTCACAGCCGGAGCGCGCGCCGTGGTGAGCGTCGCGCGCGCCGCCGCCCCCCGGTCGGACCCGCCCTTCCAGATGCCCCGGCTCGTGACCGGGGTGACGCTGCTGATGACCGCGACGGTGAACCCGCCGCCCGGGTCGCCGGCCCTCACGCCGCGCGATCCCGCCGGGCGGATGGGCGACTACCTGCAGACCCTCGGCTTCTACCTGGGCCTCCTGGGCACGACCATCCGCGGGCTCGTGTTCGCGGAGGGATCGGGCAGCGATCTGGGACCGCTCCGGCGGCTCGCCCGGGAATGCTCGCGCGCCGCCGAGGTGGAGTTCGTCAGCGTGCCGGCTGCCGGGCACCCGGCGACGTACGGCCGCGCGTACGAGGAGTTCGCCCTGGTCGACCACGTGATGCGCGCCTCGCCGCTCATCCGCGCGCTCGAGCCGGACGACAAGGTGTGGAAGGTCACCGGACGATGCCGCGTGACGAACCTGCCGGAGCTCGTCGCGCGCGCGCCGGCCCGCTACGACGTCTACTGCTACGTGCGCAACTGGCCCACGCGCTCGCTCGACCTGAACCTCATCGGCTGGAGCGTGCACGGGTACGACACCGCCCTCGGCGGGATCTACCGCGAGCTCCGCGAGGACCGCCTCGCCGAGGCGCCGCAGGTCCACGCACGGACGCTGCTGGACGCGCTCGACCCGTCCGTCCGGGTCGTGCGACGGCACGCGACGGAGCCGCGGATCGAGGTGATCGGGGCCGGCGTGCCCCGGCGACCGCGGCGCGCCGCCCGCCGGCGTCCGTCGCTCCGGGTCCCGGTGCGGCGCGTGGTGCCCCGGATCCGGCCGTGGGCGTGGGCATGAGCCTGCGCTGCGGATCGCAGCCCCCGCGTCCTCCCGACGCGGGCGTCGGCGCCTGCCGTCGTCCGCGCCGCCCGGGGCCGCGCGCGGGATCGGCCCGACAACCGCTCGAGAGCCGCGCGCTGGCCGACCGGGAGGCGGACCGACCCACCGTCGGCGCGCCTCGCCTCACCGCGCACCTTCGCACGTGACGAGCCAGTGCACCCGGCCGCGGGACCACGCCCTCGGGGCCGATCTCGACAGTCCGTCGCGTTCGGTCACCGGGTCGCCCTCCGGCTCCGGCACTCGAGCGGCGCGGGCATCGATGGGCACGATGTTCGCCGGCGGCTCTCGACGATCCCGCCGCACTTCACGCTTGACCCGCCGACGCGCGCCGCTCAATGATCGAGGTCGCCCCATCAGGCGGGCGTTCCCGCGGATCATGATCGAAGGCAGGGCCGCTCCCCGGCCGCCCCCGGCGGCCGCGTCGGCGCCGCGGCCGGGATTCCCGACCGCGGCCGCCGCGCGGGTGGGCCCTCCGCGCCTCCGGCGCGGGCCTGGCGGCGCGCGGTGCGCCGGACCGCGATGACCGCATCGGCCAGCATCGTCAACGCCTCCGAATGCCCGCTCACCCGCGGCGATCGCTCCGCGCCTCTCCGGGAGGCGGGGTTCCGCGTCCACGAGGCGCCGAGCGCAGGCGAGGCGCTCCGGCTGGCGCGCGACACGCAACCGGACCTGGTCCTGGTCGACGCCGAGCTCCCGGACCTCGGTGGCGTCGAGGTCTGTCGCCGGATCAAGGCCGACCCGGCCACCGAGGGGACGCTGGTCCTGGGCATCACCAGGGCGTCGGCCCCCGGCGCCGACCGGCGGCGGCTGCTCCAGGCGGGCGCCGACACGTACCTGGTCGAGCCCGTCGCGCCCGACGAGCTGGTCGCGAACGTCAAGGCGCTCCTGCGCCTGCGGCAGGCGGAGCTGGCGCTCCGGGCGCGCGACGCGGAGCTCCAGCAGATCCTCGCCCACGTGCCGGCCGGGATCTTCCTCAAGGACGCCCACGGCCGCTACCAGCTCGTCAACCCGGCGTTCGAGCGGTTGACCGGCCGGACCGCGGCGGATCTCCTCGGGCGCACCGCGGCGGAGGTCTTCGGCGAGCGGACCGCCGCCCGCCTGGCCGTCGCGGAGCGGCGCGTCCGGGCCGGCGTCGGTGCCGTGGAGACGGAGGAGCGGCGGCGGATGAAGGGCGGGGAGCGGACGTTCGTCACGGTCCGGTTCACCGTCCCCGGCCCTCCCCGCCAGCCCGCGGCGGTGGGCGGGATGGTGACCGACGTCACGGAGCGCCGCCACGAGGAGACGCGCCGGCGGGTGCAGCACGCCGTCGCCCAGGCCGTGCGGACCGCGACGAGCACCGACCAGGTCGCGCCGGAGCTGCTGCGCATCCTCTGCACCGCACTCGGCTGGGACCTGGGCGAGCTGTGGCTCGACACCGGCGCGGGCACCCTCGGTCTCCGGGGGATCTGGCATCGCGCCGATGCGCCCCTCGAAGCCTGGGTCGCCGCGTCGCGCGCCAGCACGTTCGCGCGCGGGCAGGGCGTGCCCGGTCGGGCGTGGGCGGGCGGGGAGGTCGAGTGGACGAGCTGTCGGAGCGGCGAGTTCCTGCGCGAGCGCCTGGCGGAGGGGACCGGGTTCCGCACCGTCCTCGCGGTCCCCGTCGACGGCGCCGGCGCGTACGGCGCGCTGGTGTTCCTCAGCCGTGCGCGGCGCCCGCCGCACGACGCCGTCGTCGAGACCATCCGCGTGGCCGCCGCGCGCCTCGCCGAGTTCGTCGCCCGCGAGCAGGCGCACCGGGCGCTCCGCGCGAGCGAGGACGCCTACCAGGCCATCTTCGAGCGGTCCGCGCTCGGCAAGGCGGAGGCCGAGGTCCCGAGCGGGCGACTCGTCCGGGTCAACCGCACGCTCGCCGGGCTGACGGGGTACCCCGAAGCCGCGCTGCGGGGGGAGGCCCTCGCTACGATCATCCACCCCGAGGATCGGACCCGCGCGGCCGAGCTGCTCCATCGCATCGCGCGCGGGGAGGTCGAGCACGAGTCGCTCGAGGCGCGCTACATCCGCCACGACGGCACCGTTGCGTGGGGCGAGCTGGTCGTCGCATCGCTCGACACCGAGAGGAGCCGCACGACGCGCGCGCTCGTGTCGCTACAGGACGTGACCGCGCGCCGCCGCGCGGCCGAGGAGCGCGCCGCGCTGCTGGCCCAGACCGAGGTGGCCCGCCGGGAGGCCGAGGCCGGCAGCCGGGCCAAGGACGAGTGGATCGCCACCCTCGGCCACGAGATCCGCAACCCCCTCGCGGCGATCCGGACCGCCGTCACGCTCCTCCGCGACCCCGGCGTGGGCGACGACGCCCTGGGCCGCCTGCACCGGATCGTCGACCGCCAGTTCCGGCACCTCACGCGGCTGCTGGACGGGCTCCTGGACGTGGCGCGCCTCGCCTCCGGCAAGATCGTCCTCCGCCAGGAGCGCGTCGAGCTGCTCGACCTCGTGCATCGCGTCGTCCAGGGCGCCCAGCATCTCCGGCCGGACGGCCCGCCCGAGATCACGGTCACCGGGGAGCCGCTGGTCGTGAACGGCGATCTCACGCGGCTCGAGCAGGTCGTCGGCAACCTGCTCGACAACGCCATCAAGTACACGCCGCCCGACGGACGGATCACGATCCGCCTCGAGCGGGTCGGCGACACCGCCGTCCTGCGGGTGCGGGACACCGGCGTCGGCATGGCCCCCGAGGTCCTGAGCCGGCTCTTCACCCCGTTCGCCCAGGCCGACCGGCCCCTGGACCGCTCCGAGGGCGGGCTCGGCCTGGGGCTCGCCCTGGTCCGCCGCCTCGCCGAGCTGCACGGCGGGAGCGCGACCGCGCACAGCGCCGGGCCGCATCAGGGCAGCGAGTTCGTGATCCGCCTCCCGCTGCTCACCGCGGCGACCGGGGAGACGCGGCCGGGGGCCGGGGGGCCGGATCGCGCGCGGGCGCGGCGGGTGATCCTCATCGAGGACAACCCGGACGCGCGCGACTCCCTCCGCATCCTGCTCGAGCGCTGGGGGCATCGGGTCGAGGTCGCGGCCAGCGGCCCCGACGGCATCGAGCGGATCCGGGCGTCGCTGCCCGACGTGGCCTTCATCGACATCGGTCTGCCAGGGCTCGACGGCTACGCGCTGGCGCGCGCCACGCGCGCCCTGCCCGGGGGCGACCGCGTGGTGCTGGTCGCGCTGACCGGCTACGGCCAGCGTCAGGACGAGCGCCGCGCGCGCGAGGCCGGGTTCGACAGCTTCCTGGTCAAGCCGGCCGAGACCGCGGACCTGGTGCGCGTGCTCGCCCTGCGCGGCCCCGGCGAGCGGCCGACCGGCGGGGGCGAGGCCGCGGCGGCGGCCGGCGCGGAGGAGGCCGCGGCGGGCTAGCGGGGCCCGGCGGCGTCGCCTCGCGACGCGGCGCGGTCGGTGGCGCCGGCCAGCGCGATCAGCAGGTCGTCGACGTGCACCGGCTTGACCAGGTGCGCGTCGAAGCCGGCCTCCAGCGCCAGGCGGCGATCCTCCGGCTGGCCGTAGCCCGTGACCGCGACCAGGTAGAACCGCTCCCCGCCCGGCGCGGCGCGCGCGGCCCGGACCAGCTCGTACCCGTCGAGCCGCGGCAGCCCGATGTCCACCAGCGCCACGTCCGGCCGGGCGACGAGCAGCCGCTCGAGGCCGGTCACGCCGTCGACGGCCTCCTCCACCTGGTGGTGCTGGCGCTCGAGCAGGAGGCGCAGGGACTCGCGGGCGTCGTCGTGATCCTCGACGACGAGGACGCGCATCGGCGGCACCAGGCCGGGCGGGGCCGCGCTGGCCAGCGGCTCCGGCGCGGGGGTGGCGACCGGCAGCCGCACGACGAACGTGCTCCCCCGCCCCGGCCCCGCGCTGTCGGCGGTGACGGATCCGCCGTGGAGCTCGACCAGCCGCCGGACCAGGGTCAGCCCGAGCCCGAGCCCGCCCCGCGACCGGTCGAGCCGCTGCCGCTCCTGCGTGAACGGCTCGAAGACGCGGGGCAGCAGCTCGGGCGGGATCCCGATGCCCGAGTCGGCGACCCGGAGCATCGCCTCCGACCCGGTCACCCCGAGCTCCACCTCGATGCGTCCCCCGTCCGGGGTGTACTTGGCCGCGTTCTCGAGCAGGTTGTTGACGACCTGGGCGAGACGGGTCGGATCCCCGTACACCACCGCCGGCTCGGCCCGGACCTCCAGCACGTGGGCGGCCCCGAGCGCGGACTGCCCGAAGACCGCGAGCGCCCGCTCCACGATCTCCCGGAAGTCGACGGTCTGCCGCTCCATGCGCACCCGGCCGGCGACCACGCGGGAGACGTCGAGGAGGTCGTCGACGAGCCGCGCGAGGTGCCGGACCTGCCGCCGGACGATCGTCCCCAGCCGCGCCCCCTCCGGCCGCGGCCAGCCGATCTCGTCGAGCACGGCGACCGCGTTCGAGAGCGCGCCGAGCGGATTCCTGAGCTCGTGTCCGAGCATCGCCAGGAACTCGTCCTTCGCCCGGCTGGCGGTCTGGGCCGCCTGGAAGAGCCGTGCGTTCTCGAGCGCCAGGGCCACCCGCCGCGCCAGGTCCTCGGCGAGCACCAGGTCGGCCGGCTGGTAGCGGCGCCCCGACTCCGCGGTGAAGAAGCCGATCGCGCCGAACGTCACCTGGCCCCTCCCGACCGGCACGAACATGGCGGAGCGCGGGTGGAGCGCGGCGAGTGGCCCGAGGGCGGTCGGCCCCTCTGCCTCGCGCGGCTCCTCGCCGACCGGCCCGAGATCCGAGAGGAGGACCGCCTCGCCCGTCTCGAGGACCCGGGGGATCAGGGCGTGGCGCTCCAGCCCGCCGCCGATCGGGGACTCCCGGAGCCGGTCGGCCGCCGCGGCCCCCGCCTCCGCGTCGCCGTGGGCGACCTCCGCGCGGTGGACGTGACCCTCCCCGTCCCGGAAGTAGACGACGCACCAGTCGGCGACCGCGGGCACGCTGAGGCGGGCGAGACGCCGGAGGGTGGTGCGGTCGTCGAGCGAGGAGGCCAAGAGCGTGCTCGCCTCGGCGAGGAACGCCGAGCGGGCCTGGGCCGCCTCGGCGTTCGCCCGCGCCGCCCGCTCGGCCTCGTGCAGCCGCGCCCGGTCGAGGGCCTGGGCGCACTGCTGGGCCGCGGTCAGGATGAACCGGCGGTCGTCCTCCTCGAACGGCCGCGCGTCGTGGAAGGCGATGGTGAGGCCGCCGATCGCCCGGTCGTCCAGGAGCAGCGGCACGTGCGCCGCCGCCTCGTGCGGGGTCGGGATCCCCCGGAGCTGCGGGTACCGCTCGTCGCGCTCGGCCCGCCGGCTCTGGAACCAGGCCCGCCCCTCCCGCACGGCGTCGGCCAGCGGCGCCGAGCGATCGAGCGGGAGCCGCGCCCATTCGCCGAGCGCGCCGCCGGGGCCGCCCGCGGTGACGAGGTCCAGCGCGCTCCCGTCGCCGGACAGGAGGTAGACCGAGCAGGTGTCGGCCTGGAGCGCCGGCATGATCTGCTCCACGACGATCCGGGTGACTTCGGCCTGGCTGAGACCGCGCGACAGCGCGGTCCCGATCGCCTGCAGTCGCGCCGCCCGCGCGGCGGTGGCCTCCGCGCGGGATCGCGCGGCGGACTCGGCGTCGAACCGGCGGGCGTTGTCGAGCGCGAGCGCCGCCTGGTCGGCGAATGCGCTCACCAGGCGGATCTCGTCGTCCGCGTAGGTGCGCGGGGCCGCGTGGGCGACGGTCACCACTCCGATGACCTCGTCGCCGATCCGGAGCGGCACGGCGAGCAGGGCGCGCACCCCCGACGCGATGATGCGCTCCCGCACGTCGGCCGGGAACTCGAGCCCCGGCTCGGCGAACACGTCGCGGCTCCAGGCCGGCTCACCCTTGCGCCCGGCGATGCCGACCAGGCCCAGGCCGTTCGGCAGCACGTGCCCGGGCGGGAAGCCGTCGCGCGCCCGGCCGGCCGACGCCAGCACGATCCGCGTCTCGCTGTCCCGGCGCACCCAGAGCGTCGACGACTCCGCCGCGACCAGGGGCAGCAGCGCGCCCACGATCCGCTCGGCGACCGTCGGCACGTCCAGCCGCTCGGTCAGGAGCCGGGCGACCCGGGCGAGCTCCTCCGCTTCCTGCTGCCGCCGGGCCAGCGTGCGCCGGGCGCGCTCCGCCTCCTCGGCCTGGGCGCGCACGCGCTCCTCCGCGTACCGCCGCGCGGCCGCCGCCACGACCAGCGCCTCGCCGGCCGCCCTGACCTCGGCGACCGTCCACCGCCCCCGGCTCGGGACCTGACCGCGCCCGACCTCGCCCGCGGCGCGCTCGAGGTCCCGCACCGGACCCGCGATGCGCCGGGCCAGCACGCCGGCCAGGACGAGCGTCCCGACCAGGATGGCGATGGTCGCGACCCCGCCCCAGAGCGCCCGCCGGACCGGCCCCTCCAGGGCGAACCCGGGCTGGGCGACCGACACGGTCCAGCCCGTGACGGCCGAGCGGGCGTGCGCGACGTACCCCGGGCCGTTGTCGCCCGCCAGGAGTCGCACGAGCTCCATCACCCCGAGCCCGGTGCGCTCGGCGCCCGGGGGAGGTTCGGGCGCTCGCCACTCGCCGGCCGGGAACCCGGTGATCGGCCGGCGCGCCCGGTCCAGGACGCGGACCACGCTGTGGTGCGGCAGCGGCTGCTCGGCGACGACCCGCGCCAGCGCCTCCGGGGACCACTCGACGACGAACGCGAACCGGACGCGGCCGGACCGGACAACCGGCACGGCGAGCTCGACGGCCTCGGCCTGGCCCGACCGGCCCGGCAGGACGTCCGAGGCCTGCGGCGCGCCGGTCTCGAACGCCAGCCGCACGTGCCCGGCTCCGGCGTCCCGGGCGGGGGCCGCGCACGACGGTGGCAGCACGAACAGCGGCTCCCCGGCGGCGGGCACGAGCGCGATGCACGACCACTCCGGATGCACGTCGCGCCGCACGGCGCGGAGATGCTCCTGGAAGGCGGCGTCGGCCCGGTCGAGCAGCGGCGAGGTGGCCAGACTCACGAGCGTGCTGGTCGAGGACAGGAGGTGCAGGTCCAGCGCGGACGCGGTCGCGCGCGCGGTGCGCCGCATCTCGTCCTCGACCGCGGTACGCGTGCGCCGCAGCTCGCTCACGACCAGCCCGGTGGCGATGCCCGCCACGGGAAGGACGGCCACGAGGACCAGCAGCCAGAGATGCGACCGAATCCGCATTGCCGCGCTGAGCGCTCCCGGCTGCGCCGACGAGAACGGCGCGCGAGCCGCCGCTCGACGTGTCACGCGCGCGAGATCCGCCGAGGAGCGATCGGCGGTAGCCGCTAGACCATATGGAAGGACCGGCCTACCTATCGCAC
>DASRDR010000123.1:0-3157 GCA_035652475.1 Candidatus Methylomirabilota bacterium | reverse complement strand
CCGGCCGCGATCGCGTCGAGGATCGCCTGGAGGTTGGAGCCCCGGCCCGAGACCAGCACGCCGAGGGAGACGATGCGCGGCATCGCGCGGTCATTCTACCGCACGGCCGCCGTGGCTCGACCCCGCACCCCCGCCCGGCGGCGCGGCGCCCCTGCCCCCCGGGGCCACGAGCCGGTCCCGTCGGCGGACCACCCCGGGTCCGCTCCGGTCGCCGGCCGAGAAATCCACCGGCGCGCAGCTTCGGGCCCGCGCGGCGTCGACCGGATTCCGGCAGCGCGCGCCGGCGGCCGGCCTCAGGACCGCCGAATCCCGCCTACCGGTAGGCGACGGCGCGGCGGCCGCGGCGGATCTCGCCGATCGGCCAGGCGGGGACGCCCGATCGCGCGAGCGCGCGCCGGGCCGGCCCGACCACCCGCCGCGGCAGGACCAGGACGAACCCGACCCCCATGTTGAACACGCGCAGCATCTCGGCGTCGGCGATGCGGCCGCCGGCCTGGAGGAACCGGAACACCGGCGGCACCGGCCAGGCCCCGAGCCGGATTTCGGCCCGGCACCCCGGGGGCAGCACCCGCGGGAGGTTGCCGGTGAGCCCCCCGCCGGTGACGTGGACCATCGCGTGGACGGGCACGCCGGCCCGGAGGAGCGCGAGGACCGGCCGGACGTAGATGCGGGTGGGGGTGAGGAGCGCCTGGCCGACGGTCGCCCCGAGCTCCGGGACCCGGTCCTTGACCGTGAGCCCGAGCCGCTCGAACACGACCTTGCGGGCCAGGCTGTAGCCGTTCGAGTGGAGGCCGCTCGAGGCCAGCCCCAGGATCGCGTCGCCCGGCCGCACCCGGCGGCCGGTGAGGAGCCGCCGCCGCTCGACCACGCCGACCGCGAAGCCGGCCAGGTCGTACTCGCCCGGCGCGTAGAAGTCCGGGAGCTCCGCCGTCTCCCCGCCGATCAGGGCGCAGCCGGCCTGCTGGCAGCCGGCGGCGACGCCGCGCACCACGGCGGTCACGACCCGCGGCTCGAGCCGCCCGATGCCGATGTAGTCCAGGAACACCAGCGGCTCGGCGCCGTGCACCAGGACGTCGTTCACGCTCATCGCGACCAGGTCGATGCCGACGGTGTCGTGCCGCCCGGCCAGGAACGCGACGCGGAGCTTCGAGCCGACGCCGTCGGTGCCCGCGACGAGCACCGGCTGCCGGTACGCGGGCGGGATGCGGAAGAACCCGCCGAACCCGCCGATGTCGCCCAGGACCTCCGGGCGATAGGTGGCGCGGGCCCACGGCGCCAGGCGTCGGACAGCCGCGTCGCCGGCGGCCAGGTCGACGCCGGACAGCCTGTACGTGAGGCGCTGGACGCCGGCCCGGCGCGGCGCTCCGGGCCGGTGGCTCACTCGCCGCCGAACAGGGCGAGCTGCGCGGTGTCCTCGCGCGGGAACCCGACCTCGTAGCCACCGCTGAAGCAGGCGTGGCAGAACCGGCCGCCGTCCCCGCCGACTGCCTTCAGCATGCCCTCGAGCGAGAGATACCCGAGCGTGTCGGCGCCCAGGTAGCGCTGGATCTCCTCCACCCGGTGGCTGGCCCCGATCAGCTCCTTGCGGGTCGGGGTATCGATCCCGTAGTAGCACGGCCACTGGATCGGCGGCGAGGAGATCCGCACGTGGACCTCGCGGGCGCCGGCCGAGCGGATCATCTTGACGATCTTCCGGCTCGTGGTGCCCCGGACGATCGAGTCGTCGACCACCACGACCCGGCGGCCGGCGATCGTCCCCCGTATCGGGTTGAGCTTCACCCGGACCCCGAAATGGCGGATGCCCTGCCGCGGCTCGATGAACGTGCGCCCGACGTAGTGGTTCCGGATGAGGCCGAGCTCGAACGGGATCCCCGAACGCTCGGCGAACCCGAGCGCCGCCCCCACCCCCGAGTCGGGGACCGGCACGACGATGTCGGCGGCGACGGGATGCTCCTCGGCCAGGCGGTGGCCGAGCGCCTTCCGGGTGTGGTAGACGTTCTGTCCCCACAGCGTCGTGTCCGGGCGCGCGAAGTAGATGTACTCGAACACGCACTGGAGCTGCCGCTTCGGCGGGAACGGCTTGACCGAGCGGAGGCCCTGGGCGTCGATCAGCACGATCTCGCCGGGCTCGACGTCCCGGACGAACTCGGCCTCCAGGAGGTCCAGCGCGCACGTCTCCGAGGCCAGGAGCCAGGCGTCGCCCAGCCGGCCGATCACGAGCGGACGGAACCCGTGAGGATCCCGGCACCCGACCAGGGTCTCCGGGGTCAGCATCACCAGGGAGTACGCCCCGCTCACCTGTCCGAGCGCCTGGGTCAGCGCGCGCTCGAGGCTCTGGCCGTCCGCCCGGGCGATCAGGTGGAGGATCACCTCCGAGTCGGAGGTGGACTGGAAGATCGAGCCCAGCCGCTCCAGCTCCTTGCGGAGGATCTCCGCGTTGACCAGGTTCCCGTTGTGCCCGAGCGCGATGGGCCCGCGGGCGAACGTCGCGCTGATCGGCTGCGCGTTCCGGAGCGTCGAGGAGCCGGCGGTGGAGTACCGGACGTGGCCGATCGCCGCCCGGCCGGGCAGCCGGCGCAGCCGCTCGGGGCTGAACACGTCGGCCACCCACCCCATCGCCCGCTCCACGTGGAGCGCGCGGCCGTCGCTCGCCGCGATGCCGGCGGACTCCTGGCCCCGGTGCTGGAGGGCGTAGAGCCCGAGGTAGGCGAGGTTGGCGGCCTCGGGGTGCCCGAACACCCCGAACAGGCCGCACTCGTCGTGAAACTTGTCGTCGTCGACCGTGCCGACGTCGTCCCGGACCTGGCTCATGTCGGATCCTCCGCGTCGCGGCCCGACAGGGCCTCGACCGGCTGCTCGAGCGCGCGCGACAGCCCGTGATCGAACGCGTCGGCCAGCGCCGCCACCTCGAGCGACACCCGCACGGCGTCGCCCACCCGGATCCGCAGCCGGTCCCCGCCCACCGCACCCAGGACGGAGAGCGGGATCGCCCACTCGCGCACGATCTGGGTCAGCCGGTCCAGCTCGGCCGGGGGAGCCGACACCACCACGCGCGACGGCGCCTCGCCGAACAGGAGCTCGTCGACGCGCTCCGCCGGCGGGAGGGCGACCTCGGCGCCGAGCCGTCGGGGGCCGGTGACGCAGCACTCCGCCAGCG
>DASRDR010000122.1:0-4612 GCA_035652475.1 Candidatus Methylomirabilota bacterium | reverse complement strand
GGATGCTGGAGGAGCTGGAAGGGCTCCGGCCCTGCTTCAACGGCGCGGCGGCCCTGGCCGGCGTGGTCCGGCTGGTCCGGCGGGGGGAGTTCCCGCGTGGCGACACGGTCCTGGTGAACCTCACCGGCAGCGACCGTCCCCCGGCGCCCGCGTCGCCCGACCTGCACTGGCTGGCGCGCACCGGGGATGGCTGGGGCCCCGCCGATCCGCGAGACGTGGCGACCGCGGCATGCTGGGAAGACCCGCTGTCGGCGGTGTCTCCGCCCGGGCCGAGGTGATCCCCGCCGGCCTCGATCCGGGCGCGACCCCGTCGACGATCGTCGAGGTGCTGCACGAGCGGGCGGCGCGCACGCCCGACCGCCCGGCCTGCGTCATGGCGGGTGAGGCGCTGTCGTTCGGGCAGCTCCACGCCGAGGCGCTGCGGACGGCGCGGGCGCTGGCCCGCGCCGGCGTCCGGCGCGGCGACCGGTGCGCCCTCGTGCTTCCCACCGGTCTCGCGTTCATCCGGCTGCTGTTCGGCACCCAGGCGCTCGGGGCGATTCCGGTCGCGGTCAACCCCGCGGCGCCGACCGAGCGAACGGCCGCGGCGCTCCGCCTCGTCCGCGCCCGGCTCGCCGTCCTCCCGGCCGCGGACTCCGCGGCGGCCGGGGCACTGGCGGCGCTGGTGCCGGATCTGCGCGTGCACGCCGCCGAGGAGCTTCGCGCCGAGCCGGGCGCTCCCGGCTGGGCGCCGCCCGGGCCCGACGACGTCGCGATCCTGCTCCTGACGTCGGGGACCAGCGGCGAGCCGCGCGCCGCGGTCGTCCGGCACCGGAGCGTGATGGCGTCGGTGCGATCGAGCCTCGTGCGGCTGGCCGTCCGACCCGACGACGTGTTCGTGAACTGGGTGCCGCTGTTCCACAGTCTCGGCCTGAACCGGTTCATCTTCGGGCCGCTCTACTTCGGCTGTCCGGTGCACCTGATCCCGGCGGCGGTCACGAACCTGCAGAGCTGGCTCGAGACGATCTCGCGAGTCCGGGCGACCGTCACCGGAGGCCCCGACTTCGGCTACCGCGTGGCCGGGGAATTCGTCGACCCGGGGGCGGTCGACCTGCGGTCGCTCCGGTTCGCGATGAACTCCGGCGAGCCGATCCGGCTGGCCACCGTCGAGCGATTCGAGGCGAGGTTCGGGGTGCCGGGCGTCGTCCGGCCCGGGTACGGGCTCGCAGAGGCGAACGGCGTGTGCACGGTCGCCCCCGGCGAGCGGCTGCGGATCGATCCCGAGGGGAACATCGGCTGCGGGCGTCCGCTGGACGGTCTCGAGCTCGCGATCGTCGACGAGGAGGGTCACCCGCTGCCGCCCGGATCGGCCGGGGAGATCCGCGTCCGGGGGGAGCAGGTGTTCGCCGGCTACTTCGAGGACGACGCGGCCACCCGCGAGCGCCTCCGGGACGGCTGGCTGTGCACCGGGGACCTCGGGCGGGTGGATCACGACGGCCACCTCTACGTGCTCGGCCGGCAGCGGGCCGTGATCAAGCGCGGCGGCGCCCTGATCGCGCCCCGCGATCTCGAGGAGGCCGCCGAGCAGGTGGCCGGCGTGCACCGTGCCGCGGCGATCGGGGTGCCCCGGGCGTCGGGGCTCGGCACGGAGGAGATCGTGATCGTCGCCGAGGTCGATCCGGACCGGCTCACGACCGGGTCCCGGGCCACGGTCCATGCGATCGGCCAGGCGGTGGCACGCGTGCGCGGCTTCACGCCGACGGACGTCGTCCTGGTCGCCCCGGACGCCATTCCCCGCACCCCGAACGGCAAGGTCCGTCACGAGGCGCTCCGGCAGCTCTACATGCGGGGCGATCTCGGCCGGTGACTGAGCGACGCGGCGCGGCCAGGCCGGCGGCGCCGGGCCCGGTTCGGTGCGCGTTCGATCCAGGGAAGGTCCGGAGGCCCGGTCGCCGCCCCGGGCGACCGGCGGCGCGGTTTCCCCGGCCCGGCGGCCGGTCGTCAGCCCCTGCGTGATCCGAGTGCGTTCCGAAGATGCTCGAGCAACGTGCCCACCGTGAGCACCGGCTGCTCCAGGAGCGACATCGGGAACGCGAGATGCCATCGCTGCTCGCAGGCGATCAGGAACTCGACCATCGCGACCGAGTCGAGCCCGAGCCCCTCGGCGCCGAGCGGCAGGTCGTCGGTGAGATCGGATTCCCGCCACGAGGGCGGGACATGCCGGAGCAGCAGCTGGCGCAGCTCGTGGGCGGCGGCGGCCTGATCGTGGGAGCTCGGCGACACGCCGAGCTAAGTAGCCCGGGATGGCGGTCGTTGTCAAATGGTGCCGTGGTGTGTGCCGGCGTCCCCCGGGCCGGTTCCGCCGGCCCGGGGCGGACCCGCAGGATCGGGCGGCGTCGGCATCTCCCCCGGGCGTCGCGGAGCCCGGGGCCCGCCCCGGCATCACCTCGGCGGGGCGCCGGGTCCCGATGAGCGCCGCCCCCGCGGCGATTGACACGCTCGCGCGTGGACCGGTACCGTGTCCTCGGGATCTCAGGAGCCACCCACGCCGATGCCTCAGCGGTGAGCGATGCGCGCCCGGGCCGACGCGCTGACCGCCTGGGGCTTCCTCCTCCCGACGCTCGCGCTGCTGGCGGTGCTGGCCGCCTATCCGGTCGCGTACGCGCTCTACCTCGCCACCACCACGGCGACCGTCAGCGGCCCCGGGCGGTTCGTCGGGGCCGGCAACCTCCTGCGCCTCCTCCGCACCGATCTCTTCACGCTCACGCTCTGGAACACGGCCGCCTACACGGCCGCCGCGGTGACCGCGAAGCTGGTGCTGGGACTCGTCCTGGCGCTGGTGCTGGCGCGGCGCGCGCCGGGGATGAAGTGGATCCGGGGCGCGATCCTCATCCCGTGGGTCGCGCCGAGCTCGCTGAGCGTGCTCGCGTGGACCTGGATGTTCGACTCCACCTACAGCGTGTTCAACTGGGTGCTCATGCGAGCGGGGCTGATCGCGACCCCGATCGGCTGGCTGGGCGTTCCCGGGCTCGCCCGCCTCGCGGTGGTCGTCGTGAACGTCTGGTCCGGCCTGCCGTTCTTCGCGATCAACTTCCTCGCCGGCCTCATGACGATCCCGGACGAGCTCCACGAGTCGGCGCGGGTCGACGGCGCCGGCGCGGTGGCGCGGTTCCGGGCGCTCACGCTGCCGCTGCTGCGGCCGGTGCTGGCGACGGTGCTGCTCTTCTCCGTGATCATGACGAGCAGCGACTTCGCGACCGTCTTCGTGCTGACCCGCGGGGGACCGGTCAACGCGACCCAGGTCCTGGCGACGCTCGCCTTCAAGCTGGGCCTGGCGACCGGCGATCTCGGCGAGGCGGCGGCGATCTCGCTGTGCCTGTTCCCGCTGCTGGCCGCCGCCACCTACATGCAGGTCCGGCTCATGCGGAGGACGTGGCGGTGGTGAGCGGGCGCGCCGCGGGTCGACACGCGCTCACCTACGCCGCGGCCGCGCCCTTCCTCCTGTTCGCGCTGTTCCCGTTCGCCTGGATGCTGGTGACGTCCCTGAAGACGAACGCCGAGCTGTACGATCTCGGCCAGAACCCGTTCCGGATCCGGGCCGGGATCACCTGGGACCACTACCGCTACCTGTTCGAGCGCACCGCGTTCCCGCTGTGGCTCCGGAACTCGGCGACGGTCGCCCTCGCGGCGACCGTCGGGTCGGTGGCGCTGGCCGCCCCGGCCGCCTACGCGCTGGCGCGCCTGCGCTTCCGGGGCGCCGAGGCGGTCGCGACGCTCGTGTTCCTCGTCTACCTGGTGCCGACCACGGTGCTGTTCATCCCGCTGGCGCGGATCGTCACCCAGCTCGGGCTGGCGAACAGCCTGTGGGCGCTGGTCGTCACGTATCCGGCGTTCATCGTGCCGTTCCTGGTCTGGATGCTCGCCGCGTACCTGAGCACGATCCCGCGCGAGCTGGAGGACAGCGCGCTGGTCGACGGTTGCTCCCGCCTGCGGACGCTCCGGCACGTCGTGCTGCCGGTCGCCCGGCCCGGCCTGGTGACGGCCGCGCTCTTCGCGTTCACCCTCGCCTGGGGGGAGTTCATCTACGCCCTGACCTTCATCTCGACGACGGATCGCAAGACGGTGACGGCCGGGGTGGTGGTCAACCTGATCCGGGGCGACGTGTTCTTCTGGGGGTCCCTCATGGCGGGGGCGCTGCTCGCCTCGGTGCCGGTGGTCGTGCTGTTCTCGCTCTTCCTGGACCACTACGTCTCGGGCTTGACGGCCGGTGCCGTCAAGGGATAGGAGGACCGCCGTGGACATGACGCGTCGGGAATTCGCGCGCGCGGCCGGGGCCGCCGGAGCGCTCGCCGCGGTCGGCGGGCGGGGGCGCCGCGCTGCGGCCGCCCCCACCATCCGGCTCCTCGCCCACAGCTCGTACAACGAGGACAGCGACAAGGCGATCGAGAAGCTCGGCAAGGAGTTCGCCGCCAAGAACGGCGCCGAGTTCGTCGGGGACTTCATCGATCAGCCGGAGATCGCGGCCAAGCTCACCGCCGAGGAGCAGGCCCGGGCGGGGCACGACATCGTGGACCTGCAGGACAACCTGCCGACCATCCACAAGAGCTTCCTGGTGCCCCTGGACGACGTGGTG
>DASRDR010000121.1:0-18332 GCA_035652475.1 Candidatus Methylomirabilota bacterium | reverse complement strand
CAGATGGACGGCGCCGTGCTGATCCGCACCGGGGTGCCCGACATCGGCGGGGGCCAGGCCGCGTCGCTCGTCCAGATCACCGCGGAGCTGCTGGGGGTCGCCCAGGCCGACATCGCCGTGCACATCGGCGACTCGGCGCTCACCCCGCTGGCCGGCACCACGACGGCGACCCGGCAGCTCTACATGTCCGGCTCCGCCGTGCACAAGGCGGCGAGCGAGCTGCGGGCGACCCTCTGCGCGCAGGCGGCCGAGCTCCTGGGCGTGGCGCCGGCCGCGGTCGATCTCGCCGGCGGGGCGGCGGTCGTCCGCGACGCGCCCGAGCGCCGCGTGAGCTTCCAGGAGCTGGCCGCGGCCTGCGCCCGCGCCCACCGGCCGCGCTCGGCGTTCGCGATCTACCAGGCCCCGGCCGGGCAGGTGATGGACTTCGAGACCGGCCAGGGCAAGGTCTTCCCGGACTTCACCTTCGGCTCGCAGGCGGTCGAGGTCGAGGTCGACGCGGGCACCGGCGAGGTGCAGGTGCTCGCGCTCGCGGCGTGCTACGACGTCGGGCGGGCGATCAACCGGAACTCGGTCGAGGGCCAGATGGAGGGCGGGGCGGCGATGGGCCTCGGCTACGCCCTCCTCGAGGAGGACCGGGTCGCCGACGGCGTCACGGTCACGCCGAACCTGATGACGTACCTGATCCCGACCGCGCTCGACGTCCCCGACGTGACCACCATCATCCTGGAGTCGGGGGAGGGCATGGGGCCGTGGGGGGCGCGCGGCATCGGCGAGCCGGCGATGGTCCCCACCGCGCCCGCCGTCGCCAACGCCATCGAGGACGCGGTGGGCGTCCGGCTCACCCGCCTGCCCGTCACGCCCGAGCGGCTCTGGCGGGCGATGCAGGAAGCCGCCCGGAGCTGAGCCGCCCGCCCGGCGGCCGCGCCGCGCGTCCCGTGACGGGTCCGGCTCCGGCGGGCCGTGTCCTGGCGCTGCCGGCGACGTTCCGCGGCGCGCTGGCGCCGCTGCTCCCGCTCTTCGCGCTCGACATCCTCACCGCGTTCACGGTCGGGATGGTGCCGCCGCTCCTGCCGCTCCTCCAGGCGGAGTGGACGCTCTCCCCGCTCCAGGTCGGGCTGGTCAACACCGTCTACGCGCTCGGGCGGCTCGGCACCAGCTATCCCGCGAGCCGCGGCCGCGCCCGCCACGGCACCCGGCCGGTCGTGGTGGTGGGGCTGGCGCTCCTCGTCGCGGGCGCCGTGGGGGCCGGCGCGGCGCCGCGGTTCCCCCTGTTCCTGCTCGCGCGCCTCGTCATGGGGATCGGCGCCGCGGCGACGTTCCTCGCGATCTTCGCCGACCTGCTCGATCGCGCGCCGGCCGCCTGGCGCGGCCGGCTCGGCAACACGTTCGAGGGCACGGCGATCCTGAGCCTCGCGATCGGCGGCATGCTCGGGGCGTGGCTCGCCGACCGGGCGGGCTGGCGCTGGGTGTTCCTGGGCGCCGGCCCGGTGCTGCTCCTGGCCGGCGTGGCGGCGCGCCGGCTCGATCCCGGAGCCGATCGCGGGCCGCTCCGCGCCGGGGCCGGGGACCGGGACCGGCCCGCGCGCCGCCGCGCGCTCTTCCCCGTCCACTGCGCGAGCCTGACGCTCTCGATGACGTGGTCGGGCCTGTTCGCGACCCTGGCGCCGCTCCTCGGCCACGCCGGATACGGCCTCGGCGCCGGCGCCCTCGGGCTCGCCCTGGCGGCCGGGTACGCCGCCGAGCTGGTCGGGCTCGCGGCGATCGGGCTGGTGATCGACCGCGTGCGGCGCGAGCCCGTGTTCCTGGCCGGCGCGGCCGCGGTCGCGGCGGGCGGGCTCGTGCTGGCGGCGGGACGCGTCCCCCCGACGTTCGTGCTCGGCCTGGTGCTGATCGGCGGCGGGTTCGCGGTCTGGATGGTGCCGGCGACGGTGCTGACCGACCGGGTCGCGGGCCCGGTCCGGCCGGAGGACCTCGCCGTCTACCGGGTCGCCATGGACACCGGGATGATCGTGGGCCCGCTGGTGCTCGGCACGGTCGCCGACCTGCTGGGCGCGCGGGCGGCGGCCGGCGCCGCCGGGTTCGTGCTGGTGGGCGGGGCGGCCGTCCTCGCCCGCAGCCGGCCGCCCTGACGCCGGATGCTATACTCCCCCGCATGAGAGCGGGCCTGCTGGTCCTCGCGGTGGCGATCCTGGCCGTGCTGATCGGCGCCGGCTGGGTCGTCTCGGTCAACAACGAGCTGGTCGCCCGCGACCAGGCGGTGCAGGCCGCCTGGGGGCAGGTGCAGAACGTCTACCAGCGTCGGGCCGACCTGATCCCGAACCTGGTCGAGACGGTGAAGGGCTTCGCCGCCCAGGAGCGCACGGTCCTCGAGGAGGTCACGCGGGCCCGCGCCAGCGCCTCCGGCGTCCAGCTCACCCCCCAGGCCCTGAGCGACCCCGAGGCGCTCCGGCGCTTCCAGGAGGCCCAGGCCCAGCTGGGCGGCGCCCTGGGTCGCCTCCTGGTCGTCGTCGAGCGATACCCGGAGCTCAAGTCGAACCAGAACTTCCTCGCCCTCCAGAGCCAGCTGGAGGGGACCGAGAACCGCATCGCCGTCGAGCGCCGCCGCTACAACGAGGCGGTGCGGGAGTACAACACCGCCATCCGCCGGTATCCGGCGGCGCTGGTCGCCTCGTTCCGCGGGTTCCGGGAGAAGGCGTACTTCGCGGCGACCCCCGGCAGCGAGGCGGCGCCGCAGATCAAGTTCTGACCGCGGCCGGCGCGGCCGTCCGGGCCGCGCGCCTCCTCGCGCGGCGCCAGGGGGCTCGCGCCGGGCGCCGCGGAATCGCGGCCGCCGCCGCGGGCTCCCGCGGCCGCCGAGTTTGACAGGGGTACCCCCCTCGGCTAGCATTTCCGTGCGGGAGTCCGCATGAAGCCTCGCGCCCGCCTGCAAGCCAAGTTCTCCGCCTTCTACATCGCGATCGCGGTCCTGGTGCTGGTCATGCTGCAGAGCTGGCTCCTGACGCCCCGCGCGCGGGAGATCCCGATCAGCCGCCTGGTCCAGTGGGTCCGCGAGGACCGGGTCGCGCGCGTGTCGTTCGGCGAGAAGGAGATCCGGGGCGTGCTCAAGCAGCCGGTCGCCGACGGGGCGGAGGACGCCACGCCCGACTGGCTGGCTCGGCTCACCGGGCAGGCCCCCGGCGTCCTCTTCGTCGCGGTCCGGATCCCCGGCGGCGACGACAGCGCCCTCCTCCGCGAGCTGGAAGCGCACCGGGTCGAGTTCTCCGGCCGGATCGAGTCCACCCTCGTCCGGGATCTCGTGTTCGGGTGGCTCCTGCCGATCGGCGTGATGGCGGGCATCTGGATCTTCCTCATGCGGCGGATGGGCGGCGGCCCCACCCAGGCGCTCACGTTCGGGCGCTCCAAGGTGAAGATCTACGACCGCAAGGAGCTCAAGACCACGTTCGCCGACGTGGCCGGGGTCGACGAGGCGAAAGCCGAGCTGATGGAGGTCGTCGACTTCCTCCGCAACCCGCAGAAGTACCAGCGGCTCGGCGGCCGGATCCCGAAGGGCGTGCTCCTGGTCGGGCCGCCGGGGAGTGGCAAGACGCTCCTCGCCCGGGCGGTGGCGGGCGAGGCGGACGTCCCGTTCTTCTTCCTCTCCGGCTCCGAGTTCGTCGAGATGTTCGTCGGGGTCGGCGCGGCGCGGGTCCGCGACCTGTTCGAGCAGGGGAAGGAGAAGGCCCCCTGCATCGTGTTCATCGACGAGCTGGACGCGATCGGGAAGACGCGGGCGGGGGTCGGCGGGTTCGTCGGCGGGCACGACGAGCGGGAGCAGACGCTGAACCAGCTCCTGGTGGAGATGGACGGGTTCGACTCCTCGAAGGGCGTGATCATCATGGCGGCGACGAACCGGCCCGAGATCCTGGATCCCGCCCTGCTGCGGGCCGGCCGCTTCGATCGGCAGGTCGTCGTCGACAAGCCGGACGTGCGGGGGCGCGAGGCGATCCTCCGCGTCCACGTCCGCCACGTCCGCCTCGCCGCCGACGTCCGGCTCCAGGTCATCGCCGCCCGGACCCCGGGGTTCGCCGGGGCCGACCTGGCGAACATCGTCAACGAGGCGGCGCTCCTGGCTGCGCGCAAGGGCAAGGACGCGGTGCAGCAGTCGGACCTCGAGGAGGCGATCGACCGCGTGGTCGCCGGGCTCGAGCGGAAGAGCCGGGTGCTCTCCGAGACCGAGCGGGACATCGTCGCGCACCACGAGATGGGGCACGCGCTGGTCGCGTTCTCGGTCCGCCACGCCGATCCCGTGCACAAGGTCACGATCATCCCGCGTGGGATCGCGGCGCTCGGGATGACCTACCAGCTCCCGACCGAGGACCGGTACCTGCTGCGCCGGAGCGAGCTGGAAGACCGGATCGCCGTCCTGCTGGGCGGCCATGTCGCCGAGGAGCTCGTGTACGGCGAGCTGTCGACGGGGGCGCACAACGACCTCGAGCGGGCGACTGCGCTCGGCCGGGCGATGGTGACGCGCTACGGGATGTCGGAGCGGCTCGGCCCGCTCACGTTCGGCGACGGCCAGGGCCCGGGGTTCCTCCGGAGGAACGGGGTCGGCTGGGAGGGCGGCGACCGGGAGTACAGCGAGGAGACCGCGCGCGCCATCGACGAGGAGGTGCGCCGCATCATCGAGGAGACCTACGACCGCGTGCGCGCCCTCCTCACCCAGAAGAAGGAGACGCTCCTCCGGGCCGCCGAGCTCCTGAAGCAGCGCGAGACCCTGGAGGGCGAAGAGCTCCGCCGGCTCCTGTCCGGGGAGCCGGTCCCCGCCGTCGCGGCGAACGCCTGACCCGGCCATCCCGTCCCGGGCGGCGCCCCGGTGCCGAACGGGCCGTCGTACCGCCGGCCGCGACGGCGCCCTGCCGCCCGGGCTCGACCGGCGTGCGGTCCAGGGCGACCCGCGTCTCGTGCGCCGCGTTCGGGCGCGCGCCCCCGAGCCGGTCCCCGCCGTCCCGCCGGGCGCCTGAGCGAGGGGTCCGCCGCCCGGCCTCCGGCCCCGCGTCGGTGCGGGGGCGGCCCCCGCGGGGCGCCGCCCGTCCCCCCGGCTCGGCCGGGCCCGCGGAGGCCGTCTGCTAAGATGCAATCGTGGCCGTCGCGTACAAGGATTACTACAAGGTGCTCGGCGTCCCGAAGGACGCCGACGCCAAGGCGATCAAGCAGGCGTACCGGAAGCTCGCGCGCAAGTACCATCCCGACCAGAACCCGGGCAACCGCGCGGCGGCGGAGCGGTTCAAGGAGGCGACGGAGGCCTACGAGGTCCTGTCCGACCCCGAGAAGCGGCGCCGCCACGACGAGCTGGGCGCCGACTGGGCGCGCTACGCTGACGCGAGCGCCGGGTTCGGTGGCGCGCGGCCGGGCGGCCCCGACCTGGGCGGTTTCCACATCCGCACCGAGCGCGGCGAGGACCTGGGGGGGTTCTCCGAGTTCTTCCGGACCTTCTTCGGCGATCTCGGCACCCGCGGGAGCCCCTTCGAGGGCATCGAGTTCGAGGCGCCGGGCGGCTTCGGGCGGGCGACCCGGGGCCGGCGGGGCCAGGATCTCGAAGCCGAGGTCGAGATCACCCTGGAGGAGGCGGCGTCGGGGACGCGGCGCACCGTCGAGTTCCAGGCCTTCGAGGTCTGCCCGACCTGTCAGGGGACGGGCCGTCAGGGCTCGACCGTCTGCCCGACGTGTCGCGGGGCAGGCCACGTCGCCCGCCCGCATCGCGTCGACGTGAAGATCCCCGCCGGCGTCCGGGACGGCTCGCGCGTCCGCGCCGCCGGCGAGGGCGGCAGCGGGCCGGCGGGCGGCGCGCGGGGCGACCTCTACCTCCGGGTCCGGGTGCAGCCCCATCCGCTCTTCGAGCGGCGCGGGGACGACCTCCATGTCGAGCTCCCCCTCGCCGTGTGGGAGGCCGCCCTCGGGGCCGAGGTCGAGGTCCCGACCCTCCGGGGCAAGGTCACGATGAAGATCCCGCCGGAGACCGCGGGCGGCCGCACCTTCCGCCTGCCGGGATACGGGGTGCCGCACGTCAAGGGCGGTGGCCGCGGGGACCAGTTCGTCCGGGTCAAGCTCACGCTGCCGAAGAACCTCACGCCGCGGGAGCGCGCGCTGTTCGAGGAGCTGCGGGCGCTCCGGCCGCAGTCGCCCCGGGAGAGCGGGTGAGCTGGACCGGCCGCCGCCGGGCGGCCGGTCGGGCTCGTCGCCGGGCCCCGGGCGCCCGCGCGCTCCGGCGAGCGCTGGCGGGGGGAATCGCGCTGAGCGTGCTCGGGCTGGCACCCGGGCACGCGGCGATCCCGCCCTCCCGGGTGCTGGGCGCCGTCGAGGAGGTCGTCGTGGTCCCGCCGGGGCTCCGGCTGCGGGCCCGCGTCGACACGGGGGCGACCCTGAGCTCCATCGACGCCCAGGTCCTGGCGATCACCGGCGCCGGCCGCCAGCGGCGGGTGCGCTTCGACCTCATCGGCGAGGACGGGCGGCACGTCACCGTGGAGCGTCCCCTCGTCGCGGTCGCCGAGGTGGTCAACGGCGACGGGCAGAGCCGCACGCGGCCGATCGTCCTCCTCGACATCTGCGTCGGCGGCGCCCGGATCCCGACCGAGGTGACGCTGAACGACCGCAGGGGGCTCGAGCACCGGGTCCTGCTCGGCCGCCGGCTCCTCCAGGGGCGGTTCGTCGTCGATGTCGCGCGGCGGTTCACCAGCCCGCCCTCCTGCTCGCTCTCCTGACGCAGGCCTCCGCGCCGGGCCGGCGGCTCCCGGGGCCGGCCGTCCGCGACCCGACGGTTTTGACACGCCGCGGCCGGCTGCTAGACTCCTGACCAGGATCCCGCGCGCCACCCGCTCGCGGGATCATCGTCTGTAGGGAGGCCGCATGGCACCGTTCCGGTTCGACAAGCTCACCGTCAAGGCCCAGGAGGCGCTCCAGGCCGCCCAGACGCTGGCGGGCCGCGAGGGCCACCAGCAGATCGAGCCCGAGCACCTGCTCGTCGCGCTGGTCGAGCAGGAGGAGGGCGTCGTCGGCGCGCTCCTGACCAAGCTGGGCGCCCGCCCGGAGACGATCCGCCGCGAGACGGAGGCGGAGCTCCGGCGGTTCCCGAAGGTCACGGGCGGCGGCGGGAACGAGTACCTCTCGCCCCGGTTCCGGGCGGTGCTCGACGCCGCGTGGGCCGAGATGGAGCGGCTCAAGGACGAGTACTGCTCCACCGAGCACCTGCTGGTCGGCCTGGCCCAGGACACCGAGGGCGCCGGGCGGATCCTCCGGCAGGCGGGCGTCACCAGGGATGGCGTCTACCGGGCCCTGGTCGAGGTCCGGGGCTCGCAGCGGGTGACCGACCAGAACCCCGAGGCGAAGTACCAGGCCCTCGAGCGCTACAGCCGCGACCTGACCGAGCTCGCCCGCAAGGGCAAGCTGGACCCGGTCATCGGCCGGGACGACGAGATCCGGCGGGTGGTCCAGGTCCTCTCGCGGCGGACGAAGAACAACCCGGTGCTGATCGGCGAGCCGGGCGTCGGCAAGACGGCGATCGTCGAGGGCCTCGCCCAGCGAATCGTCGCCGGCGACGTCCCGGAGGGACTCAAGGGCAAGCGGCTGATCGCCCTGGACCTCGGCGCCCTCATCGCGGGGACCAAGTACCGCGGCGAGTTCGAGGACCGGCTGAAGGCGCTGCTCCGGGAGATCACCGAGGCCGGCGGGGAGATCATCTGCTTCATCGACGAGCTCCACACGCTGGTCGGCGCCGGCGGGGCCGAGGGGGCGATGGACGCCTCCAACATGCTGAAGCCGGCCCTCGCCCGGGGCGAGCTCCGCTGCATCGGGGCCACGACCCTCGACGAGTACCGGAAGCACGTCGAGAAGGACGCCGCGCTCGAGCGGCGGTTCCAGCCCATCTTCGTGAAGGAGCCGTCGGTCGAGGACACGATCGCGATCCTGCGCGGCCTCAAGGAAAAGTACGAGGTCCACCACAAGGTCAAAATCAAGGACTCCGCCCTGGTCGCGGCGGCCGTGCTCTCCCACCGCTACATCGCCGACCGCTTCCTCCCCGACAAGGCGATCGACCTGATCGACGAGGCCGCCTCGCGGCTCCGGATCGAGATCGACTCGATGCCCGCCGAGCTGGACGAGATCGAGCGGCGCATCATGCAGCTCGAGATCGAGCGCGTCTCGCTGGCCAAGGAGACCGACGAGCCGTCGCGCGAGCGGCTGGAGCGGCTGGACCGCGAGCTGGCCGATCTCCGGGAGCGCTCGGCCGGGTTCAAGGCTCGCTGGGAGAGCGAGAAGTCGGCCATCGGCCGCATCGGGAAGATCAAGGAGGAGATCGACGCCGCCCGCACCGCGATGGCGGACGCCGAGCGGCGGGGCGACCTCAACCGGGCCGCCGAGCTCCGGTACGGCACGCTCCACCAGCTGGAGCGCCAGCTGGAGGCCGAGAACGCGCGCCTGGCCCAGCAGCACGACGGCCAGGGGCGCCTCCTCAAGGAGGAGGTCGACGAGGAGGACGTCGCCGAGGTCGTCGCGAAGTGGACCGGCATCCCGGTGACGCGCCTCCTGGAGGGCGAGGTCCAGAAGCTCGTCCAGATGGAGGATCGCCTGGCCCGGCGGGTGGTCGGGCAGCCCGAGGCCCTCCGCGCGGTCTCGAACGCCGTGCGGCGCGCGCGCTCCGGCCTGTCGGACCCGAACCGGCCGATCGGCTCGTTCCTGTTCCTGGGCCCGACCGGCGTGGGGAAGACCGAGCTGGCGCGGGCACTCGCCGAGTTCCTGTTCGACGACGAGCGGGCGATGGTGCGCATCGACATGTCGGAGTACATGGAGAAGCACACCGTGGCCCGCCTGATCGGTGCGCCCCCGGGGTACGTCGGGTTCGAGGAGGGCGGGCAGCTCACCGAGGCGGTGCGGCGGCGCCCGTACTCGGTGGTCCTCTTCGACGAGGTCGAGAAGGCGCACCCCGACGTGTGGAACGCGCTCCTGCAGCTGCTCGACGACGGCCGGCTGACCGACGGCCACGGGCGCACGGTCGACTTCCGCAACACGGTGGTGATCATGACCTCGAACCTGGGGAGCCACTACTTCCGGGAGCTCGGCGACCCGGAGAAGGCGCGCCCCCTGGTGCTCCAGGAGCTCCGGACCCACCTCCGGCCCGAGTTCCTGAACCGCATCGACGAGATCATCGTTTTCCAGCCGCTCCGGCTCGAGGAGATCAAGCAGGTCGTCGACATCCAGGCGCGGCACCTCCAGCGCCGGCTGGCCGAGAAGCGCATCGCCCTCGAGCTGACGGACGCGGCCAAGGCGCTCCTGGCGGCGGAGGGGTTCGACCCGGTGTTCGGGGCCCGGCCGCTCAAGCGGACGCTCCAGCGCCGGGTGCAGGACCCGCTGGCGCTCCGGCTCCTGGAAGGGGAGTTCCAGCCGGGGGACACGGTCCGCGTCGATGCCTCCGGCGACCAGCTGACGTTCACGCGGATCGTGGAGGCCGTCCCCGTCTAAACCTGGCCGGTGCCCGGGCGGGCCCCGCCCGGCCCCGGCCGGGAGCGTCCCGCGCGCAGCTTCAGCGGAGCGCCGTCGCGGCGCGGCGGGGGGTCGCCGGCGCGGCGGCCGGCGGGCGCGCGCCCGCCGCGGGGGCGCACGGCAGGGGATAGGTGAGCCGCCCGGCGTCGGCCGTGTACTCCCGTTGCGGCACGAAGCAGGGCGAGCCCGACACCCAGTGGCGCTCGGGATCCACCCATCCCGCCTCGATCCGCGCCCCGCACTGCCCGTCGTCGCGGCCGCAGACCCCGAAGTGGAGATGCGGCGCGGTCGCGTTGCCGGTCGCCCCCACCCGGCCGATGACCTCGCCCCGCCGCACGGCCTGTCCGGGTGCGACCTCGATCCGGGAGAGATGGTAGTAAGCGGTGGCGAGCCCGCTCGCGTGCCCCAGGACGACCAGGCGGCCGGCGTGCGCGGCGCTGCCCGTGCGGAGCACCACCCCGTCGGCGGCCGCCAGCACGGGGGTCCCGGTCGGCGCGCGCATGTCGATCCCGGCGTGCCGGGCGCCGGGCGAGTCGCCGCCCTCGCTCCGCGCCTCGCCGAAGCGCGACACCACCGTGGGCGGGACCATCGGCGTCGGCAGCTCGAGCCCGTCCGGCGGCGCCACCGCGACCGGCCGGGGACTGTCCACCGCGCAGCCGGTCACCGCGAGCAGGAGCGCGAGCACTCGGCCGATCCGCACCAGCGTGGCGCCGCGGGGCGGCGGAGCCGGGCGGAGCACGCGCCGGCGCCAGGACGCCCCCGCAGGAGCCTCCGGCCCCCGCACGTCGGGGATGGCCGGCTCTCGGAGCCTCAAGGCGGGGCGCCCGGATGTCCGGGCAGGGCCGTCCGGCCTCCGGGGGCGGCCGCGCGCGGCCGTCACGGCACTCACCACGCCACCGCGTAGGAGTCCCGCCGCGGGTCGGCGGCCGCCCACCGGACCCCGGCGCCGTCGATCCGCGCCATGCAGACGCCGCCCGCGCGCCACTCCCACTCGTCCCACCGGTGGACGTCGTGCCCGCGCTCCGCCAGGGCCTCGCCGGTGGCGGCCGGGATCCGGGCTTCCAGGGTGAGGCGACCCGGGAAGTAGCGGTGAGGCCAGAAGGAGTCCGGGAACGACTGGGTGGCGAAGCGGGGCGCCTCGATCGCGCGCTGGGGGGACATCCCGAACACGGTCAGGTTCAGGAGGACCTGGAGCATGGCCTGGAGCTGCACGTCGCCGCCGGGGGTCCCGAAGGCCATCACCCCGTCGGGCGCCACCATCAACGCCGGGCTCGGCGTGAGGCGCGGTCGCTTTCCGGGGGCGACGGCGCTCGGGTGGTCCGGGTCCAGCCAGCTCTGGGAGCCCCGCGAGGACACGGCCAGCCCGGTGCCCGGGATGATCGGGGTGTCCGTCGAGACGTCGCTCGGCGTGGCGGAGAAGGCGTTGCCGTGGCGATCGACGACGGCGACGTACGAGGTGCCGAGCGTCGCGGGGCTGGTCCGCGCCGGTGCCGGGGTCGGGGGCGACCCGGCGCGGCGGGGCGCGCCGTCCGGCGTGCCGCACGGCGGCAGCGCCGGCCAGGCGCGGCCGGGATCGAGGGCCCGCCGGCGCTCGGCCGCGTACGCGGGGTCGAGGAGGCCCGCGGCCGGGACCGGCACGTGGCGGGGGTCGCCGTAGTAGGCCTCCCGGTCCGCGAAGGCCAGCTTCATCGCCTCGGTCACGGTGTGGACGTAGTCGGGGGCGTTGTGGCCGAAGCGCCGGAGGTCCAGGCCGTCCAGGATCTGGAGCATCTGCAGCAGCGCCGGCCCCTGGCACCAGAACCCGCAGGTGAGGATCTGCTGGCCGCGGAAGCTCGCCACCACGGGGGGCTCGACCGTGACCCGGAAGCCGTCGAGGTCCTCCCGCGTGAGGAGCCCCCCCTCGGCCTCGTGGTAGCGGACGATCGTCGTCGCGACGTCGCCCCGGTAGAAGGCCGTCCGGGCCGCCGCCAGCCCCGCCAGCCGGCCACGGCCCCGGGCGGCCCGATCCTCGTCGGCGAGGTAGCTCAGCGTGCGCCCGAGGTCCGTCTGGACGAACCGCTCGCCCACCGCGGGGGCGCGCCCGGCGGGCAGAAAGATCGCGGCGGAGCTCGGCCAGCGGCGGTACGCGGCCGCGTTCTCCTGGATGATGCCCGCCACGAACGGCCCCATCGGGAAGCCGTCGCGGGCCAGCTCGATCGCGGGCTGGGCCACCTCGGCGAACCCGAGCGTACCGAAGCGTTCCAGCGCGGTGATCCAGGCGTCGGGAGCCGCGGGGACGACCGTCCGGAGGAGGCCCTCCGGGATCTCGTTGCCGCACCGGTCGCGGAAGAAGGCGAGCGTCGCCCGGCGCGGCCAGACGCCGAGCCCCGAGACCGTGCTCACCTCCCGGCGCGCCGCCTCGTAGACCATCAGCGGGGCGACGCCCGCGAAGCTCACGATGTCGGGATGGACGACACCGAGAGCGATCCCGGCCGCGACCCCGGCGTCGACCGCGTTCCCGCCCCCCTCCAGGATGCGGAGCGCGGCGATTGCGGCCAGCGGGTGACCCGCGGCGACCGCATGACGGAGCCCGAGCGCTTCCGGGCGCAGGGCTCGGGCCGGCGGCGCGCCGCCCGTCTGCGCCGGAGCGGTGTCCCCGCCCGCGGGGGTCCGCGGGGGATCCGGGGCACCGGGACGGTACGAGTCGACGGTCATGGCCGCCCCCGGCGAAGGGGGCCTGTCCATCCCACCACGGTCCGGGGGGGCGGGTCAATCCCGAGTCGACGTTTTGACACGCGAGGATGGGCGGTGATAGCGTGACGACATGCGACCGCGGATCGGGCTGACCGGATCGGTGATGCCGCTGGCGGTCGGCACCCGGCGCACCTTCCTGAACGAGCCCTACCTGGTCGCGGTCCAGGAGGCCGGCGGCCTCCCGATCGTCGTCACGCCCGCGCACACCGGGTCCACGCTGGCGGCCCTCTACGAGCTCCTGGACGGACTCGTGCTGACCGGGGGCGAGGACGTCGCCCCGGCCCGGTACGGCGACACCACCGTCCACCCGACCGTGGAGGTGGTCGCCGAGCGGGACACGCTCGAGTTCACGCTGCTCGAGTGGGCGCTGCGGGACGACCTGCCGATCCTGGCGATCTGCCGGGGGGTGCAGCTGCTCAATGTCGCCCTGGGGGGGACCCTCTACCAGGATCTCCCGACCGAGCGTCCGGTGCCGCTCGGGCACAACCAGATGCTCGCCGAGCGTCCCCGCACCGATCCGCATCACCCGGTCGCCGTCACGCCGGGGAGTGCCCTGGCCGATGTCCTCGGCCAGGACCGGATCGAGGTCAACAGCCTCCATCACCAGGGGATCAAGCGCCTGGCGCCCGGCCTCACCGCCGTGGCCCACGCCCCGGACGACCTGGTCGAGGGGGTCGAGCCGACCGACCCCACGGGGCGGAGCTTCCTGATCGGGGTCCAGTGGCACCCCGAGGAGCTGGCCCGGGCGGGCGACGTCCCCTCGCGGCGCCTCTTCGAGCGCTTCGTCGCCGCGGCCGCGAAGCGCGCCGCCCGCTGACTCCCGCGGGCGAATCGCCCGCCGCCGCGCGCCCCTGGCGCCGCCGCAGCTGTCCGGCCGAGCCACGCCTTGCCGGCCCCCGGGCCGATCCCGGGCCGGCGGGGGCGGTCCGGGTCGACGTCAGGCCGGACGGTGCCGCCCCGCGCCCCGCCGGGCCCGTGCCGGTTGCCGGAGCTCGGCCGTGGAGCACGGCGCCGCCCGCGGGCCGGTGCGGGGGCCGCCCTGCGCCCGGCCTCCTCCGCTCCGGGCCGGTTCAGGCCGCCTCGTCCCCGGGCCGGCGGAGCGGCCGCACCACCCGGAGGTCGGGCTGGCCATCGCGGCCGTCCGGCTTCTTCTCGTTCGTGAACGCGAGATAGGTGAGCCGGTCGTCCCCCCGGAGGAGGGCGCCCAGCGCGTCGGCGATCGCCGCCCCGGCGTCGATCTCGATCGCCAGGAACGCGCCGCTGGCCCCGGTCTTCTGCCAGGCGGCGCCGACGTCCTGCCGCCCGTTCCGCGCTCGCCGCGTCTCCGTGCCTGCCATGTCGGTGCCTCCCGCCGGCCGCGCACCCTCGCGGGGGCGCGTCACGGCCCCTCGCCCGAGGCGACCCGGACGCGCCCGAGCAGGTTCACCACGAGGCGGCGCACCTCGCCGCCGCTCCGGATGGTGATCGTGCCGGCCGGCACCGCGAAGCCGTTCGGGGAGAATCGGATGTTGGCGTTGCTGGAGGCGATCGCGCCGTCGGGCAGGGGGTGGGGTCCCTCGACGGTCGCGGCCGCGCCGACCGGATCCTCGACGACGCGGAACCCGCGCCCGTCCGGCTCGATCACGAGCCCGTGCATGACCCCGGTGGTGCGGGCGCGCGCCTTCGTGAGGTGGACGGCCGAGTAGAGGTCCCACGTGGCGCCGGAGGCGCGAAAGCCGTCCAGCGCCGCGTTGACGGTCGGCGTCGCGGTGCCGACCAGGACGAGCAGCCCGACCAGCACGATCGTGAGCTCGACCGCCGTGACGCCTCGCTGCCCGCGCATCGTCGCCTCCGGCGGCGAGCGCGGAGCAACCGCGGTGCCACGCGCGCCGCGCACGACCCGCGCGCCGAACGCGCACCTGGCGTGGACTTCCGCCCACCCGCGCCCGCTGGCGACGCGCGGCCGGGGCGGGTCAGGCGTCGCCGAGCGCGCACGCCCCGCATCCGGACCGATCCAGTCGTGGTGCGGTGTCCGCGGGGCGCTCGAGCTGGAAGCGGAAGACGAGAGCCGACACTGCCCGAGCCACGCGGCGGCTCGGCGGTGACGCGCGCGAGGCCCGGGGGTGGGCCCGGAACCGGCGCGCGCGCCCCGGCGGGCCCGATGGCGCCTGGTGATCCCCGGGAGCGGCGGGCGTGGTCCCCGGCGGGCGGCGGGCGTGCTCCGCGGGGACGGCGGCGCCGGCGAGGCGCGAGCCGGGCCCGGGGGGCGCGGTGGGCCGGCGCGATCGGTGGGCGCGCGCCATCGGCCGGCTTGCTCCCGGGGCGTGGCGGCCGCGCCGATCGGCGGCGTCATCCCGCGGGGCGGCGCGCGCAAGATGGTGGGCCGCCACAGGGCGATGCGGGCGATGCCGGCGGCGTGCTCCGCGAAGCCCGGGGCCCGCGCGAGGCAGTCGGCGCGATCCCGGGGTGGCGGGGAACGCGAGGGCGGCGCGGCGGCGACCGGTCAGGTCGGCCGGAAGCGGGGCGGGTCGCCCGCGAGGCGCCGGACGCGCCCCTCGCGCTCGAGCTTCGCCAGGTGCGAGGCCACGGACAGCCGCGCGACCGGATGGAGCGCCGCCGGGACCTCCCGGTACACGCGCGCGACGACGTCCGCCACCGTCGCCGCCCCGGCGGCGAGCGCGGCCAGGATCTGGGCCTCGCGCTCGAGCCGGTGGGCGATGTAGCCCTCGATCACCGGCCGGGCCGGCTCGAGCGCCGGCCCGTGGGCGGGGTAGATGCGCTCGACGTCGAGCCCGAGGACGCGGCGGAGCGAGGCGAGGTAGTCCCCCAGGTCGCCGTCGTCCGGCGGGATCACCGTCGTCGACCCGCCGAGGATCAGGTCGCCCGTGAACAGGGCGCGCTCCTCCTCCAGGTAGAAGCACAGGTGGTCGGAGGCGTGGCCGGGGGTGTGGATCGCGTGGAGCGTCGCCCCGTCGGCCCGGATCACGGCACCGTCGGCCAGCGGCTCCATCCGGACCGGAAGGCGCGCGTCGTTGCGCACGAGCTTCGCGACCGGGACCCGCGGGAAGAGGCGCCGCACGTCCGGCACCCCGCCCATGTGGTCCGGGTGGCGGTGCGTCAGGAGCACTTGCCGCACTTCCCCCAGCCCCTCGGCCCCGAGCGCGTCCCGGAGGAGCGGCCCGTACTCGGGCACCCCGGCTCCCGTGTCGATCAGCACCGGCCGCCCCAGCCCGATCGCGTAGGTGTTGGTCCCGGGGCCGGTCATGAGCCCCGGGTTGAGCCCCAGCACGCGGACGACCCGCGGCGACAGCCGCGCCGTGGGCGGGAACGCCGCCGGATGGAAGGCGTCCGTCACGCGGGCAGGACCACGGCCGCGCGCGCGTCCGGAGCGCCCGCGCGTCGCGGTCGCGGATGCGCGACGTGCGTCACCGGGGCGGGACCACGGCCGTTCGCGGGCCCGGAGCGGCGTCGCGGTCGCGGATGCGCGGCGTGCGTCACCGGGGCGGGACCACGGCCGTTCGCGGGCCCGGAGCGCTGGCGCGTCGCGGTCGCGGATGCGCGGCGGCGGTCACGCGGGGCGGACCACGGTGGACCAGTCGAACCGGTAGTAGCGGGTCGCGTCCAGGCGGTCGATGATCCCGTGGAACTTCGCGCGGCCGTCGGCGTGGTGGCGCCAGACCGCCTCGTAGGACTCGAACTGGGCGAGGTACTGGGTGCCGTACTCGGCCGGCTCGGCCATCGGCCACTCGCCCGCCCGGAACCGCCGGTAGGCCGTCGCCGGGTCCACCCAGAACCCCTCCGAGGCCTCCTCGGCGTGGGCGCGGGGCGCCTGGCCGGGCGGGACCGGGCAGAGGAAGAAGCGGGCTGCGAAGCGGATCGGGCTGGCCGGCGGGGTCACGAACTGGGCCAGGTAGGCGAGGGGGCCCAGGTCGGCGAACCAGCCCTCGGCCGCCAGGAGAGCGGGGAACGAGCAGTCGCCCCGCACGAGGGCGCGCCGCCCGCTCTCGATCCGCGCCGCCAGCGCCGGCTCGCGGGCGTCGAGCGGCCGGCCGGCCGCGTCGGTCGCCAGCAGCATCCCGGTCTCCTCGAACACCTCCCGGACCGCGGCGATCCAGTAGGCGAGCGGGGGGACCTCGTCGATGGGATCGTCGATCGCCCGCGCCGCCGCCGCGGGGCTGAGCCCGCGCGCGCGCCCGAGGGCCTCGGCGGTGCGGTCGGCCAGGTCGACCTTCCCGCCCGGGAACGCGAAGTAGCCGGCGAGGAAGCGCATGCCCCGCGCACGCCGGATCACGAACACCTCGATCGGCACCGACCGCCCCGGCCGGATCAGGAGCACGGAGGCGGCGGGCTTCGGCTCGACCGGCACGGGGCGAGTCTACCCGACCGGGCGCGGAGCGGCTACCCGGCGAGGGATTCCCAGTCGCCCTCGGAGGCGTCGAGCGCGATCGCCAGGCTCCCGTTCGACCCGGCGAAGACGGGGTCCTCGACCACGCGCACCGCGCCGCCGCCGTACTCGGCGAGCGTCCGCTCGAGGGCGGCGGCGAGGCCCGGGATCTGGGAGCCGCCCCCGGCCAGCACGATGTTGTGCCGGACGCGCTCCTGGTACTCCGGCTCGACCCGGGCGAGGAGGTCGGTCATCGTCTCGGCGATCGGCGCCAGGACGCTCTCGCAGGCGCGGCGCATCTCGCCGGTGATGTCGACCGAGACCCCGCGGGCGCCCTTCTGGACGGTGACCGTCACCGGCCCCCGCGGCTCGCCGACGAAGCTCCACTTCTCCTTCCACTCGCGCACCATGTAGATGGAGAACTGGGCGTCGGGGTGCCTGGCGCGCACGAGCGTCGCCAGCTGCTCGTCGATGGAGTCCCCGGCGTTGGTCAAGGTCCGCTGGTCCTCCTCGGTCGGATAGCGGCCGCGCATCACGCAGAAGTCGGTGGTGCCCGCGCCGATGTCGATGATCATCGTGTGCAGCAGGGCGTCCATCCCGTAGGCGACCGCGAACGGCTCGGAGACGATCATGAGGGCGTCGGCCAGGCCCTTGACCGCGCTGCGGAGGTTCTGGCGGCTCACGCGCAGCGCCTCGGCCGGGACCCCCACCACGGCCCGGACCGGCTGGCCGTCGCGCCCCCCGGCGAGCGACACCAGGTGACGGAGGAGCTCGCGGACGGCCAGCTCGTCCCGCTCCGACCCCTCCTTGATGAGGCCGCGCTCGAGCGGCCGGCGGAGCTCGAGCATCGGCCGGTTGTCGAGCGCCTCGCGCCCGAAGAGGATCGGCTTCTTGACGAGCTTGCGGGCGACCATGTCGGCCGGCCATCCCACGTAGCTCTCGACGACGTGGCGGACGCCGTTCGAGGCGGAGATCGAGCTGCGGGAGGTGCCGAGATCGATCCCGACGTGGAGGACCTCGCTCTTCTTGCTCATCGGCTGGCCTCCTGGGTCGTGCCCAGCGTGGCGGTCCGGTTGCGGGCCTCGGCGTAGCCGTGGATGCCGAGGAACAGGGCGCGCGCGATGCGCTGGCGATATCCGCTCTCGGCCAGCCGCGCGGCCTCGTCGTCGTTGGAGAGGCAGGAGACCTCCGCGAGCACTCCGGGGGCGTCGCTGGCGACCAGGACCAGGAAGGGCGCGCTCCGCACCCCCTTGTCCCGGATCGCCGGGTTCGTGTTGCCGAGGACGCCGACCAGCTCGTGCTGGATCTGCTGGGCGAGCTTGCGGGACTCCGCCTGGCGGACGTGGACGTAGACGCCCTCCAGGAGCCGCCGGAAGTCGGCCAGCTGGTACCCGGACTCGCGGTTCTCGGTGCCGGCGAGCGCCTCGGCCCGGGGGTCGTCGGCCGGCCCGAGGTAGTACGTCTCGACGGCGTGGCAGTCCTGGGACGGCACCGAGTTGACGTGGACCGAGACGAAGAGGTCGGCCCGCTCGGCGTTCGCGCGCAGCGCCCGCTCCCGGAGCGAGACGAACGCGTCCGCGTCCCGGGTCAGCACGACGTCGTAGCGCGCCGCCTGGAGCAGCCGCCGGAGCTCCCGCGCGACGTCGAGCGTGATCTCCTTCTCCCAGATGCCGGCGGCCCGCGCGCCGGAGTCGTGCCCGCCGTGGCCCGGGTCGAGGACGATGCG
>DASRDR010000120.1:0-6989 GCA_035652475.1 Candidatus Methylomirabilota bacterium | reverse complement strand
ACCGGCCAGCCGTAGGTCATCTCGGACATCCCGAGCCCCAGCAGCACGTCGCGCCGGATGGCGCGGTACGGCCCGAGATCCCGGAGGCGGACGCCGAACCGCCGGCCCACCAGCCAGGCGACCGCGCGCGTTCCCAGCACGGCATGGAACGGATGGCCGGCGTCGCGGCCGCCGGGGCAGCGCACGCCGAGGACCAGATCGGCGCGGCCGGCGAGAAGAGGGGCCAGCACGCGCCCGATCTCGCCCGGATCCTGGCTGCCGTCACCGTCGACGAACGCCACGAGCGCGGCGCCCTCAGCCGCCCGGACCCCGGCCAGGCACGCCGCGCCATACCCCCGGCGCGGCTCCGCCACGACCCGGGCCCCGGCGGCGCGAGCCACCGCCGCCGTGCGATCGGTCGATCCGTTGTCGACGACCACCACCTCGTCGACCCACGCCGCCGGCGCCGCGCGGACCACCGCCCCGATCGCGGGCTCCTCGTCGAGGGCGGGGATGATGAGCGTCACCCGGGGCCGCCCCGGCGCGCCCGGGACGGGAGGGTCAGGACGCCCGGGCATCCGGGTGCGCGCGAGCCGCCGGCTGCGCGGGCTCGATGAGCCGCAGGTCCCGCAGCTCGGCGTGAGCGGCCTCCGTCCGGTCCACGGGGCGCTCGCCGGCCGCCCAGCCGACCAGCTCGGCGATCCCGTCCTCGAGCCGCCGCTCCGCCCGCCAGCCGAGGTGGCCCGCGGCCCGCGAGGGATCCGCCACGCAGTGGCGGATGTCCCCGACGCGGAACTCGCCGGTCGGCACGATCTCGAGGGGACGGCCGAGCGCGGCGGCCATCAGCCGGGCGAGCTCGAGCACGGTCGTCGTCCGCCCCGTCCCCACGTTGTACGGGCGGTAGCAGGCGGACTCGTCGGCGGCGGCCGCCGCCAGGTTCGCGCGCACCACGTCGGAGACGTGGACGAAGTCCCGGCGCTGCCGCCCGTCCTCGAAGATCACGGGCGCCCGACCGTTCAGCAGCCGCGTCGCGATGATCGCGGCGACCCCGGTGTACGGATTTCCGAGGGCCTGGCGCGAGCCGTAGGTGTTCAGGTACCGGAGCACGATCGTCGGGAGCCGGTGCGCCCGCCCGAGCACGAGGCACAGCTCCTCCTGGTCCCGCTTGGTGATCCCGTACGTGCTGGTCGGCTGGAGCGGATGGTCCTCCGTGGTCGCGACCGGCGCGACCTCCCGGCCGCACCGTGCGCACACCGGCTCCCAGCACCCCGCGCGCAGCCGCTCGAGTGGCCGCTCCACCCGCGCGACGTCGCCGTCGGCGGGGCACCGGTACGCGCCGTCCCCGTACACCACCATCGACGAGGCGACGACCAGGCGGCGGAACTGGGCCCGCCGCGCCAGCATGGCCTCCAGCAGGGTGGCGGTGCCGACCGCGTTGATCTCGACGTAGCGCCGCACGTCGTACATCGACTGGCCGTTGCCGACCATGCCGCCCTGATGGAAGACGGTGCTGACGCCGTCGAGCGCGCGGTCCACGGCGCTCCGGTCCCGCAGGTCGCCGACCAGGAGCTCGGCATCGGGGGCCAGGAAGCGGGCGCGCCCCCCCGGATGCGCCTGGTCCAGGAGGCTGTCCAGCACGCGGACCCGGGCGCCCCGGACCATTAGCGCATCGACCAGGTGGGAGCCGACGAACCCCGCCCCGCCGGTGACCAGGACCCGCTCGGCCACGATCGCTTGTATCTCAGCCCGTCAGCACGCCGAGACGATGGTCGTGCAGGCGCTCCCGAGCTTCGGGAGATCGGCGGCCCGCGCCGGTTCCCAGTCGAGGGTGATGCGCTCCCCACGCGCGAACGGGCAGTACGGGTCGGGCGCGTCGAGCCGGCCCGCCAGCGCGCGACGGCCCGCGCATCCGCCGCGGCACGGGCAATCGGCACAGCCGGCCGGTCGCTGCCGCGCGGCGACGAACTCGGGGGTCTCGACGACGGCCGAGCCCAGCGCGGCCAGCTGGGCCAGGTCGATATCGCTCTTCGGCCAGTACGTGCACGGCAGGATCCGTCCGTCCGGGGCCACGCGCACGGTGGTGCGCCCGCACCCCGGTCCCGCGAACTCGGCGAGCCCGAGCACCGCCGCCAGGACCGGCTCCGTCGTGGCGACCAGCCGCGCGGCCCCCAGGAGGCGCCGGAAGCCTTCCCAGAACTGGTCGTAGCTCAGGGTGAACCGGTCGCTCCGCGACGGCTGGTAGATGTTCACCCGCAGGTTGGCCCCCGCCGCCGCGGCGACGCCCGCGAGCTCGCCCAGCCGGTCGTAGTTGAGCCGCATCATGACCGCGGTGACGGTGGTCGGAACGCCCAGCCGGCGGCACCGCTCGATGCCCGCGTGCACCGCGCGCCAGTTGCCCGGCGCACGGAAGACGTCGTGCTCGCGCTCGGTGGGAAAGTCCAGCGAGAACTCGATGCTCTGGAAGCGCCGGACGGCATCGTCGGGCAGGACCTCGAGGCTGAGCCCGTTCGACGTGAGGCTGGTCCGGATCCCGCGCGCCCAGACCATGTCCAGGATCGGCCGGTACTCCGGGTGGAGCCCGTTCTCCCCGACCCCGAGGTTGAGCGACCGGATCTCGAGGGTGTCGCAGACCCGGCGAACGTCGGCGATCGTGAGCCGCTCGAGGACCGCGTCCGGGCGGTAGCAGTGGGGACAGCGGAGGTTGCACTCGTTGGTGAGGCCGATCCCGACCGAGAACGCCAATTCGCCCCCCATCCCGCCACCGGCCGCCGTGGATCCGGACGAGGCCTCGTCCATCCGGCCGCGGGCTCGTGACCCGTGCGGGAGAAGGGCATGCCTGGCGGTCTCCCGCCACCCCAGGGCCCCGGACGGTCCGCGGCCGGGCGTGTCGCCGGACCGCGCCGGCCGGACACGCCAGCGGCCGGCGGCCGCGTGCTCGGCGGACGCAGTCTACCCGACCCCGGGACCGAGCCCAACCGTTGGACGACGCGACCGCCGTCGAGGGTTCGCGCTCACCCGCGCGCCGGCGCCGCCACCTCCGCCCAGGGGCCGGACGCGCCCTCCCGCCCCGCTGAGGCGCGACTCCCGGCGCGACCGCCCGGCGTCACCACGCCGGCGCCGAGATCCCGCGGTCAGCGGGGGTGGCAAGGCGCTGCGGACGCGCCACCGGTCGCCCGAATGGCGATGCCGCTAGTGTCCGCCGGAGGGCATCGCCAGGCCGCGCGCCAGCGCGAGGTGGTGCCGCTGATGGTGAGCGCCCAGCGTCAGGAGCCCGATGAATCCGAGCCCGCGCAGGCGGGCCACTGCGGCGCCATCCCCCGCCTCGCGGGCGGTCACCGTGAGGCGCACCCCATCGGCAATGGTCTCCGCCGTGGCCGTCAACCCGGGCATCCGGTCGAGCTCCGCCGCGTGGGGGATCACCATCGATCGGATCGCGGCCCCGGTCCGACCGGTGCCGGTCACCTCCATCGCGAGGCCGCCCGGCACGAGGTGCGCCTGCACCGTCGCCCGGAGCACCACCTCGTTCATGTCGATCAGGTGCTGTCGCAGGCGCTCCAGGTCGACCTGCCGCCAGTCGGTGTGCGGGTCCGCATCGAGGATCCGGACGACCTCCGCGATCGCGGCGAACGCGTCCTGGCCGGCCTCGGTGGGGGCGGAGAGCGGGGCCGGCATCCCGGCGGGCATCCCCGCCCCGTGGGCGGCCACGGGTGGCGTCCTCGCCGAGCCCGCGGATCCCGGCTGCGGGCTCGAGGCCGATTCGCGCTGCTGCGCGCCGGCGCCACCGCCGGCGAGCGCCGCGGCGAGAACAAGGACCGTCCTCCCGACCACCCAGCGCCTGCTCATGGCCACCTCCCAGCGGCGCGGCCGACCCGCGCGGATCGACCAGGCGAGTCTACGATACCGCAGCGCCCCGGCCCGGTTCGACTGGCCGACGCGGCCGCGAAGCACGACGCCGCCCTCCCGTCGCCGCACCGCGGGCGTGGCGCTACCCGCCAGGCGCGCGGGCTCGAGATCCGGCCGCACGGGTGATCGCGCGGGAGCTGCCCGAGCCGGAGCCCCCCGGACCAGGTACCGGGCGACGACGACGCGGGCGGTCACGGCTCCCGCTCCGGCGAGCCGCAGCGCGTGACCCGGAGCGCGCCCTCGCCCTGATCGCCAGGTGGTGGGCCCGAGACGTGGCCCACCCGCGCCCCGGTGAGGCGCGCCGGCCCCGCCCCCCGGGGGCGCGCGGCCAACACGCGGAGGGGCGTGCCGCGCGCCATCACGAGCTCCAGCCCTCCAGGATCGTCTCGCAGGTCAGGCAGTACCGCGTGCTCGGCTGGGCGCGCAGGCGCACCAGCGGGATGGCGCCGCCGCACCGCCCGCAGGCGCCGAAGGTGCCGTCCACGATGCGCTGCAGCGCGTGGTGGATCTCCTCGAGCCGGTCCCGATCGCGCCCCTCGAGCCGCGAGAGCACCTCCTGGGCCTGCTCCCGCCCGGCGCCCTCGCTGAGCGCACCGGGCTCGCGATCCGCCGTCAGCGTCCCGAGCTCCTCGTCAGTGGTCGCGATGCTGCGCAGGAGCTCGCGCCGCGCCTCGCGCAGGCGCCGGCCGAGCTCGTCCAGGACGGCAGCGGGCAACGTTCGCCGGGACCGGGCCACAGCGCCACCTCCTCGCGACACGCGACGAAGGTGCAACGGCCGTGCCGCGGTGCTCGGCACCAGGGCCGCGGGAGGCGAGAAGGCGACGGGCGATCAGGGCGCCGAGCGGGCGGCGCCCCCGCCGCCCGGAGGCGAGCCCGGCGCCTCCGGGGGCCCGGGACGCGGCGAGCGCGGTCAGCGGGCCCGGAGCCGGCGCGCCAGGAGGTCGTGCTGCTCCTGGATCCCGGCCGGCAGACGATCGCCGAACTTCGCGAAGAACTCGGACTGGCCCCGCAGGACGCCGCGCCATCCTTCCCGGTCGACCGCCAGGAGCTCCATCATCACGGCGTCGGTGAGGTCGAGCCCGCGCCGCTCGATCGCCCCCGGGGTGGGCAGGTACCCGATCGGCGTCTCCTCCGCCTGGCCGACTCCCTTGCAGCGCTTGATGACCCACTCCAGCACGCGCAGGTTGTCCCCGAACCCCGGCCAGAGGAACCGGCCGCCCGCATCGCGGCGGAACCAGTTCACCCGGAAGATGCGGGGCGGACGGCTCAGGCGCCGGCCGATCGCGAGCCAGTGTCCCCAGTAGTCGCCCATGTTGTAGCCGCAGAACGGGAGCATCGCCATCGGATCGCGCCGGACCACGCCGACCGCCCCCGTCGCGGCGGCGGTGGTCTCCGAGGCCAGCGTCGCGCCGAGGAACGTGCCGTGCGCCCAGTCGAAGGCCTCGAACACGAGCGGGACCAGCTTCTGCCGCCGCCCGCCGAAGAGGATCGCGCTGATCGGGACGCCCTGCGGATCCTGCCACTCGGGCGCGATGGTCGGGCACTGGCTCGCCGGCGTGGTGAAGCGGCTGTTCGGGTGCGCGGCCGGCTCGCCCCCGGGGCTCCAGGGCCGGCCGCGCCAGTCGATCGCCTCGGCCGGCGGGGCGTCGTCGTGCCCCTCCCACCAGACCGTGCCGTCGGGGCGGAGCGCGACGTTCGTGTAGATCGTGTTGCGCCGGATCATCTCCATCGCGTTCGCGTTCGTCTTCGAGTTCGTGCCGGGGACGACGCCGAACAGGCCCGCCTCGGGGTTGATGGCCCAGAGCCGGCCGTCCGGCCCGGGCCGCAGCCACGCGATGTCCTCGCCGATCGTGCGGATCTTCCACCCCGGCATCGTGGACGGGGGCACCAGCATCGCGAGGTTCGTCTTCCCGCAGGCGCTCGGAAAGGCGCCGCAGATGTAGTGGACCTCCCCGTCGGGGCTCTCGACGCCGGCGACCAGCATGTGCTCGGCAAGCCAGCCCTCGTGGGCGCCGAGCCGGCTGGCGATGCGCAGCGCCAGGCACTTCTTCGAGAGCAGGGCGTTGCCGCCGTACCCGGAGCCGACGCTCCAGATCGTGTTGTCCTGGGGGAAGTGGCAGATGAACCGCCGCTCGATGTTGAGATCGGCCTTCCCGTGCAGCCCGCGCGTGAAGTCGTTCGAGTCCCCCAGATGCTCGAGGGCGATCTTCCCCATCCGGGTCATGATCCGCATGTTGAGCACGACGTACACGCTGTCGGTCACCTGGACCCCGACCTTGCTGAACGGCGACTCGGGCGGGCCCATCAGGAACGGGATGACGTACATCGTCCGCCCCTGCATCGATCCCGCGAAGATCTTCGAGAGCCGGTCGTACGCCTCGGCGGGCGCCATCCAGTTGTTGGTGGGCCCCGCATCGACCTGCTCGGGGGTGCAGATGAACGTGAGGTGCTCGGTCCGCGCGACGTCGTTCGGCGCGCTGCGGTGGAGGTAGCAGCCGGGCAGCCGTCGCTGGTCCAGCGGGATCAGGTCTCCCGTGCGCACGGCCGTCTCGAGCAGGCGCTCGTGCTCGGCCTCGGATCCGTCGCACCAGACCACCGCCTCCGGACGGCACATCCGAGCGGCCTCGTCGACCCAGCGCTGAACGAACGCGTTCCCGGTCATCGGGCGTCAGCTCCCTCGAGCCCTGCGGCTCGCTTGCGGATTCCTCCTGGGGCATCACGTGGCGAGCCGGGCGTCCCGCGCGCGCCGGCTGGCGGCTCGCTGGCTCGCGGGCGCCGCCCGGGAGCCCTCGGGGGAGTGACGCGCGCGGCGGCGCAGGGACCCGGGGGCGCGGCGAGAGCGCAGCGGGACCGCACGGGGATCTCGCTCTCCTGGCGGAGGGAGGCGGGCCGGTGACCCACGCCTCTATTCTATGCGCTCGCCGCCTGGCGCGAGGCGATTGTGCGGGGGCCGCCCGCGGGGGCCCGGCCCGCGCGTCCCCCGGGGGCGGTCGCGCCTCCGCGGCGATTTCCGGAGCCCGGCCGCGGGGCGCCGGGGCGCCTCCGCGGCCGGGGCGGCGCCCCGGGCCTACACGGCCGCGCGCTCCAGCTCGGCGCTGTAGCGACCC
>DASRDR010000119.1:0-2117 GCA_035652475.1 Candidatus Methylomirabilota bacterium | reverse complement strand
GGCCGGGCGCGCACGCCCCGGCCCCCCAGGCCTCCGGCACCGCTTCGTTGTGGTCCAGATCGACGGCCTGTCGCACCGCGTCCTGGAACTGGCGCTCCGCGGGGCCCCCTTGCCGACCCTGGCCGGCCCGCTCCGCGGCGGCGCGCTGCGGAAGGCGCGAGTGCCGGTCGGGCTGCCGACGCCGACAGCCGCGTTCCAGGCGCGCGTCATGTCCGGCGGGCCGGTGGACATCCCGGCGTTCGAGTTCCTCGACAAGCGCACGCGCGGGAGCGTCAGCGATCCGGGCGCCGCCGCCGACCGCCGCGGCCAGGCCTCCGCTCGGCGAGGAGGCCGAGCCCGACCGCCCGCGAGCGACGCCGAGTGGGCGATCGATCAGGCGATGCCGGACAGCGACGCCCGCCCGCGGCGCGCGGCCAGGGGCGCCCACAGATCGCCGACCCGGGCGACCCGGGCGCGAACGCTCCAGATGTGGAAGTCCTCGAGGCGGATCCCCTCCTCGACCTCGCGCCAGGTGACCGGGGTCGACACCGTCGCCAGCGGATGGGGGCGGACGGAGTAGACGGAGGCCAGGGTGCGGCCCCAGGCGTTCTGGTTGTAGTCCACCAGCACGCGGCGCGGCGGGCGCGCCGCGACGCGGTACTCGGCGGTGAGCAGGCCCGGGTGGCGGCGCGCGAGCTCCTGGGCCATCGTCTTGGCGACCGTCCACACCTGCTTCTGGGTGGGGCCCCGCGACAGCGGCACGTAGACGTGGAGCCCGCGGGAGCCGGTCGTCTTCGCGTGGGCGGGCAGCTCGCGGCGCGCCAGCGCGTCCCGGACCACCAGGGCCGCCTCGCGGATCTGCTCGAAGGTGGCGCCCGGCGTCGGATCCAGGTCGAAGTGGAGGTAGTCCGGCCGGTCGACGTCGTCGCAGCGCGCGTACCAGGGGTTCAGGTCGATGCAGCCGAGGTTCACGATCCAGAGCAGTGACAGCAGGTCCTGGACCACCGGGAACGCGATGACGCTGCCGGACCCGTGCTCGATCGCGCACGTCCGGAGCCACGGGGGATGCGGCTCGGGCACCCGCTTCATGAAGAAGAACGGGCCGGCGATCCCGGCCGGGTAGCGCTTCATCACCATCGCCCGGTCCTGGACGTGCGGCAGGAGCGCCGGCGCGATGTCGGCGTAGTACTGCAGGAGGTCGCGCTTCGTGATCCGGCGCTCCGGCCAGTACGGCTTGCGGAGGTTCGTCAGGACGATGCGCCGCGGGCCCCGGCGGACCTCGACGCGATCCACGCCGTCCGGGAGCCGGATCGCCGGGACCGCCGGCGCGCTCACCGTCGGCCCGACCCGGGCGCCCGCGTGGCGAGCTCCGTCGCCGCGATGTAGGTGAGCTCCCGCCCGGCGGCGACGGCGCGGAGCATGAGGGCGCCGCGGCTCATGTCCCCGAGGCCGACGAAGTCGGCCGGGACGCGGAGGCGCGGCCCCAGGATGGGCTCCAGGACGTCCAGGTACTTGCCGGTCGCGATGCTCCCCAGCAGGACCAGCTCGCAGTCCGGATCCAGGGCCGTCGCGAGCCGGCGGAGGTCGCGCCGCAGCGGGCGGCGATACCGCAGCTCGCGGACGTCGACGCGCACCGCCCCGATGGCCCGGAGCTGCCGCGCGGTCAGACGGTGCTCGGGAGGGCGAAGCCCCTGCCCGGGGGTGATGACGAGGAGCCCGGGCGCGCGCGGCGGGGGCGCGGCGAAGGCGCGGGCGTAGGCGAGCTTCCCGCGGAAGTACAGGCCGGAGACGAAGGCGAAGATCTCCCCGATGGGGACGCCCGCCGGCGTCCGGAGCCGGCGGGCGATGTCCGAGCGCGCGCGCTCGCCCAGGATCAGCTGGGCCCGGGGCCCGGAGCAGAGCGCGGGCGAGAGCAAGAAGATCCGGGCCATCGCGTTTGCCGATCAGGATACGCCCTGCCCGGCCGTCCCGGTCTGGGGCGGCGGCCCGGAGTCCCTGCCGGAGCGTCACGGCACCGTCACGCTTGGCCGAGAGGGACACCCGGCCGACCGGGCTTGCCGGCGCCGCGCGTTCGGTGCGGCAGGCGTCCACCACCACGATCGCCGACGGTGATACTGGGCGCGAGGGGGCGAGGGGCT
>DASRDR010000118.1:0-7224 GCA_035652475.1 Candidatus Methylomirabilota bacterium | reverse complement strand
AGAACTGCTGGGCGGCCCGGATGAGCTGCTGGGCGACCTTCTGGTTCTGGTACGGCGTCAGCACCGCGACCGGCCCGAAGAGGCCGAGGCTCCCCCAGCAGACCGCGATCGACAGCCCGACGATCTTCCCGTCGCTCTCCTCCGCGACGTGGCACCCCCACGGCTCCATGAGCCAGCGGTGGTGGACGTACTGGGCGCCGCCGAAGACCTGGCGCGGGCGGGTCCCCAGCTGGCGCTCGAAGAAGTCGCCGAACGCGGACTCGAGCACCTCCCGCATGCGGGAGAGGTCCCCCTTCTTGACGCGCCGGACCTTGATCACGCCTTGCACGCGATGCCCCCCTCGCCGCGCCGCGGGCCCGGGCGGCACCGCGCCTCGGTCGCCGGGCCGCCAGCCCGGGGCCGGCCCGCTCGGCGCCCGCCCCCCCGCATGCCGGATGCGCCATCGGCACACCGCGCCCGGGAGGGCCGGCACGCCGCCGCGCCGGCGCCGGCCCCGGCGGGCGCCTCCCGGAGAGCGACGGCGGCGCGCGGCGCGCGGGCGGCTGCGGTCCCCCCGCCGGGGCGGCGGGGCGATTCCCCGGCCGGCCGGGGACGCGGGCCGGTCATGCGCGCTTCTTCACCTGGACCTTCGCGAGGTCTTCCACCACGGTCAGGATGCCGGAGTGGTCGAGCCCGCCCCGGCCGTGGGCCCGCGCGGCGCTGAAGAGCTCACGGACCACCGCCGTCGTCGGGAGCGGCACCCCGAGGGCGCGGGCCGCGTCGTCGATCAGCCCGAGGTCCTTGTAGTGGAGGTCGATCTTGAACCCGGGCTTGAACTCGTGGGCCAGGTAGTTCGGGGTCTTCTGGTCGAGGCAGCGGGAGCCGGCCAGCCCGCCGCCCAGCGCCTTGAGCGTGAGCTCGATGTCGAGCCCGGCCTTGGCGGCCAGGGTGAGCGCCTCGGCGAGCGCGGTCAGGTTGACGGCGACGATGATCTGGTTGGCGAGCTTCGTGAACCCCCCGGCGCCGAGCGCCCCCAGGTGGGTGATCGTCTTCCCCATCGCCTGGAACACCGGCAGCACGGCCTGGAAGACCGCAGGCTCCCCCCCCACCATGATCGACAGCGTCCCGTCGATCGCGCCCTTCTCGCCCCCCGACACGGGGGCGTCGAGCATGCGCACCCCCTTGGCGGCGAGCGCGGCGCCGACCTTCTGGGACACGATCGGGGAGATCGTCGACATGTCCGCCAGGATCTGGCCCGGCCGCACCCCCTCGGCGAGCCCGCGCGGACCGAGCGCGACCTGCTCCACGTCCGGCGAGTTCGGCAGCATGGTGATGATCAGGTCGCCCGCCGCCCGAGCGACGGCCGCCGGCGAGTCGCCCGCCTTGGCGCCGAGCCCGACCAGCTCCTGCACCCCGCCCTGGCTCCGGTTGTGGACCACGAGCGCGTGCCCGGCCTTGAGAAGGTTCCTGGCCATCGGCCGCCCCATGATCCCGAGCCCGATGAACCCGATCGGTCCCTGCATCCGTCCGTCTCCTTCCCCTGTGAGTGCGGGAGATCCGAGGCAGGTCCGCCACGCCCGCCGCGCCGGGCCGTGGAACGCGTCGATTATCGGGAGGGCCGCGGGGGGCGTCAAGGCCGCGCCGGCAGGCGTGTTCCCGGCCGAGCGGGGCTCCCCCCGACCGGGCTCGAAGCTCGCGGGCGCGGCCGTGTCGCGGCCGACCGCGCGGGCCCGCCATTCGCGCCGTGCTAGGGTGAGCCGTGCGCCTGGACCCCGGCCGGATCGAGCCCTGGCGGCCCCCGGCGCTGGTCATCGACCCCTGGACGGTGCTCCGGCTCGCCCGCTACCGCCGCCGGGAGGACGCCCCCCCGGCAGTGTGGACGGCGACGCGGGCCATGGCGGTCCGGGCCGGCGCGCTCGCCGCGCCGGAGGCCCGCCTGCGGCGGGTCCGGATCGCCGGCGCCGACGGCGACCGCGTCCAGCTCGCCGAGGGACCGGCGTTCTCGGGGCGCGCCGTGGCGCGTCACCTCGCCGGGACCGACGACGCGGTGGCGTTCGTGCTGACCCTGGGCCCGGCGCTCGAGGCCGAGGTCGCGGCGCTCGGCGCCCGGGACGAGCCCCTGGACGCCTATCTCCTCGACCTGGCGGGCTGGGCCGGGCTGGAGACGGCCGTGCGGGCGCTCCGGCAGGACCTGGCGCGTGTCCTCCCGGGGTCGCGCCTCTCGCATCGGCTCGGCCCCGGCCACCAGGACTGGCCGCTCGAGGAGCAGGCCGGGCTGGTCGCGCTCCTCGACGAGCCCGCCCCGGTCGTCCGCCTCTCCGAGCACGGCGTGCTGGTGCCGCTCAAGTCGATCAGCGGCCTCTTCGCGCTGCGCGCCGCGTGACCGCGCCCCGCCGCGCGTCACTCGAGGACGCGCTCGGCGCGCGGCAGCACCGCCGACGGGATCGTGAGGCCCGCACTACCCCACCGGGCCGCCGCGCTGGACGAGGAGCGGCCGGTGGCAGACCGTCGGCAACACCACACCCTCGGAGGACATGACGATGCAACAAGGGCTCGAGCAGCTGCTCACCCGCGGGGTGCTGTTCCTCCCCCGCCTCGGGATCGGTGCGGGGATGTTCCTCGCGGCCTGGATCGCGGCCGGCGTCCTGAGCACGGCGCTCGCGCGGGTCCCGTCGTTCGGCCACGTCGCGCCGGACGTCCTCGCGCTGATCCGGCGAGTCGTCCGCGCGGGCCTGCTGGCGATCGGCACGGTCGTCGCCCTCGGGACGACCGGCGTGGACGTCTCGGCGCTGGTGGCCGGGCTCGGGCTCACCGGATTCGCGCTCGGCTTCGCGCTCCGCGACATACTGTCCAACCTGCTCTCGGGTGTGCTGCTCCTCGTCTACCGGCCCTTCCGGCGGGCGGACCTCGTGTCGGTCAGCGGCTACTCCGGCCGGGTGAGCGCGATCGATCTTCGCTACACGACGCTCGAGGCCGAGGACCGGCTCGTCCTGATCCCGAACGCGACGCTGTTCACGAACGCGATCACGGTGATGCGCGCGGGCGCCCCACCGGGCGCGGTGTGAGCTCGCGGGAGAGGGCGTGAGCCGCCGGGGCGCCGGTCAGGCGCCGGGCCCGCGCTCGCGCGGGAGGAGACGCCCGAGCCACCGCCGATTCACGGCCACGAACCGGTAGCCGGCCTCGACCAGCCACACGAGCGGCGGCTGGCCCAGCGTGCGCGCCAGCCGCGGCCAGCCGATCCGCTCCAGGACGAAGAGGGACGCCCGCCCGGCGGCCAGGAGGGTGCCGTCGGGCCCGAGGACGTGGACCGCGTCGGCGCACCGCCGGGCCAGCTCGTCGGTCATCGGCGGGCGGGGGGCGGTCTGGTACGGCACCGCGCGGAACACGCGGTCCCGGTCGCGCGCCTCCACCCAGGCGACCGCCCGGCGGCAGAGGTCTCAGGCGCCGTCCCAGAACAGCCAGTAGCGTTCCATGCGCGTCCACTCTACGACGCAGGCCGGGAGCCGGGGGACCCGGACGCCGACGAGCAATCGCCGCCAGGCGGCGGGCCGCCCCCGGAGCGCGCGGACACCCCGGATCCCCCCAACCGTCCGGCCGGTCACCGGCCGACCATGTGATCCGACGCCCGGCGTCCCCCGCAACCCGTGTCCGCTCCCGCCGCAAGTGCTGGCCCGTCCGGGGACCGAGCGAGCGGACCCGAGCGATCGGAATAGAAGGTCCTCCGATTGCATCAGATCAGGCGAGCCCGCACTCCGGGCAGATTGGAGAGCCCATGAAGCGCGTGGGATCGATCGTTGCGGCGCTCGCCGTCGCCGTCGTGGCCCTGGGAGCCCCCGCGGGCGCGCTTGCGGATTCCCCGAGGCGGGGCGGCGGCGCCGGGACGCCACGGATGTTCCATGCCCCCGCCCAGATTCCCCACATCCCGAACCGGGGCATCCCCCCGGGGCACGGCGCCCGGTTCACCGGGCCCCCGACGCACTTCCGAGACGGTCGGTTCCGAGACGGTCGCTTCCACGGCTTCCCGCGCCATCACGGGGGCGCGTTCATCGGCTTCGGCGTGGGGGCGCTCGTCACGGCGCCCTTCTGGTACCCGCCGCCCGTGTACGCCTACCCGGCGTATCCGGTGTACGCGTACCCCGCGTATCCGCCGCCCGCGCCGGCGCCGGCGCCCGCGTACTGGTACTACTGCCAGGACCCCCCGGGCTACTACCCGTACGTGACGCAGTGCCCGGGCGGCTGGACCCCCGTGGTCCCGCAGCCGGCGCCCGGCACCCCGGCCGCACCGCCCCAGTAGCGGCGGACCCGACGCGCGTCCGTTTCTTCGGGCCGGACGGGGTCCGGCCTTCCTTCCCTCCACGCAAGGCGCCCGCCGGCGAGGGGCGGACGTGCGGGTCTCCCCGCAGCCCCCTTGCGCCGGACGTCCGAACCCTGACAATGGGCGCGGGCAGCTCGACGTGGTGCCTCGAGGAGGGAACTGACCCGTGATCATCGGCGTACCCAGGGAGATCAAGGCCGGCGAGCAGCGCGTCGCGCTCACGCCGGCCGGAGTCCACGCGCTGGCCGAGCAGGGCCACCGGATCCTTGTCGAGCCCGGAGCGGGCGCCGGGAGCGGCATCCGGGACGACGACTACGCGCAGGTCGGGGCGGTCCTCCGGCCCGCGGCGGAGATCTGGGCGGAGGCCGACCTCGTCCTCAAGGTCAAGGAGCCGATCGCCGCCGAGTACGGCCACCTCCGCCGGGACCAGATCGTGTTCACCTATCTCCACCTCGCGGCGGTCCCCGAGCTCACGCGCGCGCTCCAGAAAGCCGAGACCATCGCCATCGCGTACGAGACGGTCCAGCGGGCCGACGGGAGCCTCCCGCTGCTCACCCCGATGAGCGAGGTCGCCGGACGCCTGGCGGTCCAGGAGGGCGCGTTCTACCTCGGCCGGGCCCACGGCGGCCGCGGCATCCTGCTCTCCGGCGTCCCCGGCGTGCCGCCCGGGAACGTCGTGGTCCTGGGCGCCGGGATCGTCGGCCTCAACGCCGTCAAGATCGCGGTGGGCCTCGGCGCCGACGTCTCGGTGGTCGACATCAACGTCGACCGCCTCCGCCACGTGGACGACATCTTCCGCGGCCAGGTGGTCACCATCGTGTCGAACGCCTTCAACATCGCGCGGCTGGCGCAGCGCGCCGACCTCCTGATCGGCGGCGTCCTGATCACCGGGGCCCGCGCCCCCGTCCTGGTGACCGAGACGATGGTGCAGACGATGAAGGAGGGCGCGGTGATCGTCGACGTGGCGGTGGATCAGGGCGGCTGCGTCGAGACGATGCACCCGACGACCCTCGCCGAGCCCGTCTACCGCGTGCACGGCGTCGTGCACTACGGGGTCGCGAACATGCCCGCGCTGGTGCCGCGCACCTCCACCTTCGCGCTCACCAACGCGACCTTGCCGTACGTGGTCGAGCTGGCGACCCGGGGCCTGGTGCCCGCGCTCCGCGGCAACCCCGCGCTCGCCCGCGGCGTGAACGTCTGGAAGGGCCGCATCGTCCACCCGGGCGTCGCCGCGTCGGTGGACGAGCGCGCGACCCCGCTCGAGGCCTGCCTGCCCGCCTGACCCGGTGCGTGCGGCGGCACGCTGGCGGCCCCCGGAACGACCGCGGCCCTGCCGGGCTCGCCGGCAGGGCCGCGAAGGACGGATCCCGAGCCCGCGCGACTAGCGGGGCTGCGGGACGATCCGGATGTACGGCACCGGGGACTTCCAGCCGCTCGGGTACTGCTGCTTCGCCTCGGCGTCCGGGACGGCCGGCGAGATGATCACGTCGCTGCCCGGCTTCCAGTTCACCGGGGTCGCCACCTTGTGCTTGGCGGTGAGCTGGCAGGAGTCCAGGAGCCGCAGCACCTCGTCGAAGTTGCGGCCCGTGCTCATCGGATACGTGAGCATGGCCTTGATCCGCTTGTCGGGGCCGATCACGAACACCGAGCGCACCGTCGCGTTGTCGGCCGGCGTCCGGCCCTGGGCGGTGGTGCCGGCGCTCTCGGGCAGCATGTCGTAGAGCTTCGCGACCTTCAGCTCGGGGTCGCCGATCAGGGGATAGGTGACGCGGTGGCCCTGGGTGGTCTCGATGTCCTTCGACCACCGCTGATGGTCGGTGACCGGATCGACGCTGAGCCCGATGATCTTGCAGTTCCGCTTGTCGAACTCGGGCTTAAGGCCGGCCATGTACCCGAGCTCGGTCGTGCACACCGGCGTGAAGTCCTTCGGGTGCGAGAACAGGATCGCCCAGCCGTCCCCGATCCACTCGTGGAAGTTGATCGGGCCCTGGGTGGTCTCCGCGGTGAAGTTCGGGGCCTCGCTGTTGATCCGCAACGCCATGTCTGACCTCCTCTCGCGATACGGTCACGCGCCCCGCGCGGCGACAGCTCGTGTTCGTCGGGCGGTGGCGCGACCCGGGCCCGCGGGCACCCGGTGGAGCGGCGACTCTTGGAGGGCCGGAGCGCGGCACACGCCGCCGCCCCCGCCGTTCACCCATGGTGCGAGAGCCCCCGGGACCCTGTCAAGGGCCGACCAAGTCCGGGGTGGCGGCTGCCGCGACGATGCCTACCCACGGCTTCCCCTGCGGGGGAACCCGCGTCACGGAGCTACTCGCCCTTCGAGAGCGACCTCGAGCCGGCCGGAAGGTTCGGGGATCCCCCTCACGCGGGGACCTCGATCGGCGTCGAGCCTGCCCCCCCGCTCAGTCCAGGAACTCGTTCGGCCGCTCGAAGACCGCCAGGCCGACGAAGCCCCGGGGCGCCCAGGCGCTGTGCACCGAGCCCGCCCGGCGCCACACGAAGTTGCCGGCGGTGCACTCGCCGTCCTCGTCCCAGAGCGACCCCTCCAGCACGAACGTCTGCTCGATCCCGACGTGGCGATGGCGCGGCAGCCGCGCCCCCGGCTCCATGCGCGTGAGCGTCGTCCGCCGGCCGGAGGCGTCCTCGTAGAGGAGCTTCGTCCAGACGCCGGGGAACGGCGTCGCCTCCCACGCGATCCGGGAGACGTCCAGGAACGTGGAGCGGTCGGTCGCGTTGATGATCACCGCGCGGCCCTCCTCGGCGCGCCTGCGCGGGGCGCCGGGCTAGCAGCTGCCGCCCATGTACTGCCCGAGCAGCGTGATCCGCTCGCCGTCGAGCAGCGGGGTGTCCAGGTCGTGGCTCACGCCCAGCACCGCGTTGTTGACGAGGACCTCGATGTTGTCCCCGAGCTCGCGCGGCTGCCCGGGGTC
>DASRDR010000117.1:0-17777 GCA_035652475.1 Candidatus Methylomirabilota bacterium | reverse complement strand
GCACCCCGCCGCGCTTCTGGGCCTCCCCGGGCGAGGGCGCGAGGCCGAGCGCGATGAGGAGGGCGACGACGACGGCGAGTCGCTGGCGCATGCGGGATCTCCCTCTCCGAAGCCCGGAGCCGGCGGGGCGCCGGCGGCCGTGACGCCAAGAGACCAAAGCTCGCGCGGCGGCGGGATCCGCCGCCGGACCACCGTAGGCCGGAGCGCCGGGAGTGTCAAGGCGGCGGACGACGCGGCGCGGCGGCACGGCGAGAGGCTCGGGCCGGCCGGGGCCGCGAAGCCGCAGCCGGGCGGCCGGAGTCGCGAGACTGCGGCGGGCAGATGGCCGGGGGCGAGCCGTACAATGGCCCCCGTGTCCGGACCGCCCGCCCTCGACGCGCTCGGCGACTTCCTCCAGGCGCTGGTGCGGATCCCGAGCGTGAACCCGCCGGGCGGCGAGGGACCGGTCGCCCGCCTCGTGCTGGACCGGCTGCAGGCGCTCGGGCTGGACGGCCGGATCGTCGAGTCGGCGCCCGGGCGGGCGAACGTCGTGGCCCACCTCGCGGGCTCAGGCCGCGGGCCGACCCTGCTCCTCAATGGCCACATGGACGTCCAGCCCCCGGCGGCCGACTGGACGCGGGATCCGTTCGCCGGCGAGCGGGACGGCACCCGCGTCTACGGCCAGGGCGTCATGGACATGAAGGCCGGGCTCGCCGCGATGCTGTTCGCGGTCGACGCCGTGCGCCGGACCGGGACGCGCCTGGCCGGCGACCTCGTGCTGACCGCGGTCGCCGACGAGGTCTCGGGCGGGCACCGGGGCACCGGCTTCCTGGTCCGGGAGGGCCTCGTGCGGGCCGACGTCGGCGTGGTCTGCGAGCCGACCGGCGACGCGGTGCGGATCGCCCACCGGGGCGCCCTCTGGCTCGAGATCGAGGTGCGGGGCCGCTCGGCCCACGGCGGCCGGCCGTGGCTCGGCGTCAACGCGATCAGCAAGCTCGCGCGCATCATGCGCGCGCTGGAGGACGAGCTCCTCCCGCGCCTGGCCACCCGCACGCATCCGCTCGTCCCCGCCCCGACGATCAACCTCGGCACGATCCGCGGCGGGACCAAGTTCAACCTGGTGGCCGACCGGGCCACGCTCGAGCTCGATCGCCGCCTCGTCCCGGGCGAGTCGCTCGACGCCGCGCGCGCCGAGATCGAGGCGGTGTGCGCCGCCGTCCAGGCCGCGGACCGGGAGGGGTTCGAGTACCGGGTGCGGGAGGTGATGCGGGTCGCGCCGGCCGAGATCGCGCCCGACGCGCCCGTCGTGGAGGCCTGCCGCCGCGCGTACCGCGCGGTCACGGGGCGCGAGGCCGCGCTCGCGGCGACCGCCGGGTTCGAGGACGCCCATTTCCTGATCGAGGCGGGGATCCCGACGGCCATGTTCGGCCCCTACCGGCGGACGGCGCCGGACGAGCCGCGCTTCTACAGCGCGTCCGGGATGCCGGACGAGTGGGTCGACCTCCGGGACGTCGCGACCGCCGCGGCGATCTACGCCCGGCTGATCCTCGACCTCCTGGGCTGAGAGGACGCCCGTGCGACCGACGGCGGCGATCGCTGACCTCTGGCGCTCGACGGAGCTCGCCGACGACCTTCACGCCCTCGCCGACTGCGGCGGCCGGTTCGCCGGGACCCCGAGCGAGGCGCGGGCCTGCGCCCTCCTCCGCGAGCGCCTCCGGGCCGCCGCGGCCGGCGCGCCGGTCCACGAGCACCGGGTCGCGTATCCCGGCTGGTGGCGCGAGCGGACGGCGCTGGCGCGCATCGGCGGCGCCGGGGCGCGGCCCCTCCGCGCGCACTCCCTGGTCTGGTCGCCGCCGACGCCGCCGGGCGGGCTCGAGGCCGAGGTGCTCGACCTGGGGCGCGGGACCCCGGAGGCGTTCGAGGCCGCCGCCGCCCGGATCCCGGGCCGCGTCGTCCTGGTCCGGCACGAGTACCCGTTCGCCGCCGGGACGATCCACCGCCGGCGGAAGTACCAGTGGGCGCGGGAGCGCGGGGCGGCCGGGTTCCTGATCGCGGCGCCGCTGCCCGGCGGGGTCCTGGTCACCGGCTCCTCGGGCCGCGGCGGGCCGGACGACATCCCGGCCGCCGGCGTGTGCCTCGAGAGCGCGGCCGCGCTCGGGGCCGGCGCGCGGACCCGGCTCGAGATCGCCGTGCGCCGCGGGCCGGCCGAGGCCCGGAACCTGGTCGTCGAGATCCCGGGCCGCACCGCGGAGTGGGTCGTCCTCTCCGCCCACTACGACGGGCACGACCTGGCGGAGAGCGCCCTCGACAACGCGACCGGCGTGGCGGCCGTCCTCGCGCTCCTGCGCGCCTTCGCCCCGGCGGTGCCGGCCGGCCGCCGCGGGCTCCGGGCGGTGCTCTTCACCGTCGAGGAGTGGGGGCTCTACGGCTCGGAGCGCTACGTCGCGGAGCTCGCCCCCGCCGACCGCGCGGCGATTGCGCTCAATCTGAACCTCGACACCCTGGTCGGGGGCGCCGGGCCGCTCGCGGCCCTGGTCAGCGGCTTCGCCGGGCTCGAGGCGTGGGTCGGCCGGGTGGCCGGCGCGGCCGGGCTCGACGTGCGCACGGTGCTCCCGTCGATGCCGAACAGCGACCACGCGAGCTTCGCCGCCGCCGGCATCCCCGCCCTCCGCCTCCTGGGCGGCTTCGACGATCCGCTCGCCCCACCGCGCCACGTCCTGACCACCGCCGACACGCGGGACAAGGTCTGCCTGACCACCCTCAAGGCGGCCACGCTGGTCGCCGCGGAGCTGCTCGCCCAGGCGCTGGACTGGCCGGCGCCGATCGCGCGAGCTCCCGCGAGGTAATCGCACCGGCGCTCGGGACCTTCGTACCGCCGTGCCGCGGGCAGCCTCGGTGCGACGCGAATGGCGTCGAGGCGCCCCAAGGCGGTGCAGCCCCCAGGCCCGCCACGCACGGAACACGACTCGATCAGCGGGGACGGAGCCGCCCGCCGAGGATCCAGCCGGCCAGCAGGTAGACCACGACGTAGCTCACGATCGCGGCGATCGCCGGCGAGCGCGGCGCCACGTAGACGAACGACAGGCCGTCGAGCCCGGCCCGGCCGGCCTCGTGGACCGCGGTCACGACGTCCCACGCCGACAGGCCGAGGGGCTCGTCGCCCCAGTCGGGGACGGCGCCGATGTCGAGGACGTCCATGTCGAGGTGGCACCACGTCCGCGCGGTCCCCTCGAACACGCGGGGCAGCGCCTCGGCGCAGATCGCCTCGATGCCCCGGCGGCGGACCTCCGCCGCCGTCACCAGCCGGCCGCCGCGCTCGCCGTAGGCGTGAGCCTGGGCGCGGACGTTCCGCGGCCCCCGCATCCCGACCTCCAGGTGATGGCGGGGGTCGACGTTCGGGCAGTGATCCCACATCCGCGCCTGCCAAGTCGCCGACCCGGGGGCGCGGCTGCCGCCCGGGCCGTACTCCGCGTCGAGGCAGTCGCCGTGGGCGTCCAGGCTCAGCACCCCGACCCGGCCGGCGGTGGCCGCGGCGAGGCCCTTCACGACCGCGTACGAGGCGCACGGCGAGAATCCCCCGATCGTGATCGGCCGCGCGCCCGCCTCCACGACCTCCTGCACCTTGCGCGCGACGCTGGCGACGGCGCGGTCCAGATCCGGCCCGATCTTGGCGTCGCCGTAGTCGACCAGGCGCGCCCGCTCGAACACGTCCAGGTCTAGCTCCGGCAGGTACCCGGCGTAGCGGAGGGAGCGCTGGCGCACGTGGGCGGGGGCCTCGCGGTAGCCCGCCCAGTCGCCCGCCCCCCGCCCCGCGGTCGCCGGGCGGTCGTACGGGATCCCGATGATCGCCGCGTCGGCGCCGGCCAGGTCCCCCGGCGTGCGCGCGATGGGCGCGGCGAGGAAGCTCGGCACCCCGTCGCGGAGGACCGGGATCTCGGTGCCGTGCAGCAGGCTGAACTTGGAGACGAAGCGGTCGGCCACGCGGTCCTCCCGGGCGCCGCCCTCAGGCGCAGGTGGCGACGATGATGCGCGCGTAGACCCGCGCGGCGGCGCAGAGGTCGCGGATCTCGACGCGCTCGTCCGGCATGGTGTTGTACTTGCCCCCCGGCCCGTACACGACGCCCAGCATCCCGGCCCGCGAGAGGTGGGCGGCGTCGGTCCCGTAGAACCGGTACGGCGCGACGGCCCCCACCGCCGGCTCCGCCCCGAGCACCGCCCGGTGGGCGTCGGCCACGGTGCGGACGATGTCCGCGTCGCGCGGCACCTCGAACGGCTCCATCACCAGGCGGTGCGGGCCGCGATTCGGCCGGAGCGTGGCGACGAAGTCGGGGTCGGCGCGCCGGAGCCGGTCGAGCGTGGCCTCGAGGTCGGCCTGGACCGAGTCGGGCGTCTGGCCCGGCCCGTAGCGCACGGCGAAGCGGATCCGGCACCGGTCGGCCAGGAGCGACGGCCGCCAGTCGTGGTACTCGGGCCCGAGCCCGCCCTGGATCACGCCGATCGCCAGGCGGCGCACCGACCGGTACTCTGGGTCGTCCGGGCCGCTGAACGCCATGCCCCGGAGCGCTGCCATCGCCCGGACCATCTGCTGGATGGCGTCGACGCCCTCCTCCATCTTCGACAGGTGGCGCGTGCGGCCGCGCGTCACCAGCTCGAACTCGAGCGACCCCGCGTGGAGCGTGAGCACGGCGAGGTCCGTCGGCTCGCCGACCACGAAGCGGTCGGCCCGCACCCCTTGCTGGAGGAGATGCACGGTGCCGACGCCGCCCTGGAGCTCGCCGACCACGAACGCCAGCACGACGTCGCCGCGCAGGCGGACGCCCGTCCGCTGGACCGCGCGCACCGCGCCGACGTACGCCGCGTCGGCGGCCTTCATGTTCGAGACGCCGATCCCGTACACGAACCGGTCGTCGACCTCGCCTCCGAGGGGATCGCGCGTCCACCCCTCCCCCGCCGGGTTCGTGTCGAGATGGCCGTTCAGCATGAGGCTGGTCCCGCCGCCGGCCCCGTGCCATCGCCCCACGCAGTTGAACCGGCCGGGCTGGACCTCCTGGAGCGTGACCTCCAGCCCGAGCGCCCGGAGCTGCTCGGCCACGAAGCCGGCGATGCGGCCCTCCTCGCCACCGGCCGAGTAGCTGCGGATCCGCACGAGGCGGGCGAGCAGGTCCACCAGGGCCGGCTCGTCGACGGCGTCCGCGGCGGCGCGGGCGAGCGCGTCCGGGCTCATGCGCAGCGTCCCGCCCCGCCCGCCGTCGGATGCCCGGGGACCGGTCCGAGAGGCGCCGGTCGGAACACTACGGCGTCGTCCACGGCGTCACGATCCCCGCGAGTATAAGCCCGCCCCGACCATCGCGACCCGGGGAGCTGCGTCTTCTCAAGGTCGCTCTCCTGCAACCCGGTGGAGGCAAGGCCGATGGCCGATGACCTCCCTCGCGTGACCGCTCCCCGCGTTCTCCAGAACGGCTCGTTCCCCAGTCGCCGGCCTGATCGGATCTGGGCGGGCTCCGGGGTCGGCGCGCCCTGGGCGATCTGTGACCGCCCGACGACGCGCACCCCTCGGTCGGGGGGCGGCGGCTTGACACCGCGCCGCCCCTCTTCTATCTATGGGCCTGGCCCGTGAGCCCTCCAGTCAGCTCCGACGCGGATCCCTCGAGCCCGCCGCTCCTCCTCGTCCGGGGCGGCCGCGTGTTCGCCCCGGAGGACCTGGGCCGCCGGGACCTGCTCCTCGGCTACGGGCGGATCCTCGCGATCGGGGACGGCCTGGCCACCCGGTTCGCGCCGCTCGGGGAGATCGTCCCGGTCGAGGCCCGCGGCAAGCTCGTGGTCCCCGGCTTCATCGACCAGCACCTCCACCTCCTGGGCGGCGGTGACTTCGAGGGCCCGCTCGGGCGCGTCCCCGAGCTGCACCTGAGCATGGTCACCCGGGGCGGGGTCACGACGGTCGTCGGCATCATGGGCATCGAGATCGGCTTCAAGACCCTGCACGGGCTCCTGGTGAAGGCGCGCGAGCTGGACCGGTCGGGGCTGACCACCTACATCTACACCGGCGCGTTCGGGATCCCGCCGCCGTTCCTGACCACCAGCGTCTGGGCCGACCTCATGCTGATCGACAAGGTGATCGGCGTCAAGATCGCGATCTCCGACGACGCCTATCCCAACCTGTCGCTCCCGGACCTCGCCCGGGTCGCGGGCGAGGTCCGGCGGGCGGCCGGCATGACCGGCAAGGCGGCGGTGATCCACGCGCACGTCGGCCGGAACCCGACCCGGCTGCAGCCCGTGTTCGATCTCCTGAAGGCGGTGAGCCTGCCGATCACCCAGATCGTGCCGACCCACGTCAACCGGCACCGCCCCGACACCCTGAGCCACGGCATCGAGTTCGCGCGGCTCGGCGGCACGATCGACTTCAGCGCGAACCTCAGCAAGCGCTCGGGCAGCCTCACCGGCCTGGATCCGGACGAGGCGGTCAAGGTCGCGCGGGCGGACGGGGTGCCGCTCTCGCGGATCACGCTCTCGTCGGATTCCAACGTCTCGATGCCGGTGCTCGACGCCGCGGATCGGCCGGTCGGGCTCCACAATGCCCACCCGACCATCCTGCACCGCGAGTTCGTCCACGTCGTGCGCACCAACGATCTGGCGCTGCCGGACGCGCTCCCGCTCGTCACGAGCAACGTCGCCCGCGTGCTCGGGATCGCGGACCGCAAGGGCTCGCTGCGCCCGGGACTGGACGCCGACGTCGTGCTGCTCGACCCCGACCTCGCGGTCGACACGGTGATCGCCCGGGGGCGGCTCATGGTCCAGGCCGGGCGCGTCGTGGCGCACGGCCCCTTCGAGCCGTCGGCCTGAAGGCCGCTTGGCCGCCCAGCTCCGACCCGGCGCCGTCACGGTGAACGCCGTCGCGCCGGGCGCCACGGTGGCCCCGCGGTTCCTGAGGACGACCTCGACCCGCCGAAGGTCGACGCGGCCGGCACGCTGGGCCGCAGCGGCCGGCCCGAGGAGGGTGCCGAGAGTGGCGGCGCTCCTGGCCTCGGACGCGGCCGGGCGCGGGAGCGGCCAGGTGATCCGCGTCGGCGACGCCTCCCGGGCCTGGTCGGCCTGACCATGGCCCGCGTCACCCGGATCCGGAACGTCGACTGGGTGGTGGCGTGGGACGCCGCGGCCGGCCGGCACGTCTACCTCCGCGACGCCGACGTGGTCCTCGAGGGCAACGTGATCCGCTGGGTCGGTCCCGCCTACCCGGGCCCCGCCGACGAGACGGTGGACGGCCGGGGACGGCTCGTGATGCCCGGCCTGGTCGACCTCCACGCGCATCCGACCACCGAGCCCGCCTTCAAGGGGATCCGCGAGGAGCACGGCGTCCCCGCCATGTACATGACCGGGCTCTACGAGCGGGTCGTCGCGTTCCGCCTCGACGAGGCGGGGCGCGCCGCCGCCGCCGAGGTCGCCTACAGCGAGCTCCTGGCCTCCGGGGTGACGTCCCTCGTCGACCTCTCGGCCCCGTTCCCCGGCTGGCTGGACCTCCTGGGCCGCTCGGGCCTCCGCGGGTTCGTGGCGCCCGCCTACGCCTCGGCGCGCTGGCAGCTCGCGAGCGACCACGAGGTGGGATTCCACTGGGACGAGGCGGCCGGGCGGCGCGGCTTCGAGGCGGCGCTCCGCCTGATCGAGGAGGCGGAGCGGCATCCGTCGGGGCGCCTCACCGGGGTCGTCTACCCGGCCCAGCTCGACACCTGCAGCGAGACGCTGCTGCGCGACAGCGTCGCGGCGGCGCGGCGGCTCGGCCGGCCGCTGGTGACCCACGCCGCCCAGAGCGTTCTCGAGTTCCAGCTCATGGTGCGCCGGCACGGGACGACCCCGATCCAGTGGGCGAGCGCGATCGGGCTCCTCGGCGCCGGGACGATCCTCGGGCACGCCCTCTTCGTCGACGAGCACTCGTGGCTCCACTGGTGGTCGCGCCGGGATCTCGACCTCCTCGCCGAGACGCGCACGGCGGTCGCGCACTGCCCGACCCCGTTCGCCCGCTACGGGCAGGTCCTCGAGCATCTCGGCCGGTACCTCCGGCGCGGGATCACGGTCGGGCTCGGCACCGACGTATCCCCGCACAACCTCCTGGAGGAGATGCGCTGGGCGGCCGTCCTGGGGCGCATCGCCGCCGGGGACCTCACCGCGGTCACCACCGCGGACGTGCTCCACGCTGCCACGGTGGGCGGCGCCCGGGCGCTCGGGCGCGACGACCTGGGCCGGCTCCTGCCGGGCTGCAAGGCCGACCTGGTGCTGGTCGACCTCACCGACGTGTCGATGCGTCCCGCGCGCGATCCCCTCCGGAGCCTGATCTACACCGCCGCCGAGCGGGCCGTCCGGGACGTCTTCGTCGACGGCGTCCGGGTGGTCGCCGACGGAAAGGTCCTGACGCTGGACCGGGCGGCCGCGGCGGAACGGCTCGCCGAGGGCCAGCGCCGGATGCTGGAGGCCGTCCCCCGGCACGACCATGCGGGGCGGACCGCCGAGGCGATCGCGCCCCTGTGCCTCCCGCTCGTCCCGGGCGGCGCGGTGGACGGCCGCCCGGGACGCGGGGAGGGCGGCGGAGGCACCGCGCCGGCGGCGGGGTGAGCGAGGCGGCTCGATCGCGTGTGACGGGGTGACCCGGCCCGGCCTCGCCGCGCTGGCGAGGGTCCTCAGGCTGGCGCTCCATTGATCGGGACCCGGGGCCGGGCATCGGGCCCCCCGCGCGCCCGCGCGCGGCGATCGACCCCCGGCCGGCGGCCGGGGCCAGGATGGCGCCGGCGACCGCCGGGACCCGCTCCGGGTCGCGGCGACGCGGCCACGAGGAGGCGAGGATGAGCTATCCGGCCTGGGACACGATCCGCAACTCGACCTATGCCCGCACGCGCTACTTCCCCATGCTCGACGCCGACGAGCCGACGTTCCTGGGCCAGCCACACGCCATCGCCCCGGCCGATCTCCGGGGCGCCGACGTGGCGATCATCGGGGCCCCGTACGTCGCCAGCTGGACCGAGTACGCGGGCGTGCCCAAGAGCGAGTGGATCGCCGGCCCCAAGCGGGTCCGCCAGCAGTCGATCCGGTACCAGTCGGGCTACCTCCAGGACTTCGACCTGGACGTCTTCGAGCACCTCAAGCTGGTCGACTTCGGCGACGCCCGGATCCCGCCGGAGGTGAACGACCGGCCGACGGTCGAGAACATCCTCCGGGCGCAGGCGGCGGTCGAGGAGAAGGTCAACCAGGCGCTCGACGCCGGCGCGCTCCCGATCGTCATCGGGCAGAACTCCCCCTGCGGATCCTACGCGATCGCGAAGCCCATCGCGGAGCGGACGAAGGGGAACGTCGGCGTGATCAGCCTCGACACCCACTGGGACGCGCGCTTCTTCGACCGGCTGACCATGGATGCGCGGATCGCCGGCAGCGGGGACTGGAAGCGCAAGATGTACGACTTCCACCCGAACATCACCCCCCGGAACCTGGTCGAGATCGGGGAGCGGGGCATGCTCGAGAGCAAGGAGGTGGTCCGCGACTTCCTCGCGCGCGGCGCCCACTTCTACCCGATGTGGAAGGTGCGGACCGAGCTCGGGGTGGAGGGCCTCTGCCGGGAGCTCGCGCACGCCTACGCGGGCACCGAGGCCGTCTACGTCCACTTCGACATGGACGTGCTGGGGGGCGCCGGCCCGGCCCCGGGCGACCTCCTGGGCGAGCTGGCCGAGCCGATCGGGATGACCGACTACGAGGTGATCCGGATCGCCCACGAGATCGGCCGGCGCGGGCTCGCCGGGCTCTCCTTCATCTGCATCCCGCCGGGGTCGGCGGTCGTGTACCGGACGATCGTCTACGTGATCATGTACCTGCTGGCCGGCCGGATCCTGGGCGGCCGCGCCGGCGCCTGAGCCGCCGCGCGCCTCGGCGCGGGGGCGGCTCGGCGGACGCCGCCGGCGCGGGGAGCCCCGCCCCGCCGCGGGGCCCGCGGCCTACGGCGTGTGCTTCGCGAGGAACGCCCTGACGCGCGCCCGCGCCGCCACGAGCGCGTCGCCGGTCTTCCACTCCCGGACGAGCTCGGCGTGCGGCAGGAGGCGGGCCAGCTCCTCCGAGATCGCCAGCGGGTGCGCCTCGTCGTTGCCCGCCAGCACCAGGCACGGCGTGGTCACGGTCGCGACGAACGCCCGGTCGACGCAGTACACGAACCCGGGGCCGTAGAGGTTCCGGTAGAACGCGTCCAGCACGGCCGGAGTCGCCTCCGGGTGGTCGGTGAGCGACGCGGCCCACGCGTCGAACCGCGCGGCCCGGCCGGGCGGCAGCGGGCCGACGCGCCCGATCGGCTGGGCCAGCACCGCCGCCGCGACGCGCTCCGGCCGGAGCTTCAAGAAGTTCAGGATGAACGACCCGCCGATGCACTGGCCGTAGAGGTGGCAGCGCTCGATCCCCAGGTGGTCGAGCACCGCGACGTGATCGGCCGTGTAGGTGTCCCAGCCGTCGCGGGCGGTGATCGGGCCGCGGGACCGGCCGCCGGCGTTGCGCTGGTCCATCGCGATCACCCGGAACTCCCCGGCGAACTCGGTGATCGGGTCGATGGGCGCCGACGGCTGGCTCCACACCGCGATGGTGGACTGGAGGCCCGCCGGGGCGAAGGTGAGGATCGGGAAGCCCCGCCCGAACTCCTCGTAGTAGAGAATGGCGCCGTCGCGCTCGATGCTGGGCATGGGTCGGGGCCGCCCTGCCCGTCAGGCCAGGACGCCGGTGCCGGCCAGCACGCCCGGGAGCGGGGCGTCGCAGAACGGGACCCGGTCGACGCGCGCCTTCCACCCGGCGGCGAGCTGCGCCCGCGCGTGCCTCGCGATCTCGTCCAGCCGCGCGAACCAGACCCCGCCGGCGCCCTTCATGTGCTCGATGAGCCCCAGCATCGCGTCGAACCGGGACAGGCGCCCGGACACGAACGGGTGCCACACGGCGTTCCAGAACGCGCCGTGCCGCCAGGCGGCGTCGAACTCGGCCCGGAACACCTCGGTGGCCCGCTGGGGCGAGGCGATCGGCAGCATGTACCCGAACTCCTTCAGGCACACGTACTGGGTCCAGTCGTCCATCGTCGAGTCGTGGGGCAGCTCGATCAGCGTCCCCCGGTCGTTGCCGATCACGTACGGGATGTCGTGCCCGGCCAGCGACGCGTCGTAGTCGAGCCCGGCCTCCAGCAGGAGGTCGAGGGTGTGCCGCGAGAAGGCGCCGGACGGGGCCCGGAAGCCGCGGGGCCGCTGCCCGGTGAGCTTGACGATGGCGTCGAGGGCCCGCAGGAAGACGCTCCGCTCCTGGTCCCGGGTGAGCTGGTTGATCTTCTCGTGCATGTACCCGTGGTGCGCGATCTCGTGGCCGTGGTCGGCGATCAGCTGGACCGCCCGCGGGTACTGCTCGATGCACCACCCGGGCACGAAGAAGGTCTGGCGGATGCCCAGGCGCTCGAACGCGTCGACGATCCGCGGGATCGCCACCTCCGGCCCGTAGCGGAGCCGCGACGCCATGGCCACGCGGTTGTGGGCCGTGTCGGCGAAGTAGATGTGGAGCAGGCTCTCCGCGTCCATGTCGAACGAGAAGTTCACCGCGCACCGGTACCCGTGGGGCCACTGGATCGGGTTCTCGATCACCGCACCGCTCCTCTTCTCCGCCGGACCGCCCGGCGTCCCACCGGGCCCGGGGGGTCGATGTCGGTTTCCCTGAGCGCGCCGGGGGGCGCGGGAACGTGGGGCGATCGTAGCGTCGCGCCGTCGCCGCGCGCAAGGGAGCCTCCGTGCGCGGCGGTCGCCGCGCTGCGACGGGGAGCGTCGCCGACGTCGCGGACGCGGCCCCGCGCACGCGAGGGAACCCGCGCTCCCGTCGCCGGGCGGCGCCGGCAGGGCCCCGCCCCCGCCCGGCGCGGTCCGCCGGTCGCGGGTCCCGTCGCCCCGCTTGCCGCGCTCCCGGCCCTCGACTATTCTCGCTTTCCATGGTGGCCCGGTCGCCCACCGCGAGGCGCGCGACCGCCGTGGGCCCGCGCCCGCCGGCGGCGGCCGCCTGAGCCGTGGTCGAGCGGCCTCGGCCCGGACGGCTCACCCTCACTCGCCTCACCAAGCGCTATCCCGGCACGACCGCCGTCGACGCGATCGACCTCGAGGTCGGCAGCGGCGAGTTCGTCACGCTCCTGGGCCCGAGCGGCTCCGGGAAGACCACGACCTTGATGATGGTGGCCGGCTTCACCCCCCCGTCGGCGGGCGAGATCGCGATCGACGACCGCCCGATCACCGGCATGGCGCCGGAGCGCCGCAACATCGGCGTGGTGTTCCAGAACTACGCCCTGTTCCCGCACATGACCGTGTTCGACAACGTCGCCTTCCCCCTCCGGATGCGGCGGCAGTCGAGGGCGAGCATCCGCGCCCGCGTGGAGCACGCCCTCGGGATGGTGCACCTGGCGGGGCTCGGGGGCCGGCTCCCCCGGGAGCTCTCGGGCGGCCAGCAGCAGCGGGTGGCGCTGGCGCGGGCGCTGGTCTTCGACCCCGGTCTGCTCCTCATGGACGAGCCGCTGGGCGCCCTGGACCGGAACCTCCGGGAGCAGATGAAGGCCGAGATCAGGCGCATCCACAGCGACGTGGGGGTGACGGTGCTCTACGTGACCCACGACCAGGAAGAGGCGCTGACGATGTCGGACCGGGTGGCGCTCATGAACCGGGGCCGCATCGCGCAGCTCGGGTCGGCCGAGGACCTGTACGAGCGGCCGGCCAGCCGGTTCGTCGCCGAGTTCATCGGGGAGTCGAACCTGCTGGAGGGCCGCCTGGAGGCCGCCGACGGCGCGGCCGTGTTCGTGGCGCCGGGCGGACTGCGGCTGCCGGTCCGCGTGGCCGGGCCGGCACCCCGGCCCGGCGAGCGCGCGACGCTGATGCTGCGCCCGGAGAAGATCGCCCTCGCGCCGGCCGGCGCCGCGGCCAGCGAGCCGGCGACGCTCCTCGGCGAGGTCGCCGAGGCGGTCTACGTCGGCGAGTTCACCCGGTACCGCGTGCGCGTGGGGTCCGGGATCGTGCTCGGCGTCAAGGCCGCCAACACGCACGCGGCGTGGCGGGCGAAACCCGGCGATCCGGTCCTGCTCCGGTGGGCGGCGACCGACGGGTACCTGGTGCCGCCCGCCGCCTGACGGGCGAGCGACTCTCATCAGAGAACGACAGGAGGCAGGCATGCACGCACGGACCCTCTCGACGCGACGGCAGTTCGTGAAGCTCCTCGGCGCAGCCGGCGCGAGCGCCGCCGTCGGCCCCTTCGTCCACGCGCGGCCGGCCCGCGCCGACAAGGGGGAACTGGTGGTGGTGAGCTGGGGCGGCTCCTGGGCCAAGAGCCTGCGCGAGGTCATGTTCGCCCCGTTCGAGCGGGAGACGGGGTACAAGGTGCGCGACGACGGACCGCCCGAGGGGGCGAAGCTCAAGGCGATGATCCAGAGCGGCAACGTGACCTGGGACATCCTCGACACCGACCTGCCCGCGATCCAGACGATGGTGAAGGACGGGCTGCTGGAGCCGCTGGACTACTCGAAGCTCGACCGGGCGAAGCTCGACCGGATCCCCAAGCCGCTCCACAACAGCCACGCGATCGGCCACAAGATCTACTCGTTCAACATCGTCTACAACACGAAGACGTTCCCGACCGGGAAGCACCCGCGGTCGTGGGCCGACGTCTGGGACGGTCAGAAGTTCAAGGGCGGGCGCTCGTTCAACTTCCGCGGCGGGATCTCGCCCCAGCTGGAGATCGCGCTGCTCGCCGACGGCGTCGCGATCGACAAGCTGTACCCGCTCGACGTCGAGCGGGCCTGGAAGAGCATGGACCGCCTCCGGCCGCTGGTGACCAAGTGGTACCAGAGCCACGCCGAGGCGATCCAGCTGGTCACGGCCGGCGAGGCCGACATCTCGTGCACGATCGGCCCCCGGGCCGTCTACGCCAAGCGGACCGGGGCGCCGGTCGACGTCGACTACAACCAGGGGAAGCTCGGCTCGGACTACTGGTGCCTGGTGAAGGGCTCAAGGAACCGGGAGGTCGCGCTCCAGTTCATCAACTTCGCGCTCGACGGCAAGCGGCAGGCCGGCATGGTCAAGGAGAACCCCTACGGGCCGAGCAACTCCGCCGCGTTCGACTTCCTCACGCCGGAGGAGGCGCGGGACCTCACCACGGCGCCGGAGAACATCAAGCGGCAGTTCTGGATCAACGAGGAGTGGTGGGGCAAGATCGGGCCCGACGGCAAGAACGAGAACCAGAAGCAGAAGGAGCGCTTCGCGACCTGGATGCTGAATCGGTGACGGCCGGCTCCGGGCCCGGGCAGGCGGCGGCCGGGCCCGGCCGCTACTGGCGCTCGCGCCAGGGCCTGGCCCTGGCGGGCTCCCTGACGTTCTTCGTGGCCGTCTACCTCTACCCGCTCAGCCGGCTCGTCGTCTGGAGCCTCTTCTCGCCGACGTTCACGCTCGAGCACTACGCGAAGCTCTTCGGCGAGCCCGCGTACTTCCGCGCCTTCCGCAACACCAGCGAGATCAGCCTCGGGGTCACCGCGATCGCCCTCCTCCTCGGCTACCCGCTCGCCTACCTCATGACGGTGGCCTCCCGGCGCGCCCGGGCGATCATGATCGTGCTGGTCCTGGTCCCGTTCTGGACGAGCGTGCTGGTCCGGACCTTCGCCTGGATGGTGATCCTGGGTCGCCGGGGGCTCGTCAACCAGATCCTGATCGGCTGGGGCCTCGTCGACCGACCGCTGGCGCTCATCTACAACATGGTGGGCGTGCAGATCGGCATGGCGCACGTGCTGCTGCCGTTCATGGTGCTGCCGCTGCTGAGCGTCATGTCGCGGATCGACGCCTCCCTGGTCACGGCCGCCCGCAGCCTCGGCGCCTCGCCGGGGCAGGCCTTCCTCCGCGTGTTCCTGCCGTTGAGCCTCCCGGGGGTCTCGGCGGGGTGCGTCCTCGTCTTCCTCCTGGCGGTCGGGTTCTACATCACCCCCGCGCTGCTCGGCGGGGAGGGGCAGGTCACGTTCGCCACCCTGATCGAGCTGGTCGTCCGCGACCTGCTGGACTGGAACTTCGGGGCGAGCCTGGGGGTCTTCCTGCTGACGGTCGTCGGGGCCCTGTTCGTGTTCTTCAGCGCGCTGCTCGGGCTGGACCGGTTGACCGGACACGGCCGCGGATGACCGGGACCCGGACGACGCTCGGCCGGCGGCTCCTGTGGGTCCACGCCGGGCTCACCCTGCTCTTCCTCTGCGCGCCGATCGCGATCATCGTCGTGGTGTCGTTCAACGCGAGCGAGTTCATCCAGTTTCCGCCGCGGGCGTGGTCGCTCCGCTGGTACCGGAACTACTTCGGCGCCCGGCAGTGGGTGGAGCCGACGCTCCTGTCCCTCCGAGTCGCGGGGATCACCATGGCGCTGTCCACGGCGCTCGGCACCGCGGCGGCCATCGGCATCACCCGCGGCCGGTTCCGCGGGCGGCGGGCGGTCGAGTTCTTCTTCCTGTCGCCGATGGTCGTCCCCTCGATCGTGCTGGCCATCGGCCTCTACCTCCTCTTCGCGCGGTTCCGGCTGGTCGGCCAGCCGCTCGCGCTCTACCTGGCCCACTCGGTGCTGGCGACGCCGCTCGTCATCGTGATCGTCTCGGCGGCGCTCCGCACCACCGACACCGCGATCGAGCTCGCCGCCCGGAGCCTCGGCGCCGGGTACTTCCGTACCCTCTGGCACGTGACGCTGCCGGCCGTCCTGCCGGCGGTCGTCTCCGGCGCGGTGTTCGCGTTCCTGATCTCGTTCGACGAGGTGGTGCTGGCGATCTTCCTCGGCGGGCCGGCGACCACCACCCTCCCGAAGCGGATGTGGGAGAGCGTCCGCTACGAGATCGACCCGACCCTGACCGCGATCTCCACCCTGCTGGTGCTGGTGCCGATCGTCCTGCTGGGGGGGATCGAGCTCGTCCGCCGCACCTGCGCCGCGCAGGCCGCGGCCGGGCCCGCCGAGGCTGCGGACGAGCCGGGCGGCGCCCGCTGAGCCTCCGCGGGCGTCGATCCCCGGGCGGGGCCCCCGCGGTCCTCGAGAAAACGCGGCGCTGGATGGCCAGCATCGGGCTCGCGCCGAACGAGGACAAGACCGGCGTGCCCGGAGCGCCCCGGTCGCTCGCGGGGCAGCCGGATCCGCCCGATCGGTGAGCCGTCCAAGACGCCCGCGGCGGGCGGGCGCGGCCGTCGGTCCGGTTCCCCCGCCCGGACCTCCTTGACACCGCTCGGGCCCGGCGCCGATACTGCCCTCAGCAGCAAGCCGGGGGACCCCGTCCGGGAGGTCGCCATGCTCCGACTCAGCCGTCGGCGGTTCCTGGGGACGTTGAGCGCGGCGGGAGCGTGGCTGCTTCCGGCCGGACGCCTGCCGGCCGCGCGCGCCCAGGCCGATCCCATCCTGGCCGGTCGACCGCTCGTGCGCTACCCCGAGAAGACGGACCTGATCCTGCTCACCTCCCGCCCCGCGCAACTCGAGACCCCGATGCGGTACTTCGACCGGGCCATCACCCCCAACGACGCGTTCTTCGTCCGCTATCACGTCTACCCGACGCCGGCGAGCGTCGATCTCGACACCTGGCGCCTGCGGGTGGGCGGCCTCGTGGACCGGCCCCTCGAGCTGTCGATGGCCGACCTCACGACCAGGTTCCCGCGCGCCGCGGTCACCGCCGTCGCCCAGTGCTCCGGCAACAGCCGCGGCCGCTTCAGCCCGCGCGTCCTCGGTGGCGAGTGGGGTGACGGCGCGATGGGGAACGCGGAGTGGGTCGGCGCCCGGCTGCGGGACATCCTGAAGGCCGCCGGCGTGCGCCAGGGGGCGATCCAGGTGACGTTCGACGGCCTGGACCGGCCGCCCTACCCGACCGTCCCCGATTTCGTCAAGAGCCTGGACGTGGCCCGGATCATGGAGGATCCGGACATCCTGGTCGCCTACCAGATGAACGGGCAGGCGCTCCCGGTGCTCAACGGCTACCCCGCCCGGCTGATCGTCCCCGGCTGGTACGCCACGTACTGGGTGAAGAACCTGGCCGAGATCGCCATCGTCGACCACGTGTTCGAGAAGTTCTGGATGAAGCCGGCCTACCGGATCCCCGACACCCCCTGCGGCTGCGTCGAGCCGGGCACGGCCCCGGTCCGGACGGTGCCCATCACGCGCATGACCGTCCGTTCGTTCATCGCGCTGCCCGCGGCCGGCACCCGCGTCGCGCTCGACCAGCCGGTGACGCTCCGCGGGATCGCGTTCGACGGCGGCTACGGCATCCGCGAGGTGCTCGTCTCGGACGACCGGGGCGCGACCTGGCGCCGGGCGGGTCTCGGCGCGGACCTCGGACGCTACTCCTTCCGCGAGTGGAGCGCGGTGTGGGTGCCGCGCACGGCCGGCCCCCACCGGCTGATGGTCCGCGCGGTGAACGGCATCGGGGAGTCGCAGGCGGAGACGCCGCTCTGGAACCCGGCCGGGTACCTGCGCAACGTGATCGAGCATGTCGACGTCGACGCGGCGTAGGCCCTGCCGCGGCCGCCGCGCGATCGCCGGCCTGCTGCTGGCGCTGAGCCTCCCGGCGACCGCGGCGGCCGAGGGGAAGACCATCGTCCAGCCGCCCGACCATCCCTACGGCGCGCTGGCGGACGGACCCGGTGCCCAGCAGGCCCGCAACCTCTGCGGGATCTGCCACTCGACGGACTACATCGTGATGCAGCCGCGGGGCGACGCCCGGCAGTGGGAGGCCGTCGTCACGAAGATGATCAAGGTCTTCGGCGCCCCGATCAGCGAGGCGGACGCGA
>DASRDR010000116.1:0-16873 GCA_035652475.1 Candidatus Methylomirabilota bacterium | reverse complement strand
CCCCCCGCCACCCGCGCTGCCCTAGCCGGAGCCAAGCCATGGAGATCTCGGGGACCGAGGAGCTCGTCACCGAGATCCGGCGGCAGCTCGCGGAACCGGATCCGCGAGCCCTCGGCGCCCTCGTGAGGGGGGCCCACCCGTCGGACCTCGCCGGGGCGCTCCGGGAGCTCGAGCTTCCCGAGCAGGTCACCGTCCTCCGTCAGCTTCCGGCCGAGGCCGCCGGCGCCGTGCTCTACGAGATGGACGACGACCGCCGGCTGGCCCTGGTCGAGGCGCTGGGCCAGGGAGAGGTCTCGCGGATCCTCGACGAGATGCCGCCGGACGACGCCGCCGACGTCGTCGACGCGCTTCCCGAGGAGCAGGCCTCCCAGATCCTCGACCGGATGCCGCCCGCCGAGGCGGAGGAGATCCAGGAGCTCCTCCAGTACGGCGAGTCGACGGCCGGCGGGATCATGACCCCCGAGTTCGTGGCCGTCCACGAGGACATGACCGTCGCGCAGGCGCTCGAGCACCTGCGCAAGGCGGTCACCCGGGAGGGCGTGTTCCACGTCTACGTGGTGGACAGCCACGACCACCTGGTCGGGGTGGTGCCGCTCCGGCGCCTGATCACGGCCGATCCGGCCACGCCGGTCCACGCGATCCGCCGGCCGGACGTGATCAGCGTGACCGCCGAGACGGACCAGGAGGAGGTGGCCCGGCTCGTCACCAAGCACAGCCTGCTGGCGGTGCCGGTGGTGAGCCGGGACAACCGCCTGCTTGGCACCATCACCGTCGACGACGTCATCGACGTCATCCACGAGGAGGCCACCGAGGACATCCACCACCTGGGCGGCGTCTCCGCGGACGAGACGATCTTCGACCCGGCGGGGAAGGTCGTCCGGCGGCGGCTCTTCTGGCTGCTGGTGAACCTGCCGACGGCCGTCCTGGCCGCCACCGTGGTGGGGCTCTTCGAGCCGTCGATCCAGGCGCTGGCCGCCCTTGCCGTCTTCATGCCGATCGTGGCCGGCATGGGCGGGAACGCCGGGATCCAGACGTTCACCGTGATCGTGCGGGCCATCGCGCTGGGGGACCTCACGGTCGCGAACACACGGAAGGTCCTCTTCCGGGAAGCGGTCATCGGGCTCGCGAACGGGGCCGGGACGGGGCTCGTGGCGGGGGTGATCGCGTACCTCTGGAAGGGCGACCCGCTGCTGGGCCTCATCCTGGGCCTGGCGATGATCACGAACATGCTCGTCGCGGCCCTGACCGGCACCCTGGTGCCGGTCGCCCTCAAGCTCCTCCGCGTCGACCCGGCCGTCGCCAGCGGCGTGGTCGTGACGACCTTCACCGACTGCTCGGGGTTCCTCTCCTTCCTCGGGCTCGCGACGCTGTTTCTCCGGTTCTTGCACCCGCAGTAGGCGGTTCCGGGCGGTCGCCGGACGGCCGCCCGGGGTAACGAGGGCTTGGCAGTCCGGGGACGCCGTGATAGAACAGCCGCGTGTCTGGTTCCGGACGCGGCGCCAGACCGGGAGGCGAATTGGACGTCTTGCTCGAGGAACATCAGGTCCGGCGCGCGTACGATTTCTACTCCCCCGTCTACGACTTCGTGTTCAGCAAGATCTTCGAGCCTGGCCGGATCGCCGCGATCCGCCTGATCGGGCCCGAGTTCAGGGGCCGGCTGCTCGAGGTCGGGATCGGGACGGGTCTCAACCTGCCGCTCTACCCGCGCGGGATGAACCTGGTCGGGATCGACCTCTCGGAGGGCATGCTCCGGAAGGCCCAGGAGAAGGTCCAGGACCTCCGGATGGACCAGGTGACGCTCAAGGTGATGGACGCCTCGGCCATGGACTTCGGGGACGGGGAGTTCGACGCGACGCTGGCGACCTACGTGATCAGCGCGGTCCCCGACCCGGTCTCGGTCCTCCGCGAGATGCGGCGCGTCACGCGCCCGGGCGGGACGATCGTCATCCTGAACCACTTCCGGAGCCGGCACCCCGTCATGCGACGCATCGAGGACGCGCTCGCGCCCGTGTGCGCCCATCTCGGCTGGAAGACGAACCTGGCCCTGTCACCCCTCCTCGAGGAGGTGGGGCTGACGCCGGAGGTCGTCCGACGCGTCAACCTGCTGCGGGGCTGGCACCTCGTCAAGTGCGTGAACCCGGCGCGCTGAGCGCGCCGGACGCCGCCCAGTCCCCCGCCCGCCGGTCCGCCTGAGCGCCCCCGGGCGCGCCGGGGCCCCGCGATGACGTTCCGCCCCGTCCTCCGGCTCGTGGGCGCCTGGGGACTCGCGCTGGCGCTCCTGCTCCTGGGCCAGCCGCTCGTGGCGCGCCTCGCCGCAGCGACCACCGCCGTCCGGTTCCTGGTCGAGTTCCTGACGGACGGCGGCCGGCCATGGCTGTCCCGGTCGACCCCGCCTCCGGTTCGCGAGCCGCTCGCGGCCCGAGGCCTGGACGGCACGCTGTGGCGCCCCGGGGGCCGCGGGCGCTGGCCGGCGCTGGTCCTGGTCCACGGGCTCACCCCCGCCGGCGCCTCGGATCCCCGGCTGGCCGCGGCGGCGGCGCGGCTCGCGCGCGCTGGGTTCGTCGTCGCCGCCCCGGACCTCTCCGGCCTCCGTGGGGAACGGCTCCGGCCGGACGACGCCCGCCCGGTCGGCGAGGCCATCCGCGCGGTCACCGCCCGCCGCGAGGTGCGGCCGGGACCGGTGAGCATCGTCGCGGTGAGCGTCGGCCTGGCGCCGGTCGCGCTGGCGCTCCGCGACCCCGCGCTCGAGGCCCAGGTGCGGCTGGTGGTGGCGCTCGGCGGCTACGCCGAGGCCCGGGAGCTGATCCGGTTCTTCACGACGGGAGCGTACGGCTTCGACGGCGCCCGCGGCCGGGCGCCCGTGCACGTCGGCCTCGCGGAGGGGTTCCTGGCCGCCAACCTGGACCTGGTCCACGATCCCCGCGACCGGACGGCGGTGGCGGAAGCGCTGGCGGGCCGCGCGCTGCCGGCCACCGCCGGCCCCGAGGCCCACGCAGTGCTGAGCGTCCTGGAGAATCGCGACCCGGCGCGCGTGGACGCGCTGCTGGATGCCCTGCCGCCGGCGACCCGCGCACTCCTCGACGCCCTGTCCCCGGCCCGCCAGCTGCGCCACACCCGGGTCCGGCTGCTGGCGGTCCACGGCCGCGACGATCCGGTGATCCCGTTCACCGAGAGCCTCCGGCTGGCGGCGGCCCTGCCGGGCCGGACGCGCGTGGTGCTGGTGGACCTCCTGGCCCACGTCGAGGGTCGACTGTCCACCCGGCAGCAGCTCGCGGAGTTCGCGCGGCTGTGGAGCGTCGGCTACGAGCTCTTCGGGGGGTGAGCGCCCGGCGGGCGGCTACGGCACGCGGTTCGCCGGCGTCACCGCGGCGTCGGCGGGGCGCAGCCCGAACTGGGCGAGCTTCGCCACCAGGGTGTTGCGATGCATGCCGAGCAGGCGGGCCGCCGCGGTCTGGTTGCCGCGGGCGCGGTCCAGGGCGCGCTGGATCAGCAGCCGCTCGAACTCCTGTCGCGCCTCGCGGAGGTTCAGCGGATCCTCGGTCCCCGCCCGCGGCGGGGCGAGCGCGACGTCGAGGGGGATCTGCTCCAGCTGGATCACCGGGTCGGCCGTGAGCGCGACCGAGCGGGCGATGATGTTCTCGAGCTCCCGCACGTTGCCGGGCCAGTGCTAGCGCTCGAGCGCCTCCAGCACCCCGGGGGAGAGGTCCCGCACCGCCTTCCCGAACTGGTGCGCGTACTTGGCGAGGAAGTGCCGCGCCAGCGGGATGACGTCCTCCCGGCGCTCGCGGAGAGGCGGCACCGCGAGCGGGACCACGTGGAGCCGGTAGAAGAGATCTTCCCGGAACCGGCCGGTGGCGACCGCCCGCCGCAGGTCGGCGTTCGTCGCGGCGATGATGCGCACGTCGGTCTTGATCGCCCGCGACCCGCCCACCCGCTCGACCTCACGCTCCTGGAGCGCGCGGAGGAGCTTGGGCTGGAGGTCCAGCCGCAGCGTGCCGACCTCGTCCAGGAAGAGCGTGCCCAGGTGGGCGAGCTCGAACTTCCCGAGCTTGCGCGCGTGGGCGCCGGTGAAGGCGCCGCGCTCGTGGCCGAAGAGCTCCGACTCCAGCAGCTCCGGCGGGATCGCCGCGCAGTTCACCGCGACGAACGGGCCCTCCCGGCGGCGGCCCTGCCGGTGGATCGCGCGGGCGATGAGCTCCTTCCCGGTGCCGGACTCCCCGGTGATGAGGACGGTCGCGGAGGTGTCGGCGACCTGGCGGATCGTGTCGTAGACTCGTCGCATGCGCGGCGAGTTCCCCACCAGCTGGTCGAAGTCCTCGTGACGGGCCAGCTCGTCCCGCAGGTACCGCACCTCGCGCCGGAGCGCGCGCCGCTCCAGCGCCCGCGCGACCGCGGCGCGGAGGTCGTCGACCCCGAAGGGCTTCGTCAGGTAGTCGTAGGCCCCGAGCTTCATGGCCGCGACCGCGGTGCGCACCGTCCGGACCGCGGTCACCAGGACGACCTCGAGGCCGGGATCGAGCCGCTTCACGCGCTCGAGGACGTCGATGCCGCTCATGTCCGGCAGCCTGACGTCGAGCAGGCACAGGTCCACGGGGCGGGTCCGCACGACCTCGATCGCCGCCCGGCCGTCGTGGGCGTCCACCACCTCGCACGCGGCGTCCAGCACCACCTTCACCGATGCGCGCACCCCGGGTTCGTCGTCGACGACCAGCACCACGGGCCGGGGGTCGGGGGCCGTCATGCGAGACCCGTCCGGCGGCCGGAGGGGATCATGAACGCGTGCACCGCGAGCTCCTCCTCGGAAGAGCGCGTGACCGACGGGGCCGTATCATACGGCGTCGGCGCGCCCAAGACCAGCCGGCGGCCGCGCCCCCGGCGAGCCGGGCGGGGCGGCGGGAGGGCGGGCGGCACCCCGACCCTGCGCCGCTCCGCTCCCGCGCGGCCGTTCCCCAAGTTCCTGCCATTCCGGGCCGGACCCGGCCCCGGCCGGCGGGCGGCCGCCGCCCCGCCGGCCGGCCGGGGCGCGGGCTCCTCCCACCGCCCCTGTGAGCCCGGCGGCCGGCGCGCGCATGGCCTCCAGGGCCCGGACGCCGGCGACGCGAAGCGGCAACCCTCATGACGGTTCCCCGGGCCCTGGTGATCGACGACGAGCCGCTCGTGCTCGAGGTATTCGCGCAGGCCCTGGAACGGGCGGGGTACGACGTGGTGACCGCGCGCAATGGGCGGGAGGGCCTCCACGAGTTCCGGCGCGGCCGGGTCGACCTCATCGTCACGGACCTGTTCATGCCGGAGGTCGACGGGCTGGAGTTCCTGCGGGCGCTGCGGGCCGTGAATGCGACCGTGCCGGTGATCGCGATCAGCGGCGGCGGGGAGCTCGAGCGCGCGGATCTCCTGCCGCTCGCTCGCGCGCTCGGCGCCGCCCACGTGCTGGCCAAGCCGGTCGAGCTGGCCGACCTGGTCGCGGCCGCCCGCGCGCTCGTGCCCACGCCCCCGGCCTAGCGGGTCGCCCGCGGCCGCGGCCGTCCGCGCAGCCTCGCGGTCCGGAGCGGGTAACGGCCCTCAGCGATCCGCCGTCCGGCAGCCGCTCGCCAGGGCCTGGGGCCACTCCGCGAGTCGCGAGGCCGCCGCGAGCTCCAGGGGCGGCTCGGGATCGGGGGGCGGCGGGCGGAGGCGGCGACGCCACCACCCGACGTCGCGCCAGGCGCCGAGCTTGTAGCCGACGGCCGGGTAGACCCCGACCGGGACGAACCCCACCGCCTCGTGCAGCGCCACGCTCGCCGCATTCGGCAGCGTGATCCCCGCCCAGGCCGTGACGTACCCCTGGAGCGCGAGGACGGCGAGCAGCGAGGTGTAGAGGGCCCGACCGACTCCGCCGCGCCGGGCACCGGCAGCGACATAGATGGTGACGTCGACGGACCAGCGGTAGGCCGGCCGCGCCCGGTGTGCCCCCGCGTAGGCGTACCCCACGACGTTCCCATCCCGCTCCAGGACGAGCCACGGCCAGCGCGGCCAGGTCTCCCGGATGCGCCGCGCCATCTCCTCGACGGAGGGGGGGTCGACCTCGAACGAGATCGCGGTGTCGCGGACGACCGGCGCGTAGATCGCCTGAACGGCCCCGGCGTCCTGCTCGGTCGCCAGCCGGATGGCCATCAGCCGGGCTCGTCCGCGGGGGCGTCCGGCTGGAGCTCGAGCCTCAGCACGGCGACGGTCCCGGCAGTGACCGGCGCCGCCACGCTGCGCCGCACGCCGACGACCCAGAGCACCGCCTCGTCCCCCCCCGCCCGCGAGGCCACGACGAGCGGCCAGCGCGCCCGCGCGCGCCGCGGCACGCCGGCCGTGGCGAGCAGCCGCGTCACCCGGACCGGGCCGCGCCCGCCGAACGGCAGGATGCGCTCGCCCGGGCGGCAGCGCCGCCACCCGAGCGGCCCGGGGATGTCCATCGCGGCAGCGTCGTCGAGCGCCGCCGCGTCGAAGCTCGCCGCGCCGGCCGGGTCCTCCGGCGCGTCGATCGGGGCGGTGAGCCGCGCCTGGAGCCGCACCGGGCCCAGCCGGACCGACTCCGGGACGGCGAGATGCCCGCCCCGGGCGGCGCCCGGAGGCAGGATCCAGAGGGCGTCGCGGCCGCGCTCCACCAGGACCCCGCGGGGCAGCCGGACGCACGCGCCCACCGGCGCCCCGGGAAGCGCGGCCAGGGCGTCCAGGTGGCCGGCGCGCAGCCCGGACGCGAGCCGGCCCGCGGCCGCCTCCACCACGGCCAGGCGGAGGAGCGTCTTCACCGACCCCGGCGTCTGCCCGGTCAGCGCGGCGAGGCCGAGCCGCCAGCCGACCGGGGTCGGCCGCAGCGCCCCGGCCAGCGCTGGCCGCAGGAGCGCATCCAGCGCCTCGACCGCCTCCCGGCAGGCCCGGGCCGTGCGCCGGAGCGCCCGCGGCAGGCCCGGGCCGGCCTGGGCCGCGAGCAGCGGGAGGAGCTCGTGGCGGATCCGGTTGCGGAGGAACCTCGAATCGCGGTTGCTCGCATCGGTGACCGCGGCGAGCCCATGGGCCCGCAGGTGCGCGCTGATCGCGGCACGATCAACCTCGAGGAGGGGGCGGACGATCCGGCCCCGCCGGACGGGAATGCCCGCCAGGCCCCGCGGCCCCGCCCCCTGCAGGATCCGCATCAGCACCGTCTCGGCCTGATCGTCAGCCGTGTGGGCCAGCGCGACGCGGGACGCCCCGACCTCGCGTGCCACGCGCACGAGCGCGCCGTGCCGCACGAGCCGCGCGGCCTCCTCCGGCGACCGCCCGCCCCCGGCGGGGACCTGCACGTGCACGACCCGCGCCGCGCAGCCGAGCCGGCCGGCCAGCGCGCCGACGAACGCGGCCTCGCCGTCCGCCTCCGGGCGGAGGCCGTGGTGCACGTGACAGGCCGTGAGCCGCAGGCGCAGGTCGGCGCGAAGCAGGGCGAGCACGTGGAGCAGGGCGACCGAGTCGGGGCCGCCCGAGACGCCTACGACGACCGCGTCGCCCGGGACCAGCAGGCGATGACGCGCGATCGCCGCGCGCACCGCCTCGACGAGCGAGGGTCCGGGAGGCGCGCGGCGCGTCCGCTCATCCGGCATCGCGGCCGGTCCAGCCGGGCGGCGGCGCGTCGCCCTGGAGTCCGACCCAGACGGACCCGTCCTCGAAGATCTCGCGCTTCCAGATCGGGACGATCCGCTTGAGGGTGTCGATGGCGTGCTGGCAGGCGGCCAGGGCGTCCCCGCGGTGCCCCGCGCCGACCCCGATGATGACGCTCGCCTCCCCGACCGCCAGGCGACCGATGCGATGGACGATCGCGACCTGGCGCACGCCGGGCCAGCGCCGGTGGACGTCCTCGGCGATCTCCTTCAGCTTCGCCTCGGCCATCGGGACGTGGGCCTCGTACTCGAGAGCCACGACCGGCCGGCCGCCAGTCTGGTTCCGGACGACGCCCAGGAACAGGGCGACGCCGCCTGCCTCGGGCACGGTGACCGCCCGGGCGACCGCATCAGGGGAGAGCGGCTCCTCGGTCACCCGGTACACGCGCCGCGCCCTCCGCTGACCGGGGGAAAGCAGGCCAGCTCCTCGCCGGCCCGGACGCGGTGATCCGGCTCGACGTACTCCGTCCCGATGGCGAACAGGGTGTGCGGCCGGTACCGGGCGAGGGCCGGATGGGCGCTCGCCAGCGCGTGCCACACGTCCTCGACGGTCGCGCCCTCGGCGACCTCCACCTCGACGCGCCCCCGGCCGACCGCCTCCCGGTAGCGCGCGAACAGCGCGACGGGGATCTTCACCGCGCGCCGGCCGGCTGGAGGCTCAGGCCTGGAAGGAGTGCCCGCAGCCGCAGGTGCCCGTGGCGTTCGGGTTGTTGATCGAGAACCCGGACCCGTAGAGGCTGTCGACGTAGTCGATCTGGGCCCCGCCGACGTACGGCGCGCTGCTCGGGTCGACGAAGACCTTGACGCCCTCCGACTCGACGACCTGGTCCTCCGCCTGCGGCGCGTCCTCCCAGCCGAGCTCGTACGAGAACCCCGAGCACCCCCCGCCGACCACCCGGAGCCGGAGGCCCCAGTCGGGCTTCCCCTCCTCCAGCCGGAGCGATTGCACCTTCTTGGCGGCCGCCTCGGTCAACGTGACCATGCCGTTCTCCTCCGTCATCGTGCGCGGGTGAGTCAATGCCGTCGCGCGCTTTGGTTCGGATTATACCCCACGACGGGCGCGGGCCGGCCCGGGAGCGGTCGGCGGGACCCGCACCGGCCGCCGGGTGCGACCGCCGAGCGGGTCCGCCGCACGCGCGCCATGGCTCGCGCCGGGCCCGTCGGGCCGGCGGCCGGGTGTCCGCGGAGGGCCGCTCTGATCGGGAGCGCGGGTCACCGGTCCAGCAACCGCGGCCGCCGCGTCTCCGGCGGTCCCGACTCCGAGCGCGAGCCTGGGCAGGGCGGTCAGCGACCCGAGAACCGCGGCCGCCGCTTCTCGAGGAAGGCGGCGGTGCCCTCCCGGTAGTCCTCGCTCTCGAACGCCGCCAGCTGCAGCTGCTCGATCTCGTCCTGCCGGGCGACGCCGCCATCCTCGACGATGGCTTCCACGATGACCTTCGCCCCCCGGACGGTGAGGGGCGCGTTCTCGGCGACGCGGGCGAGGTAGTCGTAGGTCATCGTCGCCAGCTCCGCCGCGGGGACGACCCGGTCGACGAAGCCGACCCGCAGCGCCTCCTGGGCGTCGAGCACGCGGGCGGAGAAGAGGATGTCCTTCGCCCGCGAGGGCCCGACCAAGCCCACCAGCCGCTTCACCGAGTGGAGGCCGTAGACGATGCCGAGCCGCGCGGCGGGGATGCCGAACTTCGCGGTGTCGGCCGCGAAGCGGAGGTCGCACGCCATCGCCGTGGCCATCGCCCCGCCCATGCAGTAGCCGTAGACCATCGCCACGGTCGGCTTGGGGCACGTCTCGATGGCGTGGTACGCGCGCGCGGTGCAGGCGTTGTACGCCTCGGCGCTCGCACGGTCCCTCCGGTGCTCCCGGAACTCCGAGATGTCGGCTCCGGAGGCGAACGCCTCCTCCCCCGCGCCGCGGAAGACGATCGCGCGGACCTCCGGGTCCCGCCCGAGGTCCTCGACGACCGCCGGCAGCCCCGTCCACATCGCCAGGTTGAAGGCGTTCCGGACGTGCGGCCGGTTGAAGACGACCGTCGCGACCCGGCCGGCGCGCTCGACCAGGAACTCGTCACTCATGCCGTGTCCCCCGGCGGGACGGCGGGGCGGCGAGGGCGTCCAGCCGTGCCGGTCCCTCGGACCGGGACCGGGCGACGTGGACGGCCGGCGCCGGAGCCGCGCCCGGCAGGTCTGAGGCGCACGAGCGGGACGGCACGGTCAGTCCTCGTCCTCCTCGTCGTCCTCGTCCTCGTCGAGGTCGTCCTCGTCGTCGAGATCCTCGTCGTCGTCCTCGTCGTCCTCGTCGTCCTCGAACTCCTCCTCGTCATCCTCCTCGAGCTCGTCGTCCTCGAGGTCCCCGTCGCCCTCGGCCTCCTCCTCGTCGAGCTCCTCCTCCTCGTCCTCGTCGTCTTCGTAGTGCGGGTTCTCTTCGTCGTGGATCCGCAGGTGCCGGTCCATACGTCCTCCTGGTGGGGCGCGCTCGCGCGGTGGGGTGTGACGCTGGCGATTATAGCAGACGCCCCCCGAGCGGCCCGGGGCCCGCCGCGCGGCGGCGCGACGGCCCGCGCCGACCCGTCCGGGCCTCCGCGGCGCGGCGCTCGCTGCCCGGCCGGCCGGAGGGAAACGGCAACGGCGGCGGCGCGTTGAGGGCCTCCGGCCGATCGTTTATCATGGCCGCGGGCTCGGCGGTGTAGCTCAGCGGCAGAGCAGGGGTCTCATAAGCCCCGTGTCGGAGGTTCGATTCCTCCCACCGCCACTCCCGTTTCCTCCGCTCGCGGAGCCCGTCCGCCGGTCCATGACCTCCGGCAGCTGGTCGGGGTCACGCTCGCGGGGGGCGGGCATCCCGACCGATGCGATCATGGCCTTCCTCCACCACGCCTCGCGGCAGGCCAGCGAGGTGTACACTCGCCGGGTCTCGGATCGGGCGCTCGAGGCGGCTGCCGGCCGGCTCACGCGCGCCCTGGCACCACGGAGGAGACGACGATGACCCGCCTCGCAATCCTCGCGCTCGCCCCCATCCTGGTCGGCTGCACCCTGACCCAGCCCTTCCCCCTGACGCGCTGGCCCGGCGTGAGCGACCGGGACTGGGCGGAGTGCCGCGCCGAAGCCCAGGCCGCGATCGACGACCCGAACTGGCCGGGCGAGCAGAACGCGACCATCACTGCGGGCATCCTGGGGGCCGCCCTCGCCGGCGGCGGGGATGTCGCGCTCGCGGGCGCGGCGGTGGCGGCGGTCGACGTGGCCGCCGCGATCGGGTACGCGCGCCCGATGTCGCCGGACGTGGCCGCGAGCCTGCGCGGCCGCAACGCGCTGACGCTGTGCCTGCAGCACCGCGGCTACCGGGAGTAGCCTGTACCGCCGTCTGTACCTCCATCCGCGCAAGTCCGCGTGGCGACAGGCCGGACACGGGGACTCATAAGCCCCGTGTCGGAGGTTCGATTCCTCCCACCGCCCCTCCCGTTTCCTCCGCTCGCGGAGCCCGTCCGCCGGAGCTCTCGTCGCCGGCACCGGCGCGTGCGCGGGCCGACGTCGCGGACGACGTCCAGCCCCGGGGGCCGACACGGGCGGGCTCGACGTGAACCTGCTGCTCGTCGGGCGCCGCGCGTCACGGCGGAGCGACCTGTCACGGCGGAGCGACCTTGACCATGGCGTGAACCGAGCGTAGGGTACGGTGAGACTCGGGCGATGGAGTACCGCCCCGAACCGCCGCCCCCGAGGGGGGCGGCTGATGACTCCTACCGGGGAAACCCGGCAGGAGTTTTTTGTTTCTGGAGCTCCGCTGCCGTGCTCGCCGCCGCGTGAGCTCCAGTCCAGGGAGACGGGCGATGGCCGAGCAGGAACGCAAGGGGAAGCGGAGCACCGAGGGCGAGGCGGAGCAGAAGCCGCCGCCATCCGGGTCCGGAGCGACGCTCGCCGAGAGGGCTTCGAAGATCAAGAAGGACATCGACGAGCTGATCGAGGACATCGACGAGGTCCTCGAGGACAACGCCGAGGAGTTCGTGAAGAGCTACGTACAGCGAGGGGGGCAATAGCGCCGGCGACCCTGGGCGAGGCGCGCGACGCCTGGGCTCGCGCCGACTCGCCCCAAGCTCCTCCCGTCCGCGAGCGGAAGAGGCGTGCCGCATGCGGGGACTCGAAGGCGAGCAAGTGTTCGTCCGGGTCTATCGGTGAGTCGAAGAGCGCCGGCCACGAGCCGCTGTTGCGGCAGGTGCTCGCACTGTTCCGGAGCGAGGGTCTCGCCGGGCCCACCGTGCCGAAGGGATGGGGCGCGCTTCGGCGTCCGGCCCTGACGGACGCCGCGGTTCTCGTCTCGCCTGCCAGCCCGCGCCACTGATGCCCGACCGGCCGAGCGTCCGCCCACGGATCTCCGGGTCGGCGTGGGAACCGTCCGGGGACGCGGCGCACCCGGGCGGCCGATCATGAGTTACCCCTCGCCTGCGGCACCCGGAGCGGGCCGGCGCCGGGCGGCCCTGCGGTTCGTCGTGCTGATCGGGATCCTCAGCTTCTTCGCCGACTTCACGTACGAGGGCTCCCGTAGCATCCTCGGGCCCTACCTGGCTGTACTCGGGGCGAGCGCCACCGCCGTCGCCGTCGTGACCGGGTTTGGCGAGCTGCTCGGGTACGGCCTGCGCCTCGTGTCCGGGCGCGCCGCAGATCGGACCCGGCAGTTCTGGCCGATCACGATCTTCGGCTATGTGGTCCAGATGCTCGCCGTGCCGCTGCTGGCGGTGGCGCCCAGCTGGCCGGCCGCCGCAGCCCTGATCATGCTCGAGCGGGCTGGCAAGGCGATCCGGAACCCTCCGCGGGACGTGATGCTATCCCACGCCGCCCGGGAGATCGGATACGGGTGGGCGTTCGGGGTGCACGAGGGGCTCGACCAGGCCGGCGCGCTGGTCGGGCCGCTGGTCGTCGCCGCGATGCTCGTGCTCTCCGGGGACTACCGGCGCGCCTTCGCGGCCCTCCTCGTTCCGGGCCTCGTCTGTCTGGCGTTTCTCATGGTCGCCCGCTGGCTCTACCCGCGCCCGGAGGACCTGGAAGCCGGCCTCCCGCAGATCCGGACCGGCGGCCTGCCGCGCATCTTCTGGTGGTACCTGGCCGGCGCCGCGCTCGTGGCCGCGGGGTTCGCGGACTATCCGCTCATCGCGTATCACTTCGCCCGCACCGCGTCGGTCGACCCGAGCTGGATCCCCGTGCTCTATGCCGTGGCGATGGGCGTGGGCGCCGTCGCCTCGCCGGTCATGGGTCGGCTGTACGATCGCCGGGGCTTGTCGGTCCTGGCCCCCCTGACGGTGGTCACGGCGTTGTTCGCGCCGCTGGTCTTCTCGGGAGGATTCTCGGGGGCCCTGGCCGGCGCCGCCCTGTGGGGCCTCGGGATCGGGGTGCACGAGTCGGTCGTCCCCGCGGCCGTGGCGCCGATGGTCCCGGCGGACCGCCGTGCGTCGGCCTATGGGCTCTTCACGGCCGGGTACGGCCTGTCCTGGTTCCTGGGCAGCGCGGTGATCGGCGTGCTCTACGAGCGCTCCGTCCCGGCGGCGATCGCCTTCTGCGTGGCCGTCGAGCTCGCTGCGGCTCTGGTGTTCGTTCTCGTGGGACGACGCCAGCGTCTCGGCTGGCGGCCGGCGTGAACCCCCGGAAACCCACGCCACCGCCGGATCAGGGTCGGAGACTCGCCACCAGCCGGTGCAGGCCGTCCAGGCGCGCGAGCTCGGCGGCGACCGCTGCCGCCCCGGCCTGGTGCTGGATCCGGGCCTGCTGGACGGCGTGCTCGGCCGACGCGGTGACCTCGTGAAGTGCCACGATCAGCTGTGACTCCAGCTGACGCCGGCTCTCGATGACCCGCTCGGTGAGGTCCCTGACGGCCCGCGCGCTGTTCGTCGCGAGGAGTCGCTCGAGGTATGCGCGGGCGTCCCGCCGCACCAGTGCCAGCGCCACGGGGCGCGGCGCAAGCCGGATCGCCAGCGCGCGGCCGAGGCCGGCGGAGGCCACGAGCATCAGGTCCGTCGCGTAGAACTGGCGGGGCATCCGGAACCCGCTCTCCGGCACGATCTCCGCCGGCAACCGGGCCAGCGCCGCGTCGCCGGATTCGCGCAGGCGAGTCAGGGAGCGGTTGGCGAGCTCGACGAACCGCCGGCTGGCCACGGCATACAGGGTCTCGGCGCGCGGCTCCACGTCGGTGACCCAGGCCTCCGCATACCGGCGGGCGATGCCACGGGCTCTCTCCATCGCGGCGCGATGGAGTCGGTGCCGCGGCTCGCCGGCCAGGAGGCCGCCCTCGAGCTCCTCCAGGGCGCGCGGCACCGCCCGGGCGAGGAAGGCGCGCCGCTCGGCCTCGAACGCCCGCCCGAGCCGTTCCTGCTCGGCGGCGAACAGCGGTCGGAGATCCCGCAGCGCCCGCTCGGCTTCGGCGGCCGCTTCCCGGAGGGCCGCGAGGCGCCGCTCCGACTCGTCCAGCGGCCGCGCCAGCGCCTCCCGGTGCGCGTCGATCGCCTGCAGCACGCGATCCGCGAGCCGCCTGGCCCCGCGCAGGACAGCGCCCTCCGCCAGCTGCCGGCCCGACCGCTGAGCGAGCGTGGCGAGCGCGGCCTCCAGCCGTGCCCAGTCGCGCGTGGCGCCCCCCGCCAGCCTCTCGGTCGCGCTGACCTCGAGGAGCGGTCCGACGGGGCGCCGAAGGCGCCGGGCGAGGACCTGCTCGGCGAACCGTCGTGCCTCGTCGGCGTCCGCCGGCGAGAGCCGGTCCGCCTTGTTGAGGACGAACACGAGCGCATCGGTGTGCTGCGCGACCTCCTCGACCAGGGCCAGCTCCTCCCCGGAGAGCGGCGGATCCGCGCCGAGGACGACCAGGGCGGCGTCGATGTGAGGGACGAAGGCGCGCGTCATGCGCGCGCCGCCGGCGAACACCGAGCCGAGGCCCGGCGTGTCGACCAGGCACATCCCCGAGGCGAGGAGGGGGCTCGGCACGAACACCTCGACGGCCTCGATGCCCTTGCGGTTGTCGGGGTTCTCCGTCTCCGTGGCGTACGCGCCGATCTCCCCCGGCTCGATCTCGCGCCACGTCCCGTCCCGCAGCCGGATCCGGGCCGCGCGACATGGGCCGTGCCGCAGCACCGTGAGGACTGCCGTGACCGGCACGACGCCCGTGGGGAGCACGGGCTCGCCGACCAGGGCGTTGAGGAGCGTCGACTTGCCGCGCTTGAACTGCCCGACGCAGGCGACGAAGAAGCGCCCCGCCGCGAGCCGCTCGGCGAGCGCGGCCGCCTCCGCCGGGAGGTGGTCGACGCCGACCTCCTTCCCGGCGCGGGCGACCTCCCGCAGGACGGCGGGGAGGTCCGGGGCCGAACGCGCCGCGTCAGCGGATCGTGCCACGCGACCCTCCGGGCACCGAAGGACGGGCGGGACCGGCGGGCAGGCTACCCGTCCCCGCCACAATGGAGATCCCGGGGCGAGCCCGCGCCACGAGCACGCGCCCCGTGCCGAGGACGACCGCCAGCGCGGCCAGGCCCGCGACGAGCGGTTGGCCCCGGGCCGGAACGGCCAGGACGACCGCTCCTGCGGCCCCGCCGAGCGCGAGCGCGCCCGCGCTCGCGAGGACCGCCATCCCCGTCACGTCACGGAGCCACGCGCCGAGTGCACGGTGCTCCCCCACCCTCCTCCCTCCTTGCGCCGTCCGACCAGCGGGAACGACGATCCGAGGACTCCGCCGGGGCCCAGGCACGCCGCAGCGGCGACAAGGATCCCGACGGGCCGTGGCCGAGAACCAGCCCGAGGAGCAGCCCCGGCGCGAGCCCGGCCGGAACCCGCGTCACGCGGCGCCCACACGCCGACCACGCCGGTCCCCGCGGCCCCCCGAGGCAGATGAGGACGAGTCGCACCGCGCAAGCGCGCCTTTCCGGATCACGGCTTCGCCAGATCCCGGACCTCCTTCGTGAGTCGGCGGAAGTAGGCGTCGATCCGCTCCTTGGCGTCCTGGACCTCGTCGATGCTCGCCGCGTAGTGAGGCAGATGCTCCTGGACGGAGATCGTGTGAAGCTCGGCCTCGAGCCGCGTCGCGAGGCCGATGCCCACGCGCAGGGCCGTCCGCGCCCCGTCGGAGCCGTCGTACGCGATCAGGACCCTCTGGAACATTGGCCTCCTCCGCTCAGGATCGCGTGCCCACGGCCCGCATGATCGTCGGCGGGACCGACTCGAGCGGCTCCTCGGTCGGCAGCAGGTGACGCGGCATGAAGAAGGTGTTCGCCCCAGCCCGACCCACAACGCGGCGAGGAACCACACGTTGGGCATCGCGAGTCTCCCCTCTACTCCAGCCGACCGCGTGCACTCGAGCGTACCGCCCCGGCCCGCGTCCCGGGGGCGACCCGCCCGGTCACCGGCACAAAAAAACTCCCACCGAGGTCCTGCTCGGTAGGAGTCATCAGCCGCCGGGAGGGCGGCGCTTAGGCGGCGAACCCCATCGCCGGGCCTGGCCGACCAGGCCCACTATACGCCCGGTCGGACGTGGCGCTCAAGGCGACTCTCCCGGTACCGCCGGCATCCCCGCCCGGGCGCCGGCGGCACGACGTGGAGGCCGGAGGACCACCACGAGGCGCGCGTGGAGCGCTCGGCCGCGACAAGGGTCGCGCCGCGCCCGGCCCGCCGACCGACGGGGGCGCGCCATCCGCTCGCGCGCTGGCGGCGTCGCTCGCGCGACCGCGGTCGGGGTTGACACCCGGGAACCGCCCGGCTCTAATCGTCTCCGAGCAAGCACGGCGACATGCACTGCACCGCCCCGCGGCTCCAGGCATGCGCGTACGCTGGCGCGCCCGGGGCTCCTGCTTCGGCAGCAGCGATAGGAGGCACGGTATGGCGCTGGCGAGTACCGAAGGCTGGCTGTTCCTCTTGCGGTGGATCCACTTCCTCTCCGGCATCACCTGGATCGGCCTGCTCTACTACTTCAACTTCGTCCAGACGCCCTTCTTCGCCGAGACGGACGCCCCGGTGCGGAGCGGGGCCGTCCAGAAGCTCGTCCCCCGCGCCCTCTGGTGGTTCCGCTGGGGCGCCATGTTCACGTTCCTCTCCGGGTGGCTCATCATCCTGCACCGGCTGGGGCAGGGCGGGTTCTTCGCCGCGTCCTACGGCTGGGCGATCCTCCTGGGCGGCCTGCTCGGCAGCATCATGTGGGCGAACGTCTGGTTCGTGATCTGGCCGAACCAGAAGATCGTCATCCAGAACGCGATCGACACCGCGGCCGG
>DASRDR010000115.1:0-3238 GCA_035652475.1 Candidatus Methylomirabilota bacterium | reverse complement strand
GCCGCCGTAGACGACGAGCTCCTCCGGCCGCTCGGCGACCGCGGGGTCCAGGTTGTTCATGAGCATCCGGAGCGCGGCCTCCTGGTGCCAGCCCTTACAGCTCAGGACGGGGCCGGTCGGGGCGCTGATGCGGCCGGGATGGGTGAGCGTGGCCATAGGACATCCGCGATGGAAGGACGAATCCCGCTGCCGCGCAATTTACCGCGCCGCGGCGGCCCCACCAATCCGGCGCCCCCCTCCCCGGCGTAGAGGGGGCGGCGGAACACCTCGATCCCCGTCGTTCTCACTTTCACGGAGAGCCCTGATCATGTCCCTCAAGTGCAGGCTGTACCCCGCGGCCGCGGCCGTGGCCGCGCTCCTGCTCGCCGCGGCGCCCCGCGCGGCGTCCGCCCAGGCGGCCAGCGCGTCCGACCTCCGCACCACGCTCAACACCACGCTGGCCGAGCACGTCTGGCTCGCCGGCTCGGCTACCGCGGCCGCGCTCGGCGGCCGCTCGGGCGAGTTCAAGGACGCGGCCGGGGCGCTCGACGCCAACAGCGTCGCGCTCGGCCAGGCGATCGGCTCGGTCTACGGCGAGAGCGCGGGCTCCGCGTTCCTCGCGCTCTGGCGGAAGCACATCGGCTTCTTCGTGGACTACACCACCGGCGTCGCCAAGAAGGACAAGGCGATGCAGGAGAAGGCGGTGAAGGACCTCCTGGGCTACGCCGACGAATTCGGCGCCTTCCTCGCCTCGGCCAACCCGCACCTCCCCAAGGACGTGGTGGCCGGCTTGGTGCGCGAGCACGTCGTGGGGCTCAAGGCGGTGGTGGACGCCCAGGCCCGGAAGGACTGGGCCGAGGCCTACGCCAAGCTCCGCGAGGCGGCGGCGCACATGCGGATGATCGCCGATCCGCTCGCCGCGGCGATCGGGAAGCAGTTCCCGGATCGCTTCGCGGCAATCAGCCATTAGCCATCAGCTATCAGCCATCAGCCATCAGCTATCAGCCGTCAGCTGATGGCTGAAGGCTGATGGCTGAAGGCTGACGGCTGACGGCTGGCGCACCCCCCGCCCCGCGCTGCAACCTTCCGGGCGGCCGGACGATCCAACGACCTGCATGGCGAACCCCCGACCGGGAGCGGCGCTGCCCACGGACCACCTGCCCAGCGACCGGAGCGACGCCGAGGCGGTCGAGGTGGCCCTCGCCGCGAGCGGCGATACCCATGCCTTCGAGCGGCTCTACCGCGCGCACGTCGCACGGGTGCACACGCTCGCCCGCCGGATGCTGGGCGAGGAGCACGCCGACGAGGTGACCCAGGACATCTTCGTGCGCGCCTGGCAGAAGCTCGCCACCTACCGCGGCGAGGCCGCCTTCGGCACCTGGCTCCACCGCCTGGGGGTGAACGTGGTCCTGGCCCGGCGCGAGGAGCTGGGGAAGCGACGCCGGCGCTTCCTGGAGGACGAGGGCGTCCTGGCCGCCGCGCCCGGGCGCCACGACTCGCCGGAGCTCTCGGTAGACTTCGAGGCCGCCATCGAGCGGCTGCCCCCGGGCGCGAGAGAGGTGTTCGTGCTGCACGACGTCGAGGGATACCGCCACGAGGAGATCGCCGGGCTCCTGGGGGTCGCGGTGGGGACCTCCAAGTCCCAGCTCCACCACGCCCGCATGGCGCTCCGGCGCCATCTGAGCCGCTAGCCGGAGGCCGCCCCGATGGAGCGCGATCCCTGGACCGCCAAGCTGTCGGAGTACCTCGACGGCGAGCTCGCCGCCAACGAGCGGGCCGCGGTCGAGCGCCACCTGGCCGCCTGCCCCACCTGCACCGCGGTGCTCGCCGAGCTCCGGGCGGTGGCGGAGCGGGCGAGGCGCCTGGCCGCGCGCGAGCCCGCGACCGACCTCTGGCCGGGAATCGCCCGGCGGCTCGCCCCCCGCCCCGCGGTGGCGACCGGGCTCGAGCCGCGCGCGGGCCGGCGCCGCTGGTCCTTCTCGCTTCCGGAGCTCGCCGCCGCGGCGCTGGTCCTCGTGGCCGCCTCGGGCGGCGCCGCCTGGTGGCTCGCCGAGCGACGACCCCCGGTCGCCCGGCCGGTGCCCGCGGTGGCCCCGGGCCCGACCCCCATCCCCGCGGCGGCGGAAGCAGACTACGACCGCGCCGTGGCCGACCTCGAGCGGGTTCTGGCCGCGGGTCGCGGCACCCTCGACACGGCCACCGTGCGGGTCCTGGAGCGGAACCTGGCGATCATCGACCGCGCCATCGCCGACGCGCGGCGCGCCCTCGCCGCCGACCCGGCGAGCGCCTACCTCAACGCGCACCTCGCGCGCACCCTGCGGCTCAAGCTGGACCTCCTCCGCCGGGCCGCGGCGCTCGCCGCCCGGAGCTGAAAGGAGCACCCCGTGCTGCTCGCCCTCACGCTGACCGCGCTGGCCGGCACCCAGCAGATCGACACCACCCTCGCGGCGCGGCAGGGGCAGCGCCTCGAGCTGAGCGCGCCCGCCGGCGAGATCGCCGTCGGCACCTGGTCGCGGGACGCGGTGCGGATCCAGGCCACCCCGAGTGGGGGCGCCCGGGTCGAGATCGACGAGTCCCCCCGCGAGCTGAGCGTCCGGAGCCCCGGCCGGCACGGGCGGGTGAGCTACCGGATCACGGTGCCGCCCTGGATGCCGCTCGGTCTCTCGGGCGTCAACACCAGCATCACCGTGGACGGCGTCGAGGGCCCGGTCTCGGCCGAGACGGTGGACGGGGACGTGTCGCTCAAGGGAGGGAGCGGCGTGGTGTCGCTCCGGTCAGTGCAGGGCGACGTCTCGCTCGAGGGCGCCAAGGGCCGGATCGACGCGAGCTCGGTGAACTCCGACGTCACCGTGCGCGACGTCTCGGGCGACGTTCAGGTCCAGACCGTGAACGGGGACCTGAGGCTGGAGCGGGTCCAGTCGGGCAACGTGGACGCCAATACCGTGAACGGCGACGTGAGCTACGACGGCGCGATTCGCCCGGACGGGCGCTACCGGCTGGTCACCCACAACGGGGACCTCACGGTCGCGGTCCCGGACGGGGCGGACGCCCTGGTCACCGTCTCGACCTTCCAGGGCGACTTCGCCTCGGACTTCCCGCTGGCGTTCCGGGAGCGGCGGGGCCGCCGGATGGAGCTCACCCTGGGCCGGGGGACCGCGCGGGTCGAGCTCGAGTCGTTCCAGGGCACGATCCACCTCAAGCGCGCCGGTCCGGCCCGGCCCGAGTCGTCCGAGTCCCCCTGACCGCCGGGGGCGGGGGG
>DASRDR010000114.1:0-5286 GCA_035652475.1 Candidatus Methylomirabilota bacterium | reverse complement strand
GCACCACATCCTCCTCGGGATCGACCCGACGTACGTGGGCCTCTCGCCGTACACCGCCGTCGTGCGGGACCCGCTCGTGCTCCCCGCCCGGGCGCTCCACCTCAAGATCAACCCGGAGGCGCGGGTCTGCCTGCTGCCGCTCGTGGCCGGGTTCGTCGGCGCGGACGCCGTCGGGGCGGCGCTCGCGACCCGCCTCGACACGGGCGAGCGGATCCGCGCGGTCGTGGACATCGGCACCAACGGCGAGGTGGTCATGGGCACCCGGGACCGGCTCCTCGCGTGCTCGGCGCCGGCCGGGCCGGCGCTCGAGGGCGCCCAGGTCCGCTGCGGGATGCGAGGGGCGGTCGGGGCGATCGACCGGGTGTCGCTGGAGGACGGCGACCTGCGATTCCACGTGATCGGCGACGCCGCCCCCCAGGGCGTCTGCGGGTCGGGGCTGATCGACGCGGTGGCGGCCGCGCTCGACGCCGGCCTGCTCGACTGGACGGGGCTCCTGCAGGTCGAGCACCGGGATCGGCTCCCGCCGGCGTTGGGCGCCCGGCTCGTCCAGCGGGGGGAGGAGCGGCTCATGGTCCTGGTCCCGCGCGGGGGAGCGGCGGACGGCGGGGAGATCGTGCTCACGCAGGAGGACGTGCGCCAGATCCAGCTCGCGAAAGGGGCCATCGCCAGCGGCATCCGGATGCTGCAGCACGTCCTCGGGATCGGCGACGAGGAGCTCTCGGAGCTGCTGCTGGCCGGCGGGTTCGGCAACTACCTCTCGATTCCGAGCGCGGTCCGAATCGGCCTGATCCCCGACCTGGGCGAGGGTCGCATCCGCTACGTCGGGAACGCGGCCGCCCTCGGCGCCCAGCTCGCCCTGGTGTCCGAGCCGGAGCGCGCGCGCGCGGAGCGGCTCGCCCGGTCGATCGAGCACGTCGCGCTGGCGACGCACCCGGATTTCCAGGATCTCTTCGTGGAGGCGATGAACTTCCCGCGGCGGTGAGGGCGCCCGGCCGGCGGCACCGGAGGCATCGCCCGCAGCGTCCGGCGCGTCACCGCGCCGTTCCGGGGGGCCCGGCCGGCCCCGGGCGCGACCCCCGTCAGCGGGCGACGTTGAACCGGAAGTGGCAGATCTCCCCGTCGCGGACCGGGTAGTCCTTCCCCTCCAGCCGCAGCAGCCCGCGCCGCCGCGCCTCCGCCAGCGAGCCCGCCTCCAGCAGCTCCGCCCAGCCGATCACCTCCGCGCGGATGAAGCCGCGCGCGATGTCGGAGTGGACGACGCCGGCGGCCTCGACCGCCCGGGCGCCGGCGGGGATCGTCCAGGCCCGCACCTCGTCCTCCCCGACCGTGAAGAAGCTCGCGAGGCCGAGCAGCGCGTACGCGTCGCGGACGACGCGGTGGAGCGCGGGCTCCGGCAGCCCCAGCGCGTCGAGGAAGCTCCGCTGGTCCTCGGCCGGCAGCGCGGCGACCTCCGCCTCGACCACGGCCGAGATCCAGCCCACCATCGTGTGCGGACGCTTCGCGACCGCCTCCAGCTCGGCCAGCCGCTCCTCCCGCCGGGCGACGTCCTCCTCGGCCACGTTCAGGCAGTGCAGGATCGGCTTGAGCGAGAGGAACTGGAATCCGCGGAGGAGACGCGCCTCGTCGGGCGACAGGGGGTGGGCGCGCAGCGGGAGCCCCTCCCCGAGGGGACCGCGCAGGCGCGCGAGGAGCGCCTCCTCGCGCTGCTCGCCCTCGGTCGGCCGCCGCTTGAGTCCCGGCCCGAGCCGCTCCAGGCGGCGCTCCAGGACCTCGAGATCGGCCAGGACCAGCTCCTCCTCCAGCCCCTGCACCTCGCGCGCGACCTCCGAGGAGGAGCCCGGGGCCGGGGTCGGGAACGCCCGGACCACGTGCAGCAGCGCGTCCGAGTTCCGCAGCTCGCCCACGTCCAGCGTGGCCCGCGCCCCGCGCTCGAACCCCGCCAGGTCCACGACCTCCACGGTCGCGTGCACGGTGCGCTGGGGGCGAAACAGGGCCGCGAGCCGTGTCACGCGCTCGTCGGGGACGCGCGCGACGCCGACGTTCAGTCGGCCGCGGGTCACCGCGGGGACGGCGGCACCGGTCAGGAGGTTGAACAGCGTGGTCTTGCCGCTGCCGGGAAACCCGATGATCCCGAGCTTCACGACCGTCGAGTGTACATGCTTTTGACCGCCGCCGGCCGCGGTTGCTAGAGTGTGTCGGTGAGCTGCCGCTCGCCCGCCTCGCGGGCGCCCCGGGCGCGCCCCGACCGCGCCGCCCGCGCCGGATGACCCGCGTCCCGCCGGCACCGCGCGAGCTGGACCTCCCCGCGATCGCGATGGTGCTCCTGCTGGCCGCGCTCTGGGGCGGGAACACGGTGGCGGTGAAGATCGGGGTGGCCGATTGCCCGCCCCTCATGCTCGCCGCCTGGCGGTTCGCGATCGGCGGCGCCTGCGTCGTGGGCTGGGGGCTCTGGACGCGGGCGCCGTTCCGCGTGGAGCCCGGTGAGCTGGGCCCGCTCCTCGGGCTCGGCGTCCTCTTCGCGACGCAGCTCGGGCTGCTCAACATCGGCGTGTGGCTCTCGACGGCCGGCCACGCGGCCGTGCTCCTCAACGCGTACCCGGTGCACATCCTGCTGCTGGCGCACTTCCTCGTCCCCGGCGACCGGCTGTCGTCGACCCGGGTCGGCGGCGTGCTCCTCGGGTACGCGGGGATCGTCCTGCTCTTCTACCGCTCGCTGCTGGCGCCCGCCGAGCCCGGCTCCACGATCCTGGCCGGGGATGCCGTCCTCTCGGCCAGCGCGATCCTCCTGGCCCTGCGCCAGATCGTGCTGAACCGGCAGCTGCAGTTCATCCACCCGGTCAAGCCGCTGCTGGCCCAGGTGGTCGTGGGCACGCCGCTGTTCCTGCTGCTGTCGTGGGCGTTCGAGCCCGCGGTGACGGTCCCGAGCTGGCGCCTGGCCGGCTCGCTCTTCTACCAGGGCGTGATCATCGCCGGCTTCAACTTCATCGCGAACATGCGGCTCCTCAAGACCTACCGGCCCAGCGCGCTCGCGGCGTTCGCGCTGACCACGCCGATCTTCGGCGTCATCGCGACCGCCGTCGTGCTCGGAGAGCCCGTCGGCGGCGCGCTGGCGCTCTCGACGCTCCTGGTCGCGGCGGGGATCGCGGTCGCGAACCTCCGGCGCGAGTCCGCCGCCCCCGCCTCGCTGCCCGCGCGCGCCGCCCGGCGGGCCCGATGACCGCCGGGCGCCGCCCGCCGCCGGTGCGACGCCTGGGCGCCGCGGCCGCGGCGATCGCCCTGGCCGCCCTGGCGGCGACCGCCGGGGCCCAGGCCGGCGGCGGGGCGGCGCTCCGGGCCGAGGCGGCGCAGCTGCTCCGGGAGCTGGCCGCGCTCCGGGGAACGCCGTCCGGCGGCGGGCCGCCACCGATCGTGATCCGCACCCGCGAGCAGCGCCGCCGGTACGTCGCGGCCGAGTTCGCCCGGAAGTACTCCCCCGCCCGGCTCGAGGCCGAGCGACGCGCGATGGTCGCGTGGGGCCTCCTCCCGCCCGAGTTCGACCTGGCCGGCTTCCTCGTCGACCTCCTGGCCGAGCAGGCGGCCGCCTACTACGATCCGGTCGCGAAGCAGATGATCCTCGCGAACTGGCTCACCCCGGGCCTCCAATCCGACGCGCTCGCCCACGAGCTCGTGCACGCCCTCCAGGACCGCACGGTCGGTCTGGAGGGGTTCCTCGCCGTGGTGCCCGGCCGGAGCGACGCGGGGCTCGCGCGCCAGGCGCTGGTCGAGGGCGAGGCGGTCGCGCTCGTCCTCGAGCGGACCCTCCGTCGCCAGGGCCGCGCGCTCGCCGCGCAGGCCGACGTCGAGGACCTGCGGCGCGCGATCGAGACCTCGGCGACGGGGCCGGTCCTGGCCCGCGCGCCGCGGTTCGTGCGCGCGCTGCTGACGTTCCCCTACGCGCGCGGGGCGGGCTTCGTCCACGCCCTGGTGCGCGACCGCTCGTGGCCCGCGCTCCCGGCGGTCTACCGCGACCCGCCCCGGTCCACGGCCGCGATCCTCCACCCCGCCCGGTACCTGGCGCACCGCGATGCTCCGGAGACGCTCGCGGTCCCCGACCTCGGCGCGCTGCTGCCGGCCGGCTCTCGGGCCCTCCTCGAGGACGACCTGGGCGAGTTCGGCCTGGGCGAGGTCCTCTCGCGGGGCGCGGACCCGGCCGGGGCGGCGGCGACGGCGGCCGCCTGGCGCGGTGACCGCTACGCGCTCTGGGACGTGCCCGGATCGGGGGCCGCGCTGGTCGCGGTGAGCGCGTGGGCGGACGAGGCGGCCGCGACGGCGTTCCTCCGGGCGTACGCCCGGATCCTGCCCGCGAAGCACGGCCTGGGGCCGGCCGCCTCCGACGACGACCGGGCCGCCTGGGCGGCCGAGGGACGCGGCTTCGCCCTCGACCGGCTGGGGTCGCGCGTGCTCATCCTCGAGGGCCTGCCGCTCGCGGCGCTGGAGGCGGTGCGGACCGCGGCCCGGCGCGGGGCGGTGCTATACTGACGCACCGCGCATGCCGACGGCCCCCTCGAAGGATCTCCAGCGCGTCCCCAACCCCCACCCCGACCGGGACTACGAGGTCGACCACGTGGTCCCCGAGTTCACCTGCGTCTGCCCCATGACCGGACAGCCGGACTTCGCGACGATCCGGATCCGCTACGTGCCGGACCGGTGGCTGGTCGAGCTGAAGTCCCTCAAGCTCTACATGTGGGCGTACCGGAGCGAGGGGGCGTTCCACGAGGACGTGACCAACCGCATCCTGGACGATCTCGTGCGCACGCTCGCCCCGCGCCGGATGGAGGTCGTGGGGGACTGGAACGTCCGGGGAGGGATCAAGACCCTGGTGACCGTCAGCTACGTGGCGCCCGCGCGCCACGCCCGGGCCCGCCGGCCGAGGGCGCGGCCGCGCCGCCGGGTCGCTCGGGCGCGGCCGTAGTCGCCATTCCAGCGCCGCGCGCGAGAGGGACGCGTGGGGCGCGCCCGGGGCTCTCTGCCGCCGTGGGTCCGCTGCCCGCCGGCGCCGCCGCCGCACGGCGCGCGCGGCGGCTACGACTCGGCGACGCTGACGCGCAGCCCGATCTCGGCCAGGATCCGCGCCACGCGCTCGCAGTCATCCCGGGAGCCGGCGCGCACGACGGCCCTGCCATCGTGGTGGACCCGCCACGCGATCGCCATCCCGTCGTCGTACGAGCAGCCGATCGCCTTCATGAGCTGCCGGGCGACCTGCTCGAAGGTGTGGCAGTCGCAGTTCCAGAGGATCGTGACCCAGGG
>DASRDR010000113.1:0-11178 GCA_035652475.1 Candidatus Methylomirabilota bacterium | reverse complement strand
CATGCAGACCATGACCAGGTCGACGTAGACGATCCACACGATGTCGATCACGCCGAAGATCAGGTTGAGGCCGAGCGCCAGCAGGGCCAGGATCCCGCCCAGCAGGACGCCGTTGACCGCCGCCTCGACGAGGAAGATCGGATCGATCACAGCCCGACGTAGGACTTCCGCACGAACTCGTCCTCGGCGAGCTCGGCGGCCCGTCCCTCCCGCTTGATCCGGCCCACCTCCAGGAGGTACGCCCGGTCGACAATCTTCAGCACCTGCCGGACGTTCTGCTCGACCACCAGGATCGTGTACCCCTCGCCCCGCACGCGCCGGATCAGGTCGAAGAGCCGGAGGACCATGACCGGGGCCAGGCCCATCGACGGCTCGTCCAGCAGGATGAGCTTCGGGCGGGACATGAGGGCGCGCCCGATCGCCAGCATCTGCTGCTCGCCGCCGGAGAGGCTCCCCGCGCGCTGCCGGCGGCGCTCGGCGAGGACCGGGAAGAGCGCGTACACCCCCGCCAGGCTCTCCGCGAACCGCCGCCGGGCCGCCGGCAGGTACGCGCCCATGCGCAGGTTGTCGGCGACGGTGAGGGCGGGGAAGATGCGCCGGCCCTCCGGGACGTGCGCGATGCCGTGCCCCACCACCTCGTGGGCGGGCCGGCCGGTCAGCGAGATGCCGTCCAGCGACAGGTGCCCGGCGCGCGCGGGGAGGAGGCCGGAGAGCACGCGGAGCAGCGTCGTCTTGCCGGCCCCGTTCGGGCCGACCACCGCCACCGCCTCGCCGGCGGCGACGGACAGGCTCACGTCCCAGAGGGCGGTGAACGCGCCGTACCCCGCGGTCACGCTCCGCACCTCGAGCATCGTTCAGTGGACCACGAGCTTCTCGCCGAGATACGCCTCCACGACGCGCGGGTCCTCGGCCACCTGGAGCGGCGTCCCCTCCGCGATCTTCTCGCCGTGGTCGAGCACGACGACGCGATCGACCACCCGCATCAGGGTCGCCATGATGTGCTCGACCCAGACGACGGTGACGCCGAGCTCGCCCCGGATCCGCCGCAGGAGGTCGGCCGCCCCCGCCATCTCGGCCGGGTCGAGCCCGCCCAGGCTCTCGTCGGCCAGGAGGAGCCGCGGGCCGGTGGCCAGCGCTCGGGCAAGCTCCAGCTTCTTGAGCCCGCCCGCCCCGAGTAGCGCGGTCGAGGCTCCCGGATCGCCCGGCAGGCCGACCAGGGCGAGCACCTCGCGGGCCCGCGCCCGCGCCTCGCCCGCTCCGGGGCTCTGCCGGCCGAAGTGGGCCGCGACCGCGACGTTCTCCAGGATCGAGAGCTTCCGGAACGGGCGTGGGATCTGGAAGGTCCGCGCGACCCCGCGGTGGCAGATCGCGTCCGGGGTGAGGCCGGCGATCTCCTCGCCGCGGAAGCGGATCCAGCCCGCGGTCGGCCGGAGCACCCCCGAGATGCAGTTGAACATGGTGGTCTTGCCGGATCCGTTCGGCCCGATGAGCCCCAGGATCTCCCCCTCGACGACCTCGAACGAGACGCCGTCCAGCGCCGTGAACCCGCCGAACCGCTTCACGACGCCGGCGACGGTCAGCATCGCCGGCCGCGGCCGGCAGCCGGGCGGCCCGCGCCGCCCGGCCGGCCAGCGGGACGACTAGCGCGCGGCAAGCGGCGAGGAGGCCGGCAGGAGCACCGGAGGGCTGGGGATGGCGATCACCTTCGGCCAGACGTGCTGGAGACGCCCCTCGATGATCTGGTAGACGGCGGCGATGGCCCGCTCGTTCTGGCCGCGCATCGGATGTCCCGGCCCGTAGAACTTCACGCCGTACCCCTGCATGGTCCCGCCCTCGGGGATGTCGGTCTCGCGGGCGGCCTGGGCGAGCGCCTCGGGGGAGAAGCCGCCGTGCTTCTGGATCGCCCGCGGCACGATGTCGTTGAGGAGGATCCACATGTTGTTGAACCCCATCGAGACGTGGGGCGCGATGGCGCCGACCGGCACGTTCGGCTCGTACGCCTTGTACCGCCGCACCATCTCCTGGGTGAGCTCGCCGAGGCCGGGCTTGAGCTGCTTGGGATCGATCAGCTGGGCGGCGGGCGGGTCGACCGTGTGGAAGCCCTCGACCTCGTTCCCGAACGCTTCCTTGAGCTTGTCCACCTGGCTGTGGCCGGCGCCGTGGCCGATGTACGCGCGCAGACGCAGCCCCTGCTCCTTGCTCTGGCGCAGGAACAGGTTGATGTCCGGGTTGTAGCCGGTGTGGAACAGCACGTCCGGCCGCGCGGCCCGGAGCTTCGTCACGAGCGCCGAGAGGTCGGGCGCGCTGGCCGAGTACCCCTCCTTGAGGACGACGTTGAGGCCGAGCCGCTTGGCCTCGCCCTCGTTGGCGCTCGCCACCCCGACCCCGTACGGCCCGTCCTCGTAGATGATGGCGAGCCGCAGGTCCTTCGCCGCCTTCTTGAACTTCTCCTGCGCGTACGCGGCGACGTACTGGACCGACGCCACCCCGAACAGCCCGCTGTTCGTCTGCGGCCGGAACGTGTACTCGAGGTTCCGATCCTTCACCACCGCGTCGGAGATGGCCGTCGTGATCCAGAGGAACTTGTGCTGGCGGTCCACCTTCTCGGCCAGCGGCACCGCCTGGGCGCTCGAGTAGACGCCGGCCAGGATGTCGACCTTCTCGACGTTCAGGAGGCGCTCCGCCTCGTTGATCGCCGCCTCGGTCTTGGACTGGCTGTCCCCGTCGACCTGCACGAGCTTGTACTTGCCGAGGACGCCGCCCTTCTCGTTGACGTGGTCGATGAGCATCTTCGCGCCGCGCCACGAGTTGAGCGAGCCGGCCGCGGAGAACGGGCCCGTGTGGTCGTAGAGGAGCCCGATCTTGATCGTCTGGCTCTGGGCCGAGGCGGGCGGGGCGGCGGCGCCGAGCAGGACGGCGGCGATCCCGGCGAGGGCGAGGACGAGTCGGGCACGTGGGGCCATGCTGCGTTCCTCCCTTGGTGCGGGATGGGATCCCTCGGACGACGGGGCCGCTCGAGCGCGCCCAGCCTATCACGGGCCCCGAAGCCCCGAACAGCCGCCGGCGGGGCATCCGGTCGACGCCCCCCTCGGCCGGCGCCGGACGGGGCGCCGTCTCGATGACGGTGGGGGGCCTGGGCGGAGACGGAACGGCGGTTCGCGCACACGGAGTCGCGACGTCCCGCGGCCGGCCGCCGCGGGACCAGTTCGGTCATCCGGCATCCCTCCCGGGCACGAGGCGGCGGCGGGAGCCCGGTCGCGCCGGCGCTCGGGCCTCGCCGGCTGCCGCGCGGCGCCGCGCCGGTGGCGTTCCGCCCGGGGCGAGCGGGGGCCGGGCGGGACCGCGAGCCGACGACTTCAGCCGGCCAGGGCCTCGAAGTCGGCGAAGACCGCAGCCGGGTCGAGCGGGCGCGCGATCAGCCCCTGGGCGTGCTGCTCCGTGCAGAACCGCGCGACCATGGCGCGGTTCTCCGGCGAGCGGACGCCGTAGCCGGCGGCCTCCGGGCCCATGAGCCGGGCCTGCGCTTCCAGGTCGGCGAGGAGCCACGGGCTCGACTCGTGGAGCGTCCACCGCTGGCGCGCGGCGTGGGCTCGCGCGGCCTCGAAGCCGGCGTAGACCGCCCGCAGGAGCTGCGGGGCGCGCTCCACGACGCCGCGCTTCAGGACGAGGACGTGGTGGGCCGGGAAGAGACGGGTCTGCTGGTAGTGGGCTCGCTCCGCCGTCACGTAGTCCTCGAAGAGACGCGTCAGCGGGCTGTCGGCGTCGTAGAACCCGTCCGGGGTCCAGGCCCAGATGAGGACGTCCAGCTCGCCGTCCACGAGCATGTCCCGGAGCGGCCGCTTCGCGAGCTCGACCCCGGCCGGCAGCGGGTCGGCCGGCGGGGGCGCGTCGTGCGCGTGGACCCGGCCGACCACCCACCGGACGCGCTCCGGCGGGACGCCCGCCTCGCGCATGAGCGCCCGGCTCCAGGTGTTGCCGCTGTTCGGCCACGCGTCCAGGCCGACGCGGCGGCCCGCCAGGTCGGCCAGGCTCCGGAGCCCGGCGTCCCGCCGGACGTAGAAGTTCCGGTGGCGGAACTCCCGCATGAGGAACACCGGGAGCCCCACCAGCGCGCGGTCCCCGCCCGCCAGCCGCTGGACGTACCGGCTGAACGAGGCCTCGCCGCCGTCGATGCTCGCCTCGCCGGTCACGCGGGAGAGCGCGTCGAAGCTCCGGATCAGGTGGAGATCCACGCCCTCGATCCGGACGTCCCCGGTGGCGAGCGGCATCACGTGGTCGTAGTCCCGCGTGGCGAGCGTCAGCGGCAGGTTGGCCACTCCGATCCTCCCTTCCCGCCGCGGGCGCGCGGGGCCGGCGGCGCGCCGCCCCGGGCGCTCCGGGCGGATCGCGTCGGCGCCGCCGACCCCCGGCGGGCCCCTCCCGGCTCCGCGCTTCTATAGCACGACCGGCCGGCCTGGTCACCCGCGGGCCGGGCTGCTACGCTCCTGTCGCGCCGGCGAGGGCCGGCGCGGCACGAACCAGGCACGGCGAGCCGGCGGCGGCGCGGCCGGCGGCACCGGAGGAGGTCCGGCATGGAGCGCGGGGCCAGGACGTGGGCGACGATCCTGACGGCCAGCATCGCGCTGGCGGCGCTGGCGGGGGCGCCCGGGCGGACGAGGCCCGCGGGCGCGCAGGCGCGCGAGCTCGTGTTCTCCGGGTACGGCGGCGACTACGGCGAGGTGATGAAGAAGCTCGTCATCGAGCCGTTCGAGCGGCAGTTCAACGCCAGGGTCGTCTACGACGCGACCGGCAGCTCGGCGCAGAAGCTCGCGAAGCTCCGCGCGACGCGCGACACCTACACGTGGGACGTCACCGTGCTCACCGGCTACGACCTCCTGGCCGCGGGGCGCGAGGGGCTCCTGGAGCCGATCGGCGCCGACCGGGTCCCGAACCTGCCGAAGCTCCACGATTTCGCCCAGCGCGAAGGGCAGGGGTGGGGGCCGATCACCTCGGTCGACCCGCTGGTGCTCCTCTACAACCGCGACCGCGTGAAGCCGGCGCCCGACTCCTGGACCGCCCTGTGGGATCCCAAGTACCGGGGGAAGGTCGCGGTCTCCCACGTCTCGGAGGGCAAGGGGCTCTTCCTCCTCCTGGTCGCCGCCTACATGGGCGGCGGGGACGAGAAGCACATCGAGCCCGGGTTCGCGCGGCTGCGGGAGCTCGTCCCCCAGGTGGGCGCCTGGCTCACGCTCTCCCCCCAGTACGTCCCGTACCTCCAGCGCGAGGACGTGTGGCTCACCCCGTACTGGAACGGCCGGGCGCAGCTGATGATCGACCAGGGTCTCCCGCTCGGGACGGTCATCCCGAAGGAGGGGACGCTGGCGATCACGAACAGCTTCGGCGTCCCCAAGTCCGCCCGCCAGAAGACGCTCGCCTACGAGTTCATCAACTTCTATCTCGATCGGACGCAGCAGGAGGCGTTCGCCCGGAAGATCTACTACTCGCCCACCAACCGGGAGGTGACGCTGCCGCCGGAGTACGCCGGCCGGGTGGCGGTCGGGCGGGAGGCGATCGGGCGGCTGCGGTTCCCCGACGAGGACTACCTCGCCAGGGCCCGGGGGGCGTGGGTCGAGCGCTGGAACAAGGAGATCTACGACGCGCTGAAGTACCAGAAGTGACGGGCGGCCGACCGCGGCCGCCGGCCACGGGCCGCGGCGCGCCGGCGGCCGCGGCGAGCGGCGGCCGGGTCCCGAGGACCGGCCGCTGGCTGGCGGCGCCGCTGGCGTTCTGGCTGGCCGCCTGGTTCCTGCTCCCGGTGGCGCTCCTGCTGGCCGAGAGCTTCCGTCCCGTGGTGATCGGGCAGCCCACGCCGCCCGGCCTCACCCTCGCGAACTACGCCCGCTTCCTCGGCGACCCGTTCTACCGCGGGACGCTCGCCGCCACGCTCGTGCTGGGGGCAGCGGTGACGGCGCTCGCCCTGGCCCTCGGCTACCCGGTCGCCTACGGCCTGGCGCGCGGACGGCACCGGGGCCGGGCCGTCCTGCGGCTGTGCGTGGTGGCCCCCCTGCTGGTGAGCGTCGTCATCCGCACGTACGGGTGGATCGTGCTGCTCGCCAACAACGGGGCGGTCAACCAGGCGCTGCTCGCGCTCGGCCTGGTCGACCAGCCGGTGAAGTTCCTGTTCACCCACACCGGCGTCCTCATCGGCCTGGTACACTTCGCGCTCCCGGTCGCGATCCTGTCGCTCGTCGGCGTCATCGAGGCCGTCGACCGGTCGCTCGAGGACGCGGCCCGGGGACTCGGCGCGGGCGCGTGGCGCGCGTTCTGGGCCGTGACCTTCCCGCTCACGCTCCCCGGCGTCGCCGCCGGCGGGATGCTCATCTTCTCGCTCACGGTGGCCGCCTTCGTCACCCCCGCCCTGATGGGCGGGCCGTCGCTGATCGTGCTCTCCACCCTCATCTACCAGCAGATGACGGTCACGCTCGAGTGGGGGTTCGGCGCGGCGGTCGCGACCATCCTCCTCGTGGTCGCCACCGGCCTGTTCCTCGCCGCCCAGCGGGGGCTCGCCTCGATGCGCGGCACCGGGGCGGCGGCCTGAGGCGATGAGCCGCCGCGCGCGCCTCCTCCTCGCGGCCGTCAACGGCGCGATCTACGCGTTCCTCCTCGCCCCGATCCTCGTGGTGGTCGTCGTCTCCTTCGGGGACTCCGCTTTCCTCCAGTTCCCGCCGCGGCGGCTGTCGCTCCGGTGGTACACCGACCTCGGCGAGTACCCGGACTTCGTGCAGTCCTTCTGGCTGAGCCTGGGGCTCGCCGCCGCCACCGCCGCGGTGGCCGGCGTGGTGGGCACGCTCGGCGCGTTCGCGCTGGTCCGCCACCGGTTCCCCGGCCGCCGGCTCCTCGGCGCGCTGGTGATGGCGCCGGTGGCCTTGCCGGGGCTCGTGACCGGGATCGCGCTGCTCCAGTTCTTCAGCCTGCTCCGCACCGAGCCCTCGATCGCGCGGCTCCTGGCGGGGCACGTCGCGGTGACGGTGCCGTACGTCGTCCGGTCGGTCGCCGCCGCGCTCGCCGGGGTCGATCGCACCCTGGAGGACGCCGCGCGGGGGCTGGGGGCGAGCCCCTGGACGGCGACGCGCCTGGTCACCCTGCCCCTGGTCAAGCCGGGGCTGGTCGCCGGCGCGGTGTTCAGCTTCATCCTCTCGTTCGACAACGTCGCCGTCTCGCTCTTCCTGACCACCCCGCGGCTGGTGCCGCTGCCGATCCAGATCTACAACTACGTCGAGTCGAGCGCCCGGCCCATCATCGCGTCGATCTCGACGCTCCAGGTCGCGATCGTGGTGATGCTGCTCGCGATCGCCGAGCGGGTCGTGGGCTTCAGCCGGCGGTACGTGGGGGGCGTCGAGCCGTGACCCCCGCCCTGGAGCTGCTCGGCGTCCACAAGCGCTACGGCACGGCGGTCGCCCTGGAGGACGCATCGCTGACCGTCCCTGACGGGCGGCTGGTGTTCCTGCTGGGGCCGAGCGGCTGCGGGAAGACGACCACCCTCCGGATCGTCTCGGGGTTCGTCCAGCCGGACCGGGGCGAGGTCCGGATCGGCGGCGCGCGGGTCGACGGCCTGCCGCCCGAGCGGCGGGGACTCGGGATGGTCTTCCAGCACTACGCGCTCTTCCCCCACCTCACCGTCGCCGAGAACGTCGGCTTCGGCCTCCGGATGCGACGCGTGCCGGCCGCCGAGGCCCGGCGGCGCGTCGCGCGCGCCCTCGCGCTGGTGCGCCTGGGCGGCCTGGAGTCCCGGCTCCCGGGCGCGCTCTCCGGCGGCCAGCAGCAGCGGGTCGCGCTGGCGCGCGCTATCGTGATCGAGCCCCGCCTGCTGCTCCTCGACGAGCCGCTCTCGAGCCTCGACGCCCGGCTGCGGGCCGAGATGCGCGGCGAGATCCGCGCGATCCAGCGGGCGCTCGGCATCGCCACGCTGTTCGTGACGCACGACCAGGAGGAGGCGCTCACGATGGCCGACGAGATCGCGGTCATGGCCGGCGGGCGCGTGGTCCAGGTGGGTCCGCCGGCCGACCTCTACGATCGCCCGGCCACGCGCTTCGTGGCCGAGTTCCTGGGGGACTCGAACCTCGAGCGCGGGACGGTGACCGGGCCGGCCGGCGACGGGCGGTGGCGGGTCGACTGCGGCGGCCTCGCGCTCACCGCGGCCGCCCCGCGGACGTGGACGCCCGGGAGCCGCGTCGCGGTCGCGGTCCGCCCCGAGCGCGTCCGCGTCCGGCGGCCGGGCGACCCCGGGCCGGAGAGTCCCGCCAACACCTGCCCTGGCGTCATCGAGGAGGTGATCTTCCGGGGCGCGCTCCGGCGCTACCGCGTCCGGCTGCCGCACGGGTCGCTCTGGAGCGTCGACGAGCCGGCCGCCGGCGACGTCCCGGCGCCGCTCGGGGCGGGCGCGGCCGTCACGCTCGGGTGGCGCCCGGAGGACTGCGCGGCGATCCCCGACGAGTGAGCGGCCCCGTCGCGGGCCGGGGGGCCGCGGACGCGCTACACTCGAGCTGCCCGCCGGGGTCGGAACAGGAGGCGCCGCATGGCCCGATGGAGCTTCAACCAGGCGCACACCGCCGCCGAGTTCTGCGTGCGGCACATGATGATCACGCCGGTGCGCGGCCAGTTCAAGAACCTCAGCGGGACGCTCGACTTCGATCCGGCGCGGCCGGAGGAGGCGTGGGCGGAGGTCAGCATCGAGGCGGCGACGCTCTGGTCGGGGGAGCCCGAGCGCGACGACCACCTCCGCAGCCCCGACTTCCTGGACGTCGCACGGTACCCGATGATCCATTTCCGGAGCACGCGGGTCGAGCCGGCCGGCCGGACCGAGTACCGCGTCACCGGCGACCTCACCATCCGCGGCGTGACCCGCCCGGTCACCCTGGACGTGCGCTACCTCGGCCAGTGCCGGTCGCCGTTCGACGACACCCGCGCGGGGTTCACCGCGACCGCGCGCCTGGACCGCCGCGACTTCGGGGTGAGCTGGAACGCCGACCTGCGGGACCACGGCGTGGTGGTCGGAAACGAGGTGGAGATCACGATCGACGTGGAGGCCGAGATCCCGGACGCGCCGTCCCCGCCGGAGGGGGAGCGCCCGGATGCCCCGCCCGCGTCGTGAGCGGACGCGCCCGGATCGGGGCTCAGCCGGCGAGCCGCGCCCCCGCCGCGCGGTCGACCAGCCAGAGGAGCTCGCCGCCGACCGGGCGCACGGCCTGGCTCGGATAGACGTCGACCCGGCGGGGGCCCTCCAGGACGGCGGCGAGCGTCTCCGCCTTCTCGGCCCCGGTCACCAGGAAGACCACCGCGGCCGCCCGGTTCAGCACCGGCGCGGTCAGGCTGATCCGGTGGGCCTGGAGCCGCGGGACCCAGACCGCCACCGCCCAGCGCGCGGCCTCGTGGACGGCGGCGGTCCCCGGGAAGAGCGACGCGGTGTGGCCGTCCGCGCCCATCCCGAGGAGGACCAGGTCGAAGCGCGGCCAGCCGTCCTCGATCCGGCCGTGGGCGTCGAACGCCGCCGCCATCTCGCGCGCGTAGGCGGCCGCCGCGACGGCGGCATCCGGCTCCTCGCCCCGGATCCGGTGGACGTGGGCGGCGGGGACCGGGACGTGGGCCAGCAGGCCGTCGTGCGCCAGGCGGTAGTTGCTGTCCGGGTGGTCGGGGGGCACGCAGCGCTCGTCGCCCCAGAACACGTGCACCGCCGGCCACGGCACGCGCGCCCGGAACGGCCCGGCCGGGTCGGCCAGCTGGGCGTACAGGCCCCTCGGCGTCGACCCGCCGGACAGGGCGAGGAACGCGACCCCGCGGGCGCGCACCGCGGCCTCGAGGTGCGCCGCGACCGCCTCGGCGCCGGCGCGCTGCACGGCCGCGACGTCCGGCAGGATGCGGATGCTCGCCGTCGCGCCCGGCCCCGCGCTCACGCGAGCAACCCCGCGTCGAGCGCCGCCCGCCGCGCCGCCCCCAGCAGCGCCGTCTGGTCGTTGAGGATGACCAGGACCGGGATCGTCTCGACGACCGAGCGCAGGCGCCCCTTGGCCAAGAGCGCCTCCCGGAACGCCGGCCTCCTCAGCGCGGGGAGGATCCGGGGCGCGATGCCGCCGCCCAGGTAGACGCCGGCCGTCGCGAGCACGCGCAGCCCGAGGTTGCCGGCCTCGGCGCCGTAGATCGCGGCGAAGAGCTCGAGCGCTTGCCGGCAGATCTCGGCGCGGCCCTCCAGGCCGGCCCGCGCGATCACCGGCGCCGGATCGCCGGCGGCGAGGGCCGCGCCGAGCCCGGGCGGCTCCGGCAGCCCCTCGACGTCGCGCAGGAACCGGTAGACGTTGTGGAGCCCGGGCCCCGAGAGGACGCGCTCGACGCTGACGTGCCCGAACTCGGCGGCGAGGAAGCGCCAGAGCGCGATCTGCCGCTCGTCCTGGGGCGCCCAGTCCGCATGCCCGGCCTCGGTCGGGAACGGCCGGTGCCGCCGTCCGTCCCACACGAGCCCCGCCTCGCCGAGCCCGGTGCCGGCGGCCACGACCGCCGCGTTGCCGGTCGCGACGGGCCGGCCCGCCTGGAGGACGGCGACGTCGCCCGGCCCCAGCGCGGCCAGCCCCCACGCGTTCGCCTCCAGGTCGTTGATCAGGACGAGCCGCGAGAGGCCGAGCCGGGCGGCCAGGGACCGGCCCTCCACCGACCACGGGATGTTCACCGCCTGGACCCGGTCGTCCAGCACCGGCCCCGCGACGCCGAAGCACGCGTGGGCAACCGGCCCCGGCAGCTCGCGCACGAACGCCTCGACGATCGCCTCGAGGCTCGGGTGGGCGTGGCTCGGATACGTCTTGGTCACCCGCGGCACCAGCGCGCCGCCGGCCACCTCGAACCCGGCCAGCCGGGTGTTGGTCCCGCCGACGTCCCCGGCCAGGATCATCCCCGGCGCTCAGCTCCGGTACCAGCGGCGGCCGTCCCGCTGGATCAGCTCGTCGGCGGCCGGGGGGCCCCAGGTGCCCGCCGCGTAGTTCGGGAACGCGGGCGGCGGCGCCGCGGCCCACGCGTCGAGGATCGGCGTGACGATCTCCCACGCCGCCTCGACCATGTCGGTGCGGTGGAACAGCATGGGATCGCCGATCATGCAGTCGTGGAGGAGGCGCTCGTAGCCGGTGGCGGCGACCGCCTCCCCGAACGCGCGGTAGC
>DASRDR010000112.1:0-10231 GCA_035652475.1 Candidatus Methylomirabilota bacterium | reverse complement strand
TCTTCGGGCTGGGCGCCTACTCGGCGGCGCTCCTGGGCGCGCGATGGGGCGTGTCGCCCTGGATCGGCCTCGTGGCCGGCGTGGGCTGCTCCACGGCGGCGGGAGTCGTGCTCGGCTACCTGGCCAACCGGCTGCGCGGCCCGTACTTCGCGCTCGGCACGATCGCGTTCTCCCAGGTGCTCCTCATCGCGGCCAGCCGCTGGCGCGTCTTCACCCAGGGGTCGGAGGGGATCCCGGTCCCCTTCCGCCCCGGCCTCTGGACGCTCGGGTTCGCGGACAAGGCGGTCTGGGTGTACCTGGTCCTCCCGATCGCGGTCGGCCTCTACCTCGTCCAGTGCTATCTGGAGCGCTCGCGCCGCGGATACCGGCTCGCGGCGGTCCGGGAGGACGAGGATGCCGCGCAGGCGATCGGGATCCCGAGCCGGCGGCTCAAGGTCGGAGCGATCGCCGCGAGTGCCGCCCTCACCGCGGTGTGCGGGACCCTCTGGGCGCAGTACGTGGGCTTCGTCGATCCGTTCTACGTCTTCTCGGTGGACCTCTCGGTCCGGTTCGCGCTGGGGGCCATCATCGGCGGCGTCGCCACGGCGCCGGGGCCGTTCCTCGGGGCCCTGCTCATCACCGCGCTCGAGACCTACCTCCGGGCGGCCTTCGGCGGCGTCGGCGCGGGCCTGGTCGGAATCTACCTGATCATCTACGGCGCGGCCCTGATCGTGGTGGTCCGCTTCGCCCCCCGGGGGCTCGTGGGCTGGCTCGGGGTCCGCCGGTCGTGAGCCTGCTCCGGGTCCGCGGGATCACGAAGCGCTTCGGCGGGGTGACCGCGAACCGGGACATCTCCTTCGAGGTCGCGCCCGGCGAGCTGGTCGGCATCATCGGCCCGAACGGCGCGGGCAAGTCCACCCTCTTCGAGGTGATCACCGGGTTCGAGCGGCCGGACGCGGGAGAGGTCACGCTGGACGGGCACCGCCTCACCGGCCTCGGCCCGGACCGCGTGTGCCGGCTCGGCGTGGCGCGGACGTTCCAGAAGCTGCGGCCGTTCCCCGGGCTGACGGCGCTGGAGAACGTGCTGGCCGCGGCGCTGACCCCGACCCGCGACCTGCGGCAGGCGCGCCGGCAGGCGGCCGAGCTCCTCGAGCGCGTCGGGCTCGGGGACAAGGCCGGCGCGTTCGCGCGGACCCTGTCCACCGGGCAGCGCAAGCGGCTCGAGCTCGCCCGCGCCCTGGCGACCCGGCCACGCGTCCTCCTGCTGGACGAGGTCACCGGCGGCGTCGACCAGGGAGCGATCCCGGGGCTGGTGCGCCTGGTCCAGGACGTCCACCGCTCGGGGCTCACGGTCGTGATGATCGAACACAACATGCGGGTGATCACCGCGATGGCGCCGCGCATCCTGGCGCTGCACCTCGGGGAGCTGCTCGCCGACGGCCCGACCGACGTCGTGATGCGGGACCGCCGGGTCGTCGAGGCGTACCTCGGCCTCGCCTATGCGTGAGGGGCCCCGCCGGTGCTGACGGTGGAGGGGCTCCAGGTCGCGTACGGCGAGTTCCAGGTGCTGTGGGACGTCTCGATGCGCGCCGAGGCCGGCGAGATCGTGTGCCTGCTCGGCCCGAACGGCGCCGGGAAGTCGACGCTGATGAACACGATCTCGGGGCTCCTCCGGCCGCGCGCCGGCCGGATCACGTTCCTCGGGGAGCGGATCGACGGCCGGCCGCCGCACGCGATCGTCGCGGCCGGCGTCGCCCACGTGCTCGAGCGGCGGCGGCTCTTCCCCTTCCTCACCGTCCGGGACAACCTCCTGCTGGGCGCCCACGACCGGCGCGCCCGGCCGCACCGCGCGGAGAGCCTGGCCCGGGTGGAGGGGCTCTTCCCCGTCCTCCGCGAGCGCCGGGACCAGCTCGCCCACACGCTCTCCGGCGGCGAGCAGCAGATGGTCGCCATCGCCCGGGGGCTCATGGCGCGGCCGCGGCTCCTCATGATCGACGAGCCGTTCCTCGGCCTGGCGCCGCAGGTCGTGCAGGCGATCGGCGAGGTGATCCGGCGGATCCACGCCGAGGAGGGGATCACGGTGCTCTTCGTCGAGCAGAACGTGGAGCTGGCCCTCCGCCTCGCCCACCGGGGCTACGTGCTCGAGAGCGGGCGGACCATCCTGGCCGGCCCGTCGGCCGAGCTCCTCCGGTCCGCGGAGGTCAAGCGCATCTTCCTCGGCGACGAGGCGGTCTGAGCCCCGCCCGGGCCGCCGGGGGTCGCGCGCGCCGGCCTCGGCGGCGCCGGCGAACGCAATCGGCCCGCCGCGCCCCGGGCGCGGGCCGTGACGCCCCCCGCGGATCCGGACCGCGGGCGGCCCCGCCGCCGGCGGGCGGCGCGCCCCCGGAGCCCGCGCGGCTCCGGTCAGGGTCCCGGCGCCCGCGGTCGGCGCCCCTGCGCCAGCGCCTCGATCAGCCGCTCGAGCCCCGTCACGATCCGGTCGCGCGCGGCCCGGTAGCCGTCGCTCACCGGCGGCACGTCCCAGCGCTCGACCGGCTGGCCCGGGCGGCCGGGCGTCACGTCGCACCCGAAGCTCACGATCCGCGTCGCGGTGCGCAGGTCGTGGAGCGTCAGCGGCCGGGGCCGCCCTGGCGCGGCCGCCAGCCCCTCGCCGGCCAGGCCGTCCACCGCCGCCCGGGACAGCTCCGCGTCCGGCTCGAGGCCGACGGCTACCGCCCCGAGGGATACCCCGCGCGCGCCGGCCATCCGCCGGAAGTGCGCGGCGGCCACCACGCTCCTGGCGGCCCCGTGCGCGCACACGAAGACCACCCGCCCCGGCGGCCCGGCCGGGCCGACCTCGCCCCGGACGAACGCGTACAGCGCGTCGTAGAGCGGGAACTGCCGGCTCATGTTGTCGTGGTCATCGCGGCTGATCGCCTGGAAGCCGGTCGCCGCCGCGTGGAGCCCCGCCGACTCCGGCGTCAGGGCCCGGTCGTCGGTGTCGGCCCCCCGCACGATGGCCGCCAGCCGCACCAGCGCCGGGTCGTCGGCGAGCTCGTACCGGTCGAGGAAGGCGTCGAACGAGCATTGCCGGCCCCGGTGACCCAGCTCGACGTCCGGGACGTCGTACGGGACCGCCCCCTCGCGCCGCGCCCGGTCGAGCACCTCCCGGGCCGGGACGAACAGGAACTCGGGCGCGGGGTCGATGAAGCGCGCGATCAGCCAGGGACAGGCGATCCGGTCGACCCGCGCGCGCTCTCGCGTGATCCACTTCATGGTCTGCTCTCCTGCTAGCGGTGCAGGGCCGAGATGACGAGGCCGGCGGCCGCCCCCGCTCCGATGAGGAGCGGCTCCGGAACCCGGACGCGCCACGCCAGCGCGAGCGCGGCCGCCGCGATCACCAGCGTGGGGACGTCCACGATGGCCCGGCGGGCGAGGACCACGCAGGCCCCGGCGATGGTGCCGGAGGCGGCGGCGGTCACGCCGGCCACGAACGCCCGCACGCGCGGGTTGCCGCTCACGCGGTCGAACCACGGGTACGGGAGGACCACGAACAGGTAGACGGGGAGGAACACGCCGACCGCCGCCACCACGGCACCCGGGAGCGCCGCCACCAGGTACCCGATGAACGCCACCGTGATGACCACCGGGCCGGGGGTGAGCATGGCCACCGCGACGGCATCGAGGAACTGCCGGTCGTCGAGCCAGCCGTGCGCCTGCACGACGCCGCCGTAGAGAAACGGCACGATCGCCAGCCCGCTGCCGAAGACGAACGCCCCGGCCTTGGCGAAGAACCACAGGAGCTGCGCGAGCAGCTCCGGGCTCGCCGCGGCCACCACGCAGGCCGAGCCCGCCCGCTTGAGCCAGGCGGGGGGCGCGTGCCGCACCGCGCTCGCGACGCCGCCCAGCAGGAAGAGCCAGAGGATCTCCGACTCGGTCCCCGCCGTCACCACCGCCATCACGCCGAAGATGGCCCACTGCAGCCGGTCGCGCGCCAGCGTCAGCCGGCCGAGCCGGCAGGCCGCGATGGCGATGATCCCGATCACCGCGGCACCGACCCCGTAGAAGGCCGCCTGCATCCACGGGAGCCCCCCGAAGCGCACGTAGAGCGCGCCGATCGCCACCGTCATGACGAACGAGGGCAGGACGAACGTGATCGCCACCAGCGTGGCGCCGCGCGTCCGCGAATGGACGTAGCCGAGGCAGATGGCGAGCTGGGCAGCCAGCGGCCCCGGCGCCAGCTGGGAGAGCGCGAGCGACTTCATATACTCGTCCCGGGTGAACCACCGGCGGCGCTCGACCAGGTCGCGCTGCATGTAGCCCACCAGCGCGACCGGCCCGCCGAAGCCGAGGCTCCCGAGGTAGAGGAAGTACCGGAGGAGCTCGAGCGTGCCCGGGCGCGGGACGGCCGGGCGTCCCTCAGCCATCGAGTCGCACCGTCGAACCGCGCCCGGTGGCGCGCGCCTTCTCGACGACGGCGGCCGCCGCCGCGACGTCCTCCAGCGCGGTGCCGCAGCTGTCGAAGACGGTGATCTCGTCGGCCGCCCTCCGGCCGGGCCGGCGGCCCGCGACGACCTCGTGGAGCTCGGCGTGCACCTGGTCCCGGGTCATGAGGCCGGCGGCGAGCGCGTGCTGCAGCTCGCCGATCTCGGCGCACTGGGCGAGGACGTCCACGACCACCGTCGCGCGCGGCAGGAGCGCGGGGTCGAGCTCCTGCTTGCCGCGGGTGTCGGCGCCCACCGCGGCGACGAACGTCCCGGGCGCCACGTCGGCGACCCCGATCAGGGCCCGCCGCGCCGGGGTGCAGGTCACGCACACGTCGCTCTCGCGCACGGCGCGGCCCACGTCGGCGACCGCCCGCACCTCGAGGCCCAGGCGCGCCTCCGCGCGCGCGGCCAGCCGCTCGGCGCGGCCGCGGTCGAGATCGACGACGCGCGCCCGCCGGAGCGGCAACACCGCCGCCAGCGCCGCCAGCTGGAGCTCGCCCTGGACCCCGCAGCCCACGATCGTCGCGGTCCGGGCGTCGCGGCGAGCGAGGAAGCGGGCGGCGACCCCGGTCGCCGCCGCGGTCCGGAGCGCGGTCACGCTGCCCGACTCGATCACCGCCAGGGGCTCACCGGTCCCGGCATCCGCGAGCACCACCACCCCCTGGATCGTCGGCAGCCCGAAGCGCTCCGGATTCCCGGGGAAGTTCGCGTTCGTCTTCGCGGCGAAGTACCCGCGCTCTCCCAGGAGCGCGGCCGCCTTGACGTGGAACCCGCCGTCGGCGGCGGGGATCTCCAGCACGCCCGGTCCGAGCGTGTGCCCGTCCGCGTGGCGCCGGAACGCCTCCTCGACCGCGTCGATGCACTCGGCAAGCGACAGGAGCTCCAGCACGTCGGCGCGGGAGAGCACGAGCATCGGCGTCGACCGGCTGGCGCCCGCCTCAGCGTGTCCGGGCGGTGGTGGCGTACAGCCCCTCGAACAGCGTCATGCCCTGGGCCAGCACCTGGTGATCGTCGGCGGTCGCGGCGAGCAGGGCGCGGATGGCCACGTCGATCCCGCGGGCCTCCTCGTGCGGGTACTTGCCGTCGCGCAGGTCCGCCTCGTGGACCAGCTCGGCCAGGCGGGTCAGCCGCCGATCGCGGAGCCGGGCGCACCTGACCAGGGTCTCGAAGGTGCAGTCCTCCCCGTGGTGGCCCAGCTCCACCCCGGGGGCGTCGAACGGGATGGCGTCCGCCGGGAACTCGGCCGGGGCCGCGAAGACGAAGACCGCCTCGGGGTCGATGAAGCGCTTGATCAGCCACGCCGACGCGATGCGATCGACGTGGGGACGGGGCCGGGTGACCCAGCGCCGGCCGCGGAGCCGGGCGAGGTCGAGGGTGGGTCGCGGGTCCGGGCGCGCGGCTTCGGGGCGGCGGGTGCGCATGGCGATGGCCTCCTCGAGACGCCTGACCTCGGCGCCGCCGGGGGCGTCGAAGAAGTCGATGTCGCGGATCCGTCCGTGCTCCTTGCCGAGCCGGGCGATCTCCTCCTGGACCCGGCGGCTCACGCGCTTCCGGTCCAGGCGCTGGAGGATCTTGCGGTACCGGGCGGCCAGCTGGCGGTAGTCGCGGTCGCGCGGCTCGTGGAAGAGCCGCAGGACGTCGGCAGGCCTCGCGTTCTCGATCTGCCGCACGCGCACGAGCGTGGCGTCCCCGCCCTCCCGCTGGATCTCCTGCGCGAGCCACTGGAAGTCCTCGTACCGCTCGGGGGTGTCGGGGAGCAGGTACGCGGAGCGCTTCAGGGCCACCGCCCCCAGCGCGCGCAGCCGCCGCCAGACGCGGACGCGGAGGCTCGACGGGGTGGGCGGCAGGCCCAGCAGGAGGAGCAGCAAGTGTTGCTCGTTCATGGTCGCGATGAAACACTAGTTTCACCACCGCTGTCAACCCCTCGCCGCCGAAGCGGCGCGCGACACCCGGCCGTGATGGCGCTCCGGTGGCGCCACGCGGGAGTCGCGGGGTCGGGCGGCGGCCACCCCGCACGACCCGGACCGGGCACCGGGCTCCGCCGCCGCTGCCGGGCGCGGGAGCGCCGCGGCCCGGAGGAACGCGCTCACTCGGCCTGTGAGGCCACCCGGCCAGGGGCGCCTCGTGGCTGACGCGCGCGCGGCGGCCCGGCCCCGGTCTCGACGGGCTCGCCGTTGTCCTCGCCATGTTCCCTGGCGGCCGCCCTCGCGCCCCGACGCTGGCGCCGAGGCGACGGACCCGGCGCTCGAGATCCGCTCGTCCAACTCGCCTGCCCGGCCGCCATGCCGCCAGGGCTCGGGAAGACGCCGCGCTGCAACGTGGCGCGGGGGAGCAGCCGGACGCGGCGGGCCGCGTCGCTGCGAACCCAGCCACGCGAGAGGACGTTACCGGAGGGCACCCGATGGGGAGTCGCGCCGCTTCAAGTCAGACGCTGGCCGCCGCGGTCGTGGTCGCAGCATCCCTGCTCCCGGGTTGTTTCCCCCTCTTCTTCCCACCCCCGACCCCAACGCCTCGGTCCAACATGAAAGTCCGATCGAGGACCCGGTCCCGTCGGCCGCGGCGTGCGTGACGCCGGCCGACGCCGCCCCCCGTGACGCTCGTCTTCCGCGACGCTCGCTCCCCCGAGAACCGGACACGCCCCGTGACCGGACGCATTCCGATGCAGCTCACGTCGGTCTGACGGTGCCCCGTCCGGGCCGGTACCCTGGCTCACGCGCAACCCAATCAAGGAGATGACCGCGCGCGGCCTCCCGGTCCAGCTCGGGAGCGACGCCTCGGGAGCGCAGATGGTCGTCATCCGCATCCTCCAGATCGAGAACCGTCTGGACCGCCCGTATTCGCCCTTCAAGACCGTCACCAGCCTCAGCGCCGACGTGACGACCCGGAACGGGGTTTGTCGGATCGCCACCTTCATCATGCGCCGCAAGGTGGCGTTTTGGTCGTTCAACGAGCTGATCGACCCCACCTACAACGACCCGCCGGAGCTGGTCGTCAAGGAGCTCGCGGCGAAGCTCGACCAGATCCTGTTCGACGCCCGGCTCGCCGGCGGCCCGGACGATGAGCTCGTCGCTCGGACCGACGGCCCGATCGTGAACTTCCGCGACGTCTACGAGCTGGGGTCCGGCAACAATGCGCGTGCGATTCCCCAGCTGGCGAAGCTCTCGGCGAGGAAGGAGGGGGACATCGTCCGCGCTGCCAGGTCCTCCCTGGGCGTCCTTCACGCGGACCGGCAGTTCGACCTGCTCATCAGGGAGGCCGAGCGCACCGACAACGACTGGGAGGATCGCGCGGTGACGTTGAAGGCCATCGCCGACCTCGGCACCCCCCGGCCCGGGCGTACGTGGAGCGGGCAGGGCTTGGCAAGCTGACCGATTCCGGAGCGGCCCGCACGCAGGCGCTGCTCGGTCTCTATCTGGACTGAGCGGCCCCTTGGTCGGCTGCCCCGAGCGACCCTGGCGCGCCCTCGTGCGACGTCGCAGTGCGCCCCGCGGGGGGCCGCTGACCTACGCGCACGCCCCGACCGCCCGCGCGAGCTGCCGCCACGCCTTCAGCCAGGGGCAGCTCTGCGGCAAGTGCAGCACGATCCGCCGCGCCGAGCGCGTGATGTAGACGGCGAGAGTGATCAGCCGCTCGCGCAGGGTGCTGACCTGCGTGCCCACGGAGGCCGAGCCCTGCGCGTGCTGATGCAGGGTCTGGAACAGGACGTAGGCGATCGCCGTCAGCAGCACGCGGAATTGGTTGGCCAGAAAGCGTGGGCAACTGGTCCGCCCCAGGCCGAGGCTGTCCTTGAGCTCCTTGTGCCGATTCTCGACATCGCCGCGCCGCCGATAGATGCCGTAGACCGCCTCGGGCTCGTCGGTCAGGTGGGTCACGACGTAGCGCGGGTTGTCGCGCGGGGCGCGGCCCGGGTACTGGACGGCGCTTTCCCTCTCGCGGTTCTACGGGCCACGAGGCCTACCCCGTCGGCGCATGCGCGAAGTCCGCTCGAGCCAAAGCGCAGGCGCCATCACGCGACGGCATACCAGCCCCTTCAAGATCCTTGAACAGCTGAGGGTTCATGTTCAGCGTCATCGAGATCGAGGTCTTCTTGAAGCCGTACTTCTGCGAGGCGAAAGCCGCCAAGTCGTCGGTGTGCGCCCGACCGCCTCGCTCTTGTATCGCGCCGACCAAAAAGTCCTTGATGAAAGGGGGTCGCGAGATTCCCCAATCTCGCAGCCCGTACATCCCGCGCCCCAAGGAGACGAAAACGTCTGGATACCGGAGCATCGTCGCCGTCACGGCGTGGCCATCGCGAATCCGTCCGTCGGGCGCGATCGCGTTGACTCGATCGGTGATGTACGAGAAATGCGTCGACTGCCCGAGCTCCATCAGGGCGCGCTGGGCGACCGCCGCGAGGTTTCTTCGTTCGAAGAACCTCCATCTCCGCAGGCCGAGGCTGTTTGTCCAGTCCAGCCCGATCGTGCCGGACACCTCGGCGAATCGCTCAAGCTCGGCGTCGGTGGTTTCGACGCCGTACCGGCGGAGGGCTTTGGTCGCCTCCTGAAGCGGAACCGGTCGGCCCTGGCCGATCAAGAATGTCCGGGCGGCAGCCTCGATTCTCAGGTAGCGGTCAGCGGCCTCCTGGGAGATGAATAGAGCGCGGTCGCCGACCCTGACGAACCGGCCGTCGTCGAGCGCGAGATCGACCGCGAAGACCTCGGACAAGAAGCGAACCGCGATGGACCGAAGCTTCTGCCCTTCCTCTTGCGAAATGTCTCGCTCGGGATCGACAATCGCGCTCAGCTCCTCCTCCGTCAGAACGCCGCACCGGTCCGACGAAAGCGCGGCGGTCAGGACCTCGTCCCGCAGCCTTCTCAGGAGCTTCACGCTGGGTCGCCGCCACGGGCTCTCCCGCAGCTGCCGCAGCGACTTGGCCTCGATTTGCCGAACGCGTTCCCGAGTCCGGCCAAGCGCATACCCAATGTCCTCCAGAGTCTCACGCGTCGCGTCCCACAGCCCGAAGCGCTCGCGGACGACAAACTCTGCCTTCTCGCCAAGCGACCGCACCATCTCGTCGACGAAGCGCCGTACCTCCTCCGGCTCGGTCGAGACCGTCGGCTCTCCCGAGGCCCGCGTCTCTAGCGCTCTCGAAACAGCGGCCCGAAGCTCGGCAACGGTTCGCCGGCCGCAATTCTTCGTCCTCAACGCGGCCAGCGCTGGAGCGGCGGCGACGTCCAGAGCGGTCCTCCAGCCGAGCTTCCCGGGCAGCCGCTTCGCCCTGGCCGAGATTCCGAGCTCCTCGATTGGCGTGCCGCGCAGCAGCTCGGCTTCCTCGTCTGTTAGCGCCCTGGCGACGATCGACTCGGCAGGATCTACGGCCGCCTCCGGCACGTCGGGCGGGCGCTCCTCCCGTTGCTTTTCGCCGCCTTCGCCGCTCCGCCCTCTTCGAGGGATGTGGAGTCGTCGCTCGCCGCGTCCCGCGGCTTGGGGTCGCCTCAGCAGGCTTCGACTGAGAAAGTCCTTTCCGGGATAGGCTCTGCGCCAGAGCGCGACGTAGGGCTCGAGGGCGGTTTCGAGCTGCTCGAGCCGGCTCTTCGGCAGCATGTCAAGCACGCCCCGCCGGCGCGCTTCGAGCAGCTCTCCGAGACAGGTGATCCGGAGCCGTTGTGTCGGTTTTCAAAAGGTAGGGACCCCTCCGGCCTGAGTTTTTCAAAAGCATGGGACCCCCGGCCTGGGGGTGTTTCAAAACCTTTCCCCCCTCCCGTGACCCCGCGCTATGTCCCCGTCCGGCCCCTGTTGGGGCCGGG
>DASRDR010000111.1:0-5865 GCA_035652475.1 Candidatus Methylomirabilota bacterium | reverse complement strand
CCGCGTCGAAGTTCCCGTACCAGACCCCGGTCGCGTTCCAGTACGACAGCGGCGACTACGGCCCGGCGCTCGACCGGGCGCTCCAGATGATCGACTACCGGAAGTTCCGCGCCGAGCAGGAGGCCGCGCGGAAGGAGGGCCGGTACCTCGGGATCGGCCTCGCCACCTACATCGAGGCGTGCGGGCCGGCCCCGTCCCAGGTGGCCGGCGCGCTGGGCGCCCAGGCCGGGCTCTGGGAGAGCGCGCAGGTCCGGGTGCACCCGACCGGGAAGATCACCGTCTACACGGGCTCGCACGCCCACGGCCAGGGCCACGAGACCACGTTCGCCCAGCTGGCGGCCGACGCGCTGCAGGTGCCGTTCGAGGACGTGGAGATCGTGCACGGGGACACCGCCGCCGTCCCGTTCGGGATGGGGACCTACGGCAGCCGCTCGGCGGCGGTCGGCGGGGCGGCGATCCACTCCGCGATCGAGAAGGTGAAGGAGAAGGGGAAGAAGATTGCCGCCCACCTGCTCGAGGCCAGCGAGGCCGACATCGACTACCAGGACGGGAAGTTCGCGGTCCGGGGGTCGCCCGGGCGGGCGAAGACGTTCGGCGAGGTGGCCCTCATGGCGTACCTCGCCCACAACCTCCCCAAGGGCCTGGAGCCCGGGCTGGAGGCGACCGCGTTCTGGGACCCGGCCAACTTCGTGTTCCCGTTCGGCGCCCACGCCGCAGTCGTCGAGGTCAGCGCGAAGACCGGCAAGGTCCGGCTCCTCCGGTACGTGGCGGTCGACGACGTCGGGCGGGTGATCAACCCGATGATCGTGGACGGCATGGTCCACGGCGGCATCGCGCAGGGCGTCGGCCAGGCGCTCTGGGAGTACGCGGCCTACGATCCGCACGGGCAGCTCCAGACCGGCAGCCTGATGGACTACGCGCTGCCCAAGGCGGACGACCTGGTGCCGTACGAGACGGACCGCACCGTGACGCCGACCCCGGTGAACCCGATGGGGGTCAAGGGCGCCGGCGAGACCGGCACGATCGCCTCGACCGCCGCGGTGGCGAACGCGGTGATGGATGCCCTCGCCCCGCTCGGGATCGTCCACCTCGACATGCCGCTGACGCCGGCCCGGATCTGGGCGGCCGTCCGGGCGAAGACGCGCTAGGAGGCGCCATGTACCCTGCGAGCTTCGAGTACCACCGGGTCGCGAGCGTCGAGGAGGCGGTCGGGCTCCTGACGCGGTACCGCGACGACGCCAAGCTCCTGGCCGGCGGCCACAGCCTGGTCCCGATGATGAAGCTCCGGCTCGCCCAGCCGAAGCACGTCATCGACATCGGCCGCGTCCCGGGCCTGGCCGGGATCCGCGAGGAGGGCGGGCAGCTGGTGATCGGCGCCCTCACCACCCACTACGCCATCGAGTCGAGCGCGCTCGTCCGCCAGCGCTGCCCCGTGCTGGCCGAGGCGGCGGCCATGATCGGCGACCCGCAGGTCCGGAACTACGGGACGATGGGCGGGAGCCTCGCCCACGCCGACCCGGCGGCGGACTGGCCGGCGGTGGTGCTGGCGCTCGGTGCCGAGCTGCGCGCCACCGGCCCGAAGGGCGCCCGCACGCTCAAGGCCAAGGGCTTCTTCCGGGACCTGTTCACGACCGCGCTCGGGCCGGACGAGGTGCTGACGGAGATCCGTATCCCGGTGCCGCCGGCCCGGAGCGGCGCGGCGTACGTCAAGCACCCCCACCCGGCGTCCCGGTTCGCGGTGGTCGGGGTCGCGGCGGCGGTGACCCTCGACGGGGCGGGCAACTGCCGGGAGGCCCACGTCGGGGTCACCGGCGTCGGCTCGAACGCGGTGCGGGCCAAGGGGGTCGAGGCCGCGCTGGCCGGCAAGGCCGCCGACGCCGCCGCGATCGCGGCGGCGTCCCAGAAGGCGGCTGACGGCATTGCCATCAACGCCGACCTCCAGGGCTCCGAGGAGTACAAGGCGCACCTCACGCGCGTGTACACGCGCCGCGCGCTCGAGCGCGCGGTGGAGCGGGCGAAGGGCGCCCGGTAGTCTCCGCGCCCGGCGCGCCGCTCCCGCGCCGTCGCCGCGGGCGCCCGCCGCCGGCCGGCGGCCGGGTGAGGACGGCGCGACCCCAGCCGCGCGGCGCCGCGACCGCGAAGCGTCGTCGCCGGTCCCGGCCGGGGTCGCGGCTACCGCGGCGCTCATCGGCGGGCGGCACCCCGAGCGCTCGGCGTCGCTCCCGGGGTCCGGTGCCGGTGGGCGGCGGTCCGGGGCGGCGGTGATCGCCGCGATCGTGCTCGCTGCCGGCGCCTCGACCCGCATGGGGCGCCAGAAGCTGCTCCTGCCGATGGCCGACGGCCGGCCGCTCGTGCGCTCCGCCGTCGAGCAGGTCCTGGCCGCCGGCCTGGACGACGTCGTCGTCGTGGTGGGCCGCGAGGCGGAGGCGGTCGGGGCCGCGCTCCGGGACCTGCCGGTGCGCACGGTCGTCAATCCGCGGTACGCCGAGGGCCAGTCCACGTCGCTCCGCGCCGGGGTGGACGCGCTCCGGCCCGGGACGAGGGCGGTCGTCATCGCCCTCGGCGACCAGCCCCGGCCGGCGCCCGCCGTCATCGACCGGCTGGTCGCCGCGCACCGGGAGACCGGCCGGCCGATCGCCGTGCCGGTGTACCGCGAGGGCCGCGGCCACCCCGTCCTCTTCGCGGCCGCGCTGCTGGACGAGCTGCGCGCGGTGACCGGGGACCAGGGCGCACGCGCGGTGATCGCACGCGACCCGGCGCGCGTGGTCGCGGTGCCCGTCGACCTGCCCCGGCCGGTGGACATCGACACGCCGGCCGACTACGAGCCGTTCCGCCGGGGGCCGTAGCCGGGCGGCGCGACGGCCCGCTCGCGCCGCCGTCGCGCTCCGGCGCTGGCGTGCGCGGTCCGGTTCCGGCGCGCCCGGCGCCGGAGCCCGCGCCGACGCACGCCCCGCGCCCGCGGCCCTCGCCGCGCGCTCGCTGATACAATCAAGTCCCGGGCGGGCGCCGACCCGCCGCCGATCCCGTCCACTCGAGGAGCGTGCATGCGCGAGGAGATCCGGCAGATCCAGGCCCAGATGGAAGGGGCGGCCTACGTCACCGACCCCGCGATCTCGACCGCCGTGCACCTGGCCACCGCGCTCGGGAAGCCGCTCCTGGTCGAGGGCCACGCCGGGGTCGGGAAGACCGAGATCGCGAAGGTCCTGGCCCGGGTGCGCGAGACGAACCTGATCCGGCTCCAGTGCTACGAGGGTCTCGACGCCGCGGCGGCGCTCTACGAGTGGAATTACCCGAAGCAGCTCCTGCGGATCAAGCTGGAGGAGCGCGACGGGCGCTCGGTGGTCGAGAAGGAGGCGGACATCTTCTCGGAGCCGTTCCTGCTGCGGCGCCCGCTCCTCCAGGCGATCACCCAGCCGGACCGGGCGCCGGTGCTGCTCATCGACGAGATCGACCGCGCCGACCTCGAGTTCGAGAGCTTCCTGCTGGAGGTGCTGTCCGACTTCCAGGTGACCGTGCCCGAGATCGGCACCATCGTCGCGAAGCACCGCCCCTACGTCGTGCTGACCTCCAACCGGTCGCGCGACCTCTCCGACGCCCTCCGGCGCCGGTGCCTCTACCTCTGGATCGACTACCCGTCGTTCGACAAGGAGCTGCGCATCCTGCACGCGAGGGTGCCCGGGATCAACGAGCGCCTGGCCGCGCAGATCGCCCGCGTGATGCAGAACCTCCGGCGGAAGCAGCTCCTCAAGGTGCCCGGGGTCGCCGAGAGCCTCGACTGGGCCGCCGCGCTGGCCGGGCTCCACGCCGACCACCTCGACGCGGAGCTGGTCCGCGAGACCCTCGGCTGCGTGCTGAAGGAGGTCGACGACCTGAAGCGGGTCGACGCCGACCTGGCTGCCGGGCGCCTGGCCGAGCTCCTGGAGGGGTGACGGTCCCCGAGCGGGCCGACCGCGACACCTCGGGGCGCTTCGCGGGCCTGGCCTCGCCGCCCGCCGTCCGCCCGGTCGATCGGGCCGCCCCGGGCCCGCGCGACCTGGTGACCGGGACGGTCCGCTTCTGCCGGGCGCTGCGGGCGCGCGGCCTCCCGGTCACCCCCGGCGAGACCCGGGACGCGCTCCGGGCGCTCGAGGCCGTGGACCTCGGCGATCGCGCGGAGGTGCACCGGGCCCTCCGGACCGTGCTCGCCACTCGCCCCGAGGAGTTCCCGGTCTTCGACGCGACCTTCGACGCGTTCTGGGGCGGGCTCGCGAGCGCGGCCGTGCCGGCCGGCCTGGTCGAGGCCGCGCCCGCCGGAGCGCCGCCGGGCGCTCGCTTCCCGCGGGCCACCGACGCGGCGCTCGACTTCGCCGGATGGACCGACATGGGCGACGGCGAGGGCGAGCCCCTGGCGCTGCCCGGCCTCTCCGACCTCGAGGCGACGATGGGGAAGGACTTCTCCAGCTTCGAGGCCCGCGACCTGGCGGAGGTCGAGCGGCTGGCGGCGCAGCTCGCGCGGCGGATCGCGACCCGGCGCAGCCGCCGGCTCGCCCCCGCCCGCCGCGGCCGCGTCGACCTCCGGCGCACCCTGCGCGGCTCGGTGACGCGCGGCGAGCTGATCGAGCTGTCGCGGCGGGACCGGAAGCTCCAGAAGACGAAGCTGGCCGTCTTCTGCGACGTGTCCGGCTCGATGGACCTCTACAGCCGGCTCCTGCTGCAGTTCCTGTACGCGATGCAGAACCAGCTCGGGCGCGTCGAGACCTTCGTGTTCTCGACGCGCCTCCACCACGTGTCGGACGAGCTGCGTCAGGCGTCGTACGGCGGCGCGCTGGCGCGGCTCGGGGACGTCCGGGAGTGGTCCGGCGGCACGAAGATCGGCGAGAGCCTCCGGGAGTTCAACCAGGGGTGGCCCCGGCTCCTCGATCGCGACACCGTCGTCCTGATCCTCTCGGACGGCTGGGATACCGGCGACCCGGCGATGCTCGGCGAGGCGCTCCGCGTCATGCGCCGCCGGGCCGGCAAGATCATCTGGCTGAACCCGCTCCTCGGGAGCCCCGACTACCAGCCGCTCACCCAGGGCATGCAGGCGGCCCTCCCGCACATCGACGCGTTCCTGCCGGCCCACAACCTGGAGTCGCTCAAGGCCCTGGCCCGCCACCTGAAGCCCTGACGCGGCCGGGACCGGGCCCGTCCGGTGCGGGCGCCCACGCGGTGCGGCGGCCGTGACGCGGCGAGGTCGACACGCGCCGGCGGCCGCTTGGCACGCGCGGGCCTCACTCGTCCAGATAGAGACCGATGAGCGCGCTGGTGCGCGCTGCTCCTGCGTCGGTCAGCGGTCCCAGGTGGCTGCGCACCGCTTCGAGATAGGCGCGTGATTGCGGCGTCCCGAGGTCGCCGATCGCCTTCAACGCGACGGCACGATCCTCCCAGTCATTCTTGGTGCTCTCGGCTTCCTTGACCAGGAGATCGAGATGCTCGCGGGCGCGCAGGACTCCCAGGGAGGACATCGCGGCCCGCACGACGTCCCCCTCATTGCCGGCGGAGCAGAGCGTGACCAGCTGCGGCACTGCGTGCGCGTTGTTGCTGAACCCCAGATCGTACACGTCGAGGGGATTCACGGCCGGCCCGGTGGTCCGGGCGATGAGCTGGTCCACTTGTTCGTCGCTGAGTCTTGCGTCGAAGAGCAGCTGGCCGAGCTTCGCCGCCAGCTCCTTGGCCAGCAGGTGCAGGGGGTCGTTGTAGGTCGGGTCGATGACCTCGTTGAACGACCACACCGGAACCTTCCGGCGCATGATGAACGTGGCGATCCGCTGGGTGCCGCTGCCGGTCGTCACGTCGGCGCTGAAGCTCGTGAAGGTCTTGAAGGGAGAATAGGCGCTGTCCCGGCGG
>DASRDR010000110.1:0-11954 GCA_035652475.1 Candidatus Methylomirabilota bacterium | reverse complement strand
AAGTTCGAGAAGAGCGGCCGGCTTGGCGGCCTGATCATCGACCTGCGGAACAACCCCGGCGGCCTGCTCTCCTCGGCGGTCGAGGTCTCCGAGGAGTTCCTGGGCGAGGGGAAGCTCATCGTCTACACCGAGGGGCGCGTGCGGAACCAGAACATGCGCTTCACCGCCCACGCCAAGAAGGCCATCACGGACGTGCCGCTGGTGGTGCTCGTGAACCACGGCTCCGCCTCGGCCTCCGAGATCGTGGCGGGGGCGATCCAGGACCACGGGCGCGGCGTCGTGCTGGGGCAGCAGACGTTCGGGAAGGGGTCGGTCCAGACCATCATCCCGCTGTCGGACGGGTCCGGCCTGCGCCTGACGACCGCCCGGTACTTCACGCCGAAGGGCCGGTCGATCCACGGCAAGGGCATCACGCCCGACATCGTCATCGAGCCGCCGAAGGAGGAGGCATCGGCCGTGAAACCCGGGACCCCGCCGCCCTCGGAGGCCGACCTGATGAAGCGGGACGTCCAGCTGCAGCGGGCGATCGAGATCCTGAAGGCCACCCGCATCCTCGAGAAGACCAAGCCGACGCAGACGGCTGGCTAGCCGCCCGGCCCCGACCCGTCGCGCGGCCGGGCGCCGCGCGGCGGGGCCGGCGGGGTCGCCGGCCTCCCTCGGGTCCCGCGATGCTCGTCCTCGGGATCGAGAGCTCCTGCGACGAGACGGCGGCCGCCGTCCTCGCCGACGGCGCGGTGCGCGCCGACGTCGTCCAGTCGCAGGACCGGATCCACGCCCGGTACGGTGGCGTGGTGCCGGAGCTCGCCTCGCGCCGGCACATCGAGGTCGTGCTGCCGGTGGTCGCTCAGGCGCTGGACGGGGCCGGGGTGCGGCTGGGCGACCTGGACGGGATCGCGGTCACCTGCGGGCCCGGTCTCGTCGGGTCGCTCCTGGTCGGGCTCTCGGCGGCGAAGGCGTTCGCGTACGCCCACGACGTGCCGCTGGTCGGGGTGAACCACCTGGAGGGCCACATCTTCGCGGGCCGGCTGGCCGACCCGACGCTCGAGCCGCCTTTCCTCGCGCTGGTCGTTTCGGGCGGGCACACCGCGCTCTACGCGGCGGAGGCGGAGCTCTCGTACCGGCTGATCGGGCAGACCCGCGACGACGCCGCGGGCGAGGCGTTCGACAAGGTCGCGAAGCTGCTCGGGCTGGGGTACCCCGGCGGGCCGGTGGTCGAGCGCACCGCGCGCGCGGGGGATCCGCGCGCGATCCCCTTCCCGGTGGCTCAGTTCCAGGACGGCGCCCCCGACTTCTCGTTCTCCGGGCTGAAGACCGCGGTCAGCCTCTACGTCCGGGAGCGCGGTCCGCTGTCCCCGGCCGGGGTCGCCGACGTCTGCGCGTCGTTCCAGGCGACCGCGGTGAAGATGCTGGTCCGCAAGGCGGTCCGCGCGGCCCGCCGCCTCGGGATCCGCCGGATCCTGCTGACCGGCGGAGTCGCCGCCAACCGCGCCCTCCGGGACGCGCTCGAGGCCGAGTGCGCCGAGCACGGCTACCGCTGGACCGCGCCGCCGGCCCGGCTCTGCACCGACAACGCCGCGATGATCGCCGCCGCCGGCACCGCCCGCCTCCGGGTCGGCGAGCGGGCGGACCTCACTCTCAACGCCCACGCGAGCTTGCCACTGGCATGACCGCCCGGCGCCCCGCCTCGCCGCCCCCGCACGGCGTGCGCGCGGGCGGCGGGCCGGCCGCCCCGGGCCGCCCCGCCGGCGGCCGCCCCGCCGGCGATCCGTGACGGCCGCCTCCGAGCTCGATCGCCTCCTCGCGAGCCTGCCGGACGCCGTGATCGGCGTGCGCCCGGACCTCACCGTGTTCCTCTGGAACGACGCCGCCGAGGCCCTGACCGGTCGCGCCGCGACGCGCGCCCTCGGTCGCCGGCTGCCGCAGTGCCTCGGCCCCGAGGCGCGACTCACGCGCCACCTGGCCGAGACCGTGCGGCTCGCCGAGGGGCGAGCCGAGGCGGAGTCGGAGCTGGTGACGGCCGAGGGGCGTGCGATGCCGGTGAGCGTCCTGACCGCGCCGGTCCGCGACGCCGCCGGCGGCCTGCGCGGCGCGGTCGCCGTGCTGCGTGATCTCTCGCGGCTCAAGGCGCTCGAGGCCGAGGTGCGCCGGGGCGAGCGGCTGGCGGCGCTCGGCCAGATGGCCCTGGCGCTGGCGCACGAGATCCGGAACCCGCTCGGCGCGATCCGCGGCGTCGCCCAGCTCCTCGGGGACGAGCTCGGGCCGGCCGGTCCGTTCCGCGAGCACGTCGCGGTGCTGCTGGCGGAGATCGACCGCGTGAACCGGGTGATGGAGGCCCTCCTGGACCTCGGCCGGCCGATGACGTTCGCCTTCCAGCCGGTGAACCTCCACCAGCTCCTGGAGCGGGTGTGCCTGCTGGCCGAGCCGGCCGCGGTGGCGGCAGCCGTGCACCTGGTGCGCCGGTACGACCCGAGCCTCCCCCCGATCTGGGCCGATCCCGATCGCCTGGTGCAGGTGTTCCAGAACCTCGTCCAGAACGGGATCGAGGCGATGAGCGCGGGCGGCCGGCTCACGCTGACGACCCGGATCTCGCTCGACCCGGTGTACGCCCGGGTCGACGCGGGCGGCGGGTTCCGGCCGATGGTCGAGGTCCAGATCGCCGACCAGGGGGAGGGCATCGCGCCCACCCTGCTGGACCGCGTGTTCGACCCGTTCGTCTCGACCAAGCCGCGGGGGCTCGGGCTCGGCCTGGCGCTGGCTCACCGGATCGTCGAGGAGCATCGGGGCGCGCTCCGCGTCACCAGCACGCCGGGGAAGGGCGCGACGTTCACCTGCTACCTGCCGGTCGCGGCGGCGCCGGCCGGCCGGGACCCGGGGCCCCCGGCCGGTCCCGAGTCCCCGGCGGAGGGGGGATGACCGCCGCCCGCATCCTGGTCGCCGACGACGAGCCCGCCATCCGGTGGCTGCTCGAGCGGCTCCTCCGGCAGGCCGGCCACTCGGTGACGGTCGCGGAGGACGGCCCCACCGCGCTCGCCCGGGCGAGCGCCGAGCCGCACGATCTCGCGTTCGTCGACGTGCGGATGCCCGGCCTGGACGGGCTCGAGGTGCTCTCGCGGCTCCGGGCCGGCGCGCCCGACACGGCGGTGATCGTCATGACGGCGCACGGGAGCGTGCGGGCCGCGGTGGAGGCGATGCAGCGCGGCGCCTACGACTACCTCACCAAGCCGTTCGACAACGACGAGGTGCGGCTCCTGGTCGAGCGCGCGCTCGCCGCCCGCGCGCTGGCCCGGGAGGTGGTCGAGCTCCGGACCGGCATCCAGGAGGTGTGGGAGTTCGGCGCACTGGTCGGGAAGTCGCCGCGGATGCAGGAGGTCTACAAGACGATCGGCCGGATCGCCGCCACCGACGTCACCGTCCTGCTCCGCGGCGAGTCGGGAACCGGCAAGGAGGTGGTCGCCCGCGCCATCCACCACTACAGCCGCCGGGCCGGCAAGCCGTTCGTCGCCGTCTCGTGCGCGGCGATCCCCGCCCCGCTGCTGGAATCCGAGCTCTTCGGTCACGAGCGGGGAGCGTTCACCGACGCGCACCAGCGGCGACTCGGGCGGTTCGAGCTGGCGCACGGCGGGACGCTCTACTTGGACGAGGTCGGGGACCTGGGCCCAGAGCTCCAGCCGAAGCTCCTGCGGGTCCTCCAGGAGCGCCAGCTGGAGCGGGTCGGCGGGACCGAGACGCTCGCGGTGGACGTGCGGGTCGTCGCGGCCACCCACCGCGATCTGGAGGCCCTGATCCGCGACGGGCGGTTTCGGGAGGACCTCTACTACCGCCTGAATGTCGTCACGCTCGCCCTCCCGCCCCTGCGGGAGCGGCTGGAGGACGTGCCGTTCCTGGTCGACCACTTCCTGGCCAAGTACGGGCGGGAGCTCGGCGAGCGCGCGCTGTCCGCCGAGGCGCTGGAGCGGCTGATGGGGTACGGCTGGCCCGGCAACGTCCGCGAGCTGGAGAACGTGATCCAGCACGCCATGGTGATGGCCGGGGGCGGCGTGATCCTGCCCGAGCACCTGCCGGTCGCGGCGGCCGGGAGCCCGCCGCCGGCCGCGGGGACGCTCGAGCAGCTGGTGGAGCGCAAGCTCGCCGACTGCATCCAGGGGCTCGCGCAGCGGGAGTCCGCGAACCTCTACGACCTCATGATCGGGCTCATCGAGCGCCCGCTCCTGCGCGCGGTGCTGCGAGAGACCGGGGGCAACCAGCTCCGGGCCGCCGCGCTCCTCGGCATCAACCGCAACACGCTCCGCAAGAAGCTCCGGCAGCTCGGGCTGGCGCCCGACGGGTCGGCGCCGCCGCCGTCGCCTTGACACGGTCCGGGGGGTCCGCTACGGTAGGGGTCGCGCCGTGACGGCCCGGGGCGGCTTGCCCCGGGCCGCCGTGCGTCCGCAGCCGAGGGCCGCACACCGATGATCCACCTCATCTGGCCGATCCCCGCCCTGCCGCTGCTGGGCGCCGTCGTGAACTGCTTCGCCGGCCGCCGGCTCGGGCGCCGCGCCTCCTGGGTGGCCGTCCCGGCGGTCGGGCTGGCGTTCGGGGTCGCCGCGGCCGCGTTCTGGCGCGTGTGGCAGGGCGGCGAGACGTTCACCGGGCCGCTGTTCGAGTGGATCGTGGCCGACCGCTTCCGAGCGCCGGTGACGCTCCAGCTCGACCAGCTGTCGGCTGTCATGCTGCTCGTCGTGACCGGGGTGGGGTTCCTGATCCACCTCTACTCGGTCGGGTACATGCATGACGACCCGGACGTGGCCCGCTTCTTCACCTACCTGAACCTGTTCGTCTTCTCGATGGTCATGCTGGTGCTCGCCGGGAACTTCCTCCTCCTCTACGTGTTCTGGGAGGCCGTCGGGCTCTGCAGCTACCTCCTCATCGGGTTCTGGTACACGCGGGACGCGGCAGCCGATGCCGGGAAGAAGGCGTTCCTCGTGAACCGGGTGGGGGACGTCGGGTTCGCGCTGGGCGTCATGCTCCTGTGGACCACGGTCGGCACCCTCGACTACGGCGAGGTGTTCGCGCGCGCGCCCTCCCTCGCCGTCGGGACGGCGACCGCGATCAGCCTCCTCCTCTTCATGGGCGCGTGCGGGAAGTCGGCGCAGCTGCCGCTCCACACCTGGCTTCCCGACGCCATGGAGGGTCCGACCCCCGTCTCGGCCCTGATCCACGCCGCCACCATGGTCACCGCCGGGGTCTACCTGGTGGTCCGCGCCCACGCGCTCTTCGAACGCTCCGGGGTCGCCCTGGAGGTGGTCGCCTGGGTCGGGATCGTGACCGCTGTCTTCGCGGCGACCATCGGCCTGGTCCAGACCGACATCAAGCGCGTCCTGGCCTACTCGACCATCAGCCAGCTCGGGTACATGTTCGTCGGGGTCGGGGTCGGGGCCTACGCCGCCGGCATCTTCCACCTGGTGACCCACGCGTTCTTCAAGGCGCTCCTCTTCCTGGGCGCGGGCTCGGTGATCCACGCGCTCGGCGGCGAGCAGGATCTCCGGAAGATGGGCGGGCTGGCCGGCCGCCTGCCGGCCACCTGGTACACGATGCTGGTCGCCACCCTGGCGATCGCCGGGCTGCCGCCGTTCTCGGGGTTCTTCTCCAAGGACGAGATCCTGGCCGGCGCCCTGGCCTCGGGGCACCACGTCATCTTCGCGCTCGGGGTTCTCGGCGCGGCGCTCACCGCCTTCTACATGGGACGGCTCGTCTTCCTGACGTTCCTCGGGCGCCCGCGGCTGGACGAGGCGGCCGCCCACCACGTCCACGAGTCGCCGCCGGTCATGACCGTGCCGCTCGGCGTCCTGGCGGTGCTCGCCGCCGGCGCGGGCGTGTGGGGACTTCCGGGCCCGCACGGCTCCGCGATCGGGCGGCTCCTCGCCCCGGTGGTGGCGCCGGCCGGCGGCGGCGCCGAGGCGGCGCCGCCCGGGGCGGCGTGGAGTCTCATGGCGATCTCGGTCGCGGCGGCCCTGGGCGGGCTCGCGGTGGCCTGGCGGCTGTACGTGGCGGCCGCGGTGGACCCCGGGACGATCGGCGTTCCGCGGAGCGGGATCCACCGCCTGCTCCTGCACAGGTACTACGTCGACGAGCTCTACCACCGGCTGTTCGTGCGGCCGGTGCTGGCGCTCTCCCGCTGGGCGGCCGGACCGGTGGACCAGGGCCTGATCGACGGCGCGGTGAACGGGGTCGCCGCGGTCGCCGTCCGACTGGCCGGGTGGCTCCGGCGCTACCAGACGGGGTTCGTCATGAACTACGCGCTCTCCATGCTGATCGGCGGGGTCGCCCTCCTCGCGTGGCTGCTCTGGCCGCGGTGAGGCGCCGGTGCTGCTGACCACCCTCGTCTGGCTCCCGACGATCGGCGCCGTCGCGCTGCTGCTGCTGGACGCGCGCGACCCGCGACGGCTGCGGCAGGTCGCGCTCGCAATCACGACGGTGACCTTCGTCGTGTCGTCCCTGCTGTGGGTCGGATTCGACCGCACCCGGCCGGGCATGCAGTTCGTCGAGCAGCGCGCGTGGATCCCGGGGGTGGGCATCAGCTACCACCTGGGCGTCGACGGGATCAGCGTGCTGCTGGTCCTCCTGACCGCGTTCCTGACGCCGCTCTGCCTCCTCTCGGCCTGGACCCAGGTCACGACCCGCGTCAAGGAGTTCCTGATCGCGATGTGCCTCCTCGAGACGGCGATGCTCGGGGTGTTCGTCGCCCTCGACCTCTTCCTCTTCTTCGTCTTCTGGGAGGGGATGCTGGTCCCGATGTACTTGATCATCGGCGTGTGGGGCGGCCCGCGGCGGGTCTACGCGGCGGTGAAGTTCATCCTGTACACGATGGGCGGCTCGGCGCTCATGCTGCTGGCGATCCTGGCGCTCTACTTCCTCCAGGATCCGGCGACCGCTTCCTTCGACTACGCGGCGGCGCTCGAGCTCCGGATCCCCCCGCATCTCCAGCTGCCCCTCTTCCTCGCGTTCAGCCTGGCGTTCGCGGTGAAGGTTCCGATGTTCCCGTTCCACACCTGGCTCCCCGACGCGCACGTCGAGGCGCCCACGGCGGGGAGCGTGATCCTGGCCGGGGTGCTCCTGAAGATGGGCACCTACGGCTTCCTCCGTTTCGCGCTCCCGCTCTTCCCGGACGCCGCCGTGCGGCTGGGCCCGGTGGTGATCGGTCTGGCGCTGGTCGGGATCCTCTACGGGGCGTGGGTCTCGACCGTGCAGCCGGACATGAAGAAGCTCATCGCCTACTCGTCGGTGAGCCACCTCGGCTTCGTGATGCTGGGCCTCTTCACGCTCACCCCCCAGGGCCTCGTCGGCGGCCTCCTCCAGATGGTGAACCACGGCCTGTCGACCGGCGCCCTGTTCCTCCTGGTCGGGATGCTCTACGAGCGGCGCCACTCGCGGCTGATCGCCGACTTCGGCGGCCTGTGGGCGGTGCTGCCGGTGTTCTCGGCGATCCTCCTGGTCGTGACGTTCTCCTCGATCGGCCTCCCCGGGCTCAACGGCTTCGTGGGCGAGTTCCTGATCCTGGTTGGCGCCTTCCAGCGGAGCCGGGTCGCCGCGGTGCTGGGCACGAGCGGCATCGTGTTCGCCGCCGTCTACCTGCTCTGGATGTACCAGCGCGTGATCTTCGGGCCGGTGCGCCACGACGAGAACCGGCGACTGCCGGATCTCGGGGCCCGCGAGGTCTGGACCCTGGCGCCGATCCTGGCCCTGATCGTCTGGATCGGCGTCTACCCGCGGCCCTTCACCGCCCTGACCGAGCCGGCCGTGGCCGAGCTCCTGCAGCGGGTCGGCGCGCGCCGGGCCGCGGCGGCGCCGCCGGCGGGGGTGGCGGACGCGACCGCGGTGGCGGCGGCCGTCCGGCCGGCGGCGCCCGCGCGCTCGGCCGGGAGCGCCGCCCGGTGATGCCGACGCTCGGGTCGCTCGACTGGACCCCGCTCCTGCCGGTCCTCATCGTGACCGCGACCTGCCTGGTCTGCCTGCTCCTGGACGCCGCGGGCGGCGGCGCCCGCCCCGGGATGCTGGCCGGGGTCGGGGTGATCGGGCTCGGCGGGGCGACGGTGGTCTCGCTGGTGCTGTGGAGCGCGCCGGCGGCGACGTTCCAGGGGATGGTCGCCCTCGACGGGTTCGCGCTCTTCCTGAACGTGATGCTGTGCGCCGCGACCGCGGCCGTGCTCCTCCTGTCGGTCGGTTACCTGCCGCGGCAGGGGATCGAGGCCGGCGAGTACTACGCGCTCGTGCTCTTCGCGGCGGTCGGCATGATGCTCATGGCCGCGGCGACCGACCTGCTGATCGTGTTCCTCGGCCTGGAGCTCATGTCGCTCTGCCTCTACGTCCTGGCCGGCTACTACCGCACGCGGCCGGAGGGCAACGAGGCGGCGCTCAAGTACTTCCTCCTCGGCGCGTTCGCCAGCGGGTTCCTGGTGTACGGGATCGCGCTCCTCTACGGGGCGACCGGGACGACCGGCCTGGCGGCGCTGGGCCGGGCGGTCGGGACCGGCGGGGCGGCGCGCGATCCCATGATCCTGGCCGGCGTCGCGCTCCTCCTGGTGGGCCTCGGCTTCAAGGCCTCGGCGGTGCCGTTCCACCAGTGGGTGCCGGACGTGTACGAGGGGGCGCCGACCGCGGTCACCGCGCTCATCGCCACCGGCTCCAAGGCCGCGGCCGTCGCGGCGCTGGTCCGGGTGCTGGTCGCGCTGCGGCCGCTGGAGGGGGACGCGCCGATGCTCCTCTGGTGGCTGGCCGTGCTCACCATGACGGTGGGCAACGTGGTCGCCCTCGTCCAGACGAACGTCAAGCGCCTGCTCGCCTACTCCTCGATCGCCCAGGTCGGGTACATGCTCGTCGGCCTGGCGGCCGGGGCGGGACCCGGGAACTCCGCCGTCCTCTTCTACCTGGGCGTCTACGCGCTCGCCTCGGTCGGCGCGTTCGGGACGGTCCTGCTGCTGCAGCGCGAGGGTCGCGAGGCGGTCGACCTGGCGGCGTACGGGGGGCTCGGCGCGCGGCACCCGGTCCTGGCCCTGGGGCTCACCATCTTCCTGCTCACGCTGATCGGCATCCCGCCGACGGCGGGGTTCGTGGGGAAGGTCTACCTGTTCAGCGCGGCGATCCAGCGGGGGCTGGTCGGGCTCGCCGTCATCGCGGTCCTGAACTCGGTGCTGGCGGCGTACTACTACCTCCGGCTCATCGTGTACATGTACATGCGCGAGCCGGAGGGAGCGCCGACGACCGCGGCGGTCACGCCGGCGGCGTCGATCGCGCTCGCGGTGACCGCCTGGGCGGCGCTGCAGCTCGGGCTCTGGCCGGGCCCGGTGCTCGGGTTCGCCCAGCACGCGGTCGCCCCGCTCGTCCGGTAGCCGCGGCGGGGCGGGTACCGGCTGGCGGGCCCGCGCGGGGAGGGCCATGGGGGCGCACGTGCCGCTCGATCCCGACGGGGTCCCGGCCCCGATCAGCCACTACGCCAACGGCGTCCGGGCGGGGGACACGATCTACGTGTCGGGGCAGGTCGCGCTGGACGCGGCCGGGCGCCTGGTCGGCCCCGGCGACGTCGTCGCCCAGACGCGGCAGTGCCTCGACAACGTGAAGCTCGTGCTGGCGGCGGCGGGAGCCACGCTCGACGACGTCGTCAAGGTCACGGTGTACCTCGCCGACGCCGACGACCGCCCGCGGGTGAACGAGGTCCGGAAGGCCTACTTCGGCGCGAACCGCCCGGCCAGCACCCTGGTCGAGGTCAGCCGGCTGGCCCTCCCCGGGCTCCTGGTCGAGATCGAGGCGATCGCGGTCGTCGGCTCCCGCTGACGGGGATCCCCCCCCGCCCGCTTGACGCGCGCCCGGGCCGGCCGCCGCGCCCGCGCCGCCCCGGGCGCAGCGGCTTCGCCTTGACACCCGTCGTCGGCGCCGCCTAGAGTGGGCCGTGCTCGCGCCGCGGTTTCCCCATCGCGGCTTCATCTTCGACCTCGACGGGACCGTGTACCTGGGTGACGACCTCCTGCCCGGCGCCGCGAGCGCGATCGCCACCTTGCGGCAGGCCGGGCGGCGCGTCCTGTTCCTGTCCAACAAGCCGATCCAGAGCCGGGCCGACTACGCGAGCAAGCTGACGCGGCTCGGCGTGCCGGCCGGCCTGGACGACGTGATCAACTCGTCCTACGTGCTCGCCCGGTACCTGGCGCGCCGGGCGCCGGGGGCGCGGTGCTTCGTGATCGGCGAGCCGCCGCTCGTCGCGGAGCTGCGGGCGGCCGGGCTCGCCCCGGTCGAGGACGCCAGGGTAGACTACGTCGTGGTGGCTTTCGACCGGACGTTCGACTACCGCAAGCTCGACGTCGCGCTCCAGGCGGTGAAGCGGCACGGGGCTCGGCTCGTCGGGACCAATCCCGATCGGACGTGTCCGGTGCCGGGCGGCGAGATCCCCGACGCGGCGGGCATGATCGGGGCGGTCGAGGGGGTGACCGGCTGCCGCGTCCACCCGGTCGTCGGCAAGCCGTCGCCGATCACCGTGGCGATCGCGCTCGAGCGGCTCGGCGTCGCCGCCCCGGAGTGCGCGATCGTCGGCGATCGGCTGGAGACCGACATCGCGATGGGCAAGGCGGCCGGCGCCGCCACCATCCTCGTGCTCACCGGGATCACGCGCCGGGACGACCCGGAGATCGCGCGCTGGCGGCCGGACCACGTCCTGGCCTCGGTGGCCGAGCTGGTCACCGACGCCGCGCCGGGCCGCCGGTGAGCCGGCTGGAGCCCCTCGCCCGCGAGGTCTTCGACGTCCTGGTGGTGGGCGGCGGCATGGCGGGCGCGGGCGTGGCGCGCGACGTCGCCCAGCGGGGCCTCTCCTGCGCCCTGGTCGACAAGGGCGATTTCGCCTCGGGCACGACCTCTCGCTCCTCGAAGCTGATCCACGGCGGGCTCCGGTACCTCGAGCTGTTCGACTTCCGCCTGGTGCGCGAGTCGCTCCGCGAGCGCGAGACGCTCGCCCGGCTGGCGCCCCAGCTGATCCGGCCGCTCCCGTTCCTCGCCCCGGTCTATCGGGGTGGCCCCCGCAGCCTCATCAAGGTCCGGATCGGCCTCCGGGTGTACGACCTGCTGACCCCCGGCAAGCGCACCGGGCGGTACGGGACGATCGACGCGGTGCGGGCCCGGACGCTCGAGCCCGCCCTCCGGCCCGACGAGCTGCTCGGGGCCGGCGTCTACTTCGACGACCTGCTGCTGTCGCCGGAGCGGCTGTGCCTGGAGACCGTGCTCTCCGCGCGGCGGGCCGGCGCCCATGCCCTCAACTACGCGCAGGCCGAGGAGTTCCGCCCCGGTCCGGACGGGAGCTGGACCGTCCAGGTGCGCGACCTGGTCGGGGGCGGGACGGCGGCCGTCCAGGGCCGCGTCCTGGTCAATGCCGCCGGCCCGTGGGTGGACCGGATCCGCGCCCGGGCGGGGGTCGAGGACCGTGGGGCCCGGATCGTGCGGACCACGAAGGGGGCGCACCTGCTCCTCCCCCGGCTGACCGAGCGCGCGGTCTACCTCTCGACCGGCGACGATCGCATGGTGTTCGTGATCCCCTGGCGCGAGTTCTCGCTGGTCGGGACCACCGACACGGACTACGCCGACAGCCCCGACCGGGTGTGGGCCACCCGGGACGACGTCCGGTACCTGCTGGAGGCGGCGCGCCGGGTGCTCACGGACCCCCGGATCGCCGAGGCGAACGTCGCCTACACCTACGCGGGCGTGCGTCCCCTCACCTGTGACGATCGCGCGGCGGCGGCGCGCGCGTCGGCCGTCTCGCGGCAGCACCGGGTGGTCGCCGAGGGGCCCCACGGCCGCTTCCTGTCGATCACCGGGACCAAGCTGACGTGCTTCCGGAGCCTGGCCGAGGACGTGGGTCGGCACACCGTCCGCCTGCTCGGGCGCGGCGGCCCGAGCGAGACCGCGCGGATCGCGCTCGACGGCAGCGACGACGAGGTCTC
>DASRDR010000109.1:0-4659 GCA_035652475.1 Candidatus Methylomirabilota bacterium | reverse complement strand
GCGAGACGCTGGCCACGATCGCCGAGCGGTACTACGGCGATCGCTCCCGGTCTGAGGTCATCTGGGAGACCAACCAGCTGCCGCCGAACCCGCGGCTCGCGGCGGGCACGGTGCTGAAGATCCCGGAGATCCCGGGGGTGCCGTTCGTCCTCCCGGAGCTCCGGCCGCGCCCGCCGGTGGAGACGGCCACGCGGCCCGAGGCGCCGCCGGAGGCGGGAGGCCGGCCGGCCGAGACCGTGGAGATCGATCCGCTCCTGGTCGGGGCCCGGGAGGCGCTGGACAAGGGCGAGTATCAGGTCGCGCTGGCGGACGTCGACAAGGTGCTCGCCAGCAACGCCCAGAACGCCGACGGGGTCGAGCTGAAGAAGGCGATCCTGTACGGGCTGGGGAAGACCCAGCTGAACCAGCGGCGCTATCCCGAGTCGGCCCAGACGCTCGCTCAGCTGGCCCGGCTGGCCCCGGACTACCACGACGCGGCGACCCTGCTCAAGCAGGCCCGGGAGCGGGCGGCCCAGCAGTACTACGCCCAGGGGCTCCAGCTCTACCGGGAGGAGAAGCTCGAGGAGGCGATCGCCCAGTGGAAGGCGGTGCTGGGCTACGATCCCGACCACGTGAACGCGAAGCGGAACATCGAGCAGGCGGAGCGGCTGCTCCGCAGCCTACAGCAGCGGAAGCAGCAGCAGAAGACGCCCTAGCGCGGGACGGCCTCCGCGGACGGCGGCCAGGCCGGCGGCTCGCCACGCGGCAGGCGGGCAGCAGAAGACGCCCTAGCGCCCGACGGCCTCCGCCCCGACGATCGCCAGGAAGTGCTTGACGAGCTCGGGGTCGAGCTGCGATCCCGCGCTCTCCTGCATCCGCCGGAGCGCTTCCTCCGGCGGCAGCGCCCGCCGGTAGGGGCGGTGGTGGGTCATCGCGTCGTAGGTCTCGGCGACCAGGATGATCCGGGAGAAGAGGGGGATCGCCTCGGCGCGCAGGCCGTCCGGGTACCCGGAGCCGTCGAAGCGCTCGTGGTGGTGGCGGATCGCGCGGGCGACCTCGGCCAGGATCGGGTCGCCGGCGAAGAGCGCCGCCCCTCGCACCGGGTGCACCCGCACCTCCTCCATCTCGTCCTCGGCGAGCACCGACGGCTTCCGGAGGATGTAGGTCGGGGTCGAGAGGTACCCGACGTCGTGGAACGCGGCGGCGAGGGCCAGCAGCAGGCGGTCCCGCTCGCCCAGCCCGAGGGAGTCGGCGATCTGCTCGCAGTGCGCGGCGACCCGGCTGGAGTGGCCGGACATGTAGGGATCGCCGGCGTGGGTGGCGTCGGCCACGGCGCGGACGACGTGCAGGAGCAGCTGCTCGCTCTCGCGATCCAGATCCCCCCGCTGCGGCACTCCCCCCCTCCTCTCTCCGCCCCGGGTGAGGAGCGCGGGCACTCCCCCGGGCTCGGGCGGACCCGGGCCGTCGCCGATGCCCGCGGCGGCGCCCGCCAGCGTCGCGCGGGTCACGTCGCCCGCCTCCGTCCGGGGGCGCCCGGCTGCGGGCCACTCTAGCCTGACGGTCCACCGCGCGCAAGAGAATCGCGCGCCTCGGCGGGGTTCCTCGCCCACGCCAGGAAGCCCTCGAGCGGCAACGCGTTGACGACCTGGGCGGGGCCGATCCAGGCCCGCCGGGCGATCGCGACGCCGAGCGCCATGTGGTCGAGCTCCCGGAGGTGGTGCGTGTCGGTGGCGATCGCGACCGGGACGCCGAGGTCGCGGGCCCGCCGCGCGTGCACGTCCTTGAGGTCCAGCCGCTCGGGCGAGGCGTTGATCTCGACCGCCTTGCCGTGCGCCCGGGCGGTCGCCAGCACGCGCTCGAGATCGACCTCGTAGGGCTCGCGGGTCCCCAGGCGCCGGCCGGTCGGGTGCACCAGCACCCGGACCGCCGGGTGCTCGAGCGCGCGGCAGATCCGCGCCGTCATCTCGGGTCCGGGCTGCCTGAAGCGCGAGTGGACCGCGGCCAGCACCACGTCGAGCTCGGCCAGCAGGTCATCGGGCAGGTCGAGCGAGCCATCGGCGAGGATGTCGCACTCCGAGCCGGCCAGGATCCGGACGCGGTGGCGCGGCTGGAGCTCGCGGATCCGCCGGATCTGCTGCCGGACCCGCTCGGGTTCGAGGCCGTTGGCGATGGTGGTCGAGCGCGAGTGGTCGGACACGACGACGTACTCGTACCCCCGCGCCTCGGCCGCCGCGACGAGCGCCTCCAGGGGGTGATGCCCGTCGGACCAGTCGGTGTGGGCGTGCAGGTCGCCGCGGATCTGCCCCGGCTCGACGAGCTCGGGCAGGCCGGGCCCGAGCGCCGCCTCGACCTCCCCGGTGTCCTCGCGCAGCTCGGCCGGGATCCACGGGAGCCCGAGCGCGCCGTAGACCTCGGCCTCGGTCGCCCCGCCGAGCCGCCGGCCGCGGGCGTCGAACACGCCGTACTCGTTCACCTTGAGCCCTCGGCGCACGGCGAGCTCGCGCACCCGGATGTTGTGCGCCTGGGAGCCGGTGAAGTACTGGAGCGCCGCCCCGAAGGCGTCCGGCGCGACCACCCGGAGATCGACCTGGATTCCCTCGCGGTGCCGGATCGAGCACTTGGTCTCGCCGCGGACCAGGACCGCCGCCACCTGGGGGAGGGTCGCGAAGCGCTCGAGGGCCGCGTCGGGCCGCTCGGAGGTGACCAGGAGGTCGACGTCGCCCACCGTCTCGCAGCGGCGGCGGAGCGAGCCGGCGACCTCGACCTCCCGGGTCCCCGGCGCCGCCCGGAGCGCCTGCACGATCGGCCCGGCCAGGTCGAGCGCCCTGGCCAGCGGCATCCGCGCCGTCCGGAGCTTCCAGGCCTCGATGGCCCGGAGCAGGTTCTCGCAGCTTCGCTGGCGCATCCCCGGGACCGTGGCGATTGCGCCGGAGCGGCACGCCGCCTCCAGCTTCTCGACCGAGTCGATGCCGAGCCGCTCGTAGACGAGCCGCGCCGTCTTGGGGCCGACCCCGCCCACGCCCATCAGCTGACGGACCCCGCGCGGCAGGTCCTGCCGAAGCCGCTCGAGCTCGCCGACGGTGCCGTGCTCGGCGAACTCGCGGATCTGGGCGGCGAGGCCGGCGCCGATGCCGGGGATCTTCCGTCCGGCGGCCAGCGCGTCCACGGCGTCCTCGGCCAGCCCCTCGAGCTGCTGGGCGGCTCGCCGGTAGGCGCGGATGCGGAACACGCTCTCGGCGGGCCGGAGCTCCAGGAGATCGGCCATCTCGTGGAAGAGCTCGGCGATCTCCAGGTTCCGCACGGCTCTATAATACCGGCCGTGAGCGATCCGGTTCCCGCCTGGGCCTGGGTCCTGATCGAGCCGTACGTGGAGCGGCGCCTGGCGGATCGCGGCTCGCCGGACCCGAGCGCGCAGGAGACGCTCGCCGAGGTCGCGCGCGTGTGGCCGGACCTGGCCTGCACGATCCTCGTCCAGGAGCCGTGGCAGGGCACGGTCCGCTTCAAGCGGCTCGCCCGGTTCCGGGGCGAGGCGATGCGCCCGTTCCTGGCGGCCCCCGACGCGTTCCTCCGGGAGCGCTTCGGGGGCGGGAAGTTCAAGGTGAACTTCCACCACGGGCTCCACTTCGTGAGCACGCGGAACTTCAAGCCGGACGGCCCCCCGCGCTGGCAGGGGCTGCCCGAGCTCGGGGAGGAGTAGCCGGATGCCCGAGGACTCGACGCGCCGACTGCTGCGCGTGTTCGGGATCGCCGTGACCGAGTGCGAGGACGCCGTCGCGGCGCTGGAAGCGGCCGTGAGCGCGTCGGTCCCGCCGGACGCGGTCGTCGCCGCGCTGGAGGCCCACGACCGCGCGGCCCGCGAGCTCGAGGCGCGGTGGGCCGACCTCGCCCGGCTGGTGCGGGAGTGGCAGGCCCGCGCGCGCCGGGCGACGCTGGCGCACGCGCGCGCGCGAGGCGGCGCGTGAGGGGGCCGGCCGGCGCTTTCCGTGGCGTGCCCGGCGGGCGCGGGATGCGGGTCCGCTGGCTCGTGTGGCTGGTCGCCGCGTGGAGCGTCGCGATCGCGGCGGTCCCTCCGCCGAGCGAGGCCCTGCCGCTCCCGCCGGCCTCGGCCGCCGGTCAGCCCGGCGACGTCGAGGCCGTGCGGGCCCTCCTCGCGCACCGGCTGGTCCGCGCCCAGCTCGCGGCGGCGGGGCTCTCCGACGCCGACGTCGACCGCGTGTGGGCGCGCCTCACGCCCGAGGAGCGGGCCGAGCTGGCCGCGCGGCTGGGCGAGGTCGGGGCGGGGGGGCAGGTGGCCGCCGTCCTCGCGGTGGCGATCATCGTCGCGATGGCCGTGATCCTCGTCCTCGAGCTCATCGGGCGCCGCGTCATCTCGCGGCCGTGACCGGGACGGTCCGCCACGACGCCAGCGGCGTCCCGGTCGTGCTGCCGGCGGCGCCGGCGCGGATCGTCTCCCTCGTCCCGAGCCTGACCGAGCTCCTCTTCCGGCTGGGGCTCGAGGACCGGATCGCCGGCGTCACCGCCTACTGAACCGAGCCCCGGGCCCGGGTGGCCCGGAAGCCCAAGGTCGGGCGCGAGAAGGACCCGGACGTCGACCGCATCCGCGCGCTCGCGCCGGACCTGGTCCTGGCGAACGTCGAGGAGAACCGCCGGGAGGTGGTCGACGCGCTCCGTCGGGCCGGC
>DASRDR010000108.1:0-3799 GCA_035652475.1 Candidatus Methylomirabilota bacterium | reverse complement strand
CGCGGTGCCGCCGCGCGGGATGTCCCGGGAATGCGCCGCGGCTCCCCCCGCGAGGGTCCGCGCTGCCGGGCCCGGCCGCCGCGCCTGACGCCCGGGGCGCCTCCCCGGGGCCTCCGCCGCTGCGACGGAGCGGGCCGCGCGTTCGATCGTCTCACGGACGGCGCCGGCGCCGGAACCTCCGGCGCACCGCCCCGCGCCTCGCTGGCCCGGTCCCTTCCTTGAGATGCGAGCCGGGCATCCTCTAAAATCAATACTCTATGGCCGAATCGATCCGCGTGCGCTTCGCGCCCAGCCCGACGGGCCATCTCCACGTCGGCGGGGGCCGGACCGCACTCTTCAACTGGCTGTTCGCCCGCCACGCGGGCGGGGTGTTCCTCCTCCGGATCGAGGACACGGACCGGTCGCGGTCCACCGACGAGGCGATCCGGCAGATCCTGGACGCGCTCCGCTGGCTCGGGCTCGACTGGGACCCGGAGGGGCCGGAGGACGACGGCCAGGCGCGCGGCTACTTCCGCCAGACGAGCCGGCTCGAGGTCTACCGGGCCCACGCCGAGCGCCTCCTCGCCGAGGGACGCGCCTACCGCTGCTACTGCACCGCCGAGGAGCTCGACGCCCGCCGGGCGGCCGCCCAGGCGCGGGGGGAGACCTTCCGCTACGACGGGCGCTGCCGCGACGCCGCGCCGCGGCCGGGGGTGCCGGCGGCCCTGCGGCTCCGGATCCCGGACGCCGGGACGACCGTGGTCCCCGACCTGATCCACGGCGCGGTGACGTTCGAGAACGCGATGCTGGACGACTGGATCCTGGTGCGCTCCGACGGCACGCCGACCTACAACTTCTGCGTCGTGGTCGACGACGTGACCATGAAGATCACCCACGTGATCCGCGGGAACGACCATCTGTCCAACACGCCGAAGCAGATCCTGTGCTACGAGGCGCTGGGATATCCCCGCCCGACCTTCGCCCACGTCCCGATGATCCTCGGCCCGGACCGCAAGCGGCTCTCCAAGCGGCACGGGGCGACCTCGGTCCTGGCGTACCGGGACGAGGGGTTCCTCCCGGAGGCGATGGTGAACTACCTCGCACGGCTCGGCTGGGCGCACGGCGACCAGGAGGTGTTCACCCGCGAGGAGCTGGTCCGGCTCTTCGACATCCGGCAGGTCGGGTCCGCCCCGGCCATCTTCGATCGCGCCAAGCTGGAGTGGCTGAACCAGGTCTGGGAGAAGCGCCTCGCCGAGGACCCGCAGGGGCGGGAGCGGCTCGCCGCCGAGCTCCGGCCGCACCTCGAGCGGGCCGGGATCCACGATCCCGCGCCGGCGCTGGTCCGGAGCGCGGTGACGCACCTCGCCCCGCGGGCGGCCACCCTGGTCGAGATGGTCCCCAAGGCGCGCTTCTACTTCGTCGATCCCGCGGGCTACGATCCGGCGGCGGCCGGCAAGCTGCTGACCCCGGCCACGGCGTCCCGGCTGGACCGGCTGATCGGCCGGCTCTCCGGCCTGGAGGCCTGGACCGAGGGGGAGCTGGAGGGGGCGTTCCGGCAGCTCGCCCAGGAGCTCGGGGTGAAGCTCGTGGAGCTGGCGCAGCCCGCCCGCCTCGCCCTGACCGGCGAGACGGCGAGCCCGCCGCTCTTCGCGGTCATGGCGGATCTCGGGCGTGACACCGCCCTGCGCCGGCTGCGCGGCCTCCGGGCCCGGGTCCCGGCGGCGTAGCCCCCCACCGCCCATGGAGCTCTGGCTGATCCGGCACGGGGAGTCCACCTGGAACGCGGAGCGCCGGTTCCAGGGGGGGCGCGACGTGCCGCTCTCCGCGTTCGGCCGCGCCCAGGCCGCGGCGCTGGCCGAGCGCCTGCGCCCGCTCGCCTTCGCGGCGCTCTACACGAGCCCGCTCGGGCGCGCCCGGGAAACGGCCGAGGTCTGCGCGGCCGCGCTCGGCCTCGTCCCGGCGGTGGTCGACGATCTCCGCGAGATGGGGCTCGGGGCCTGGGAGGGGCTGACGCTCGAGGACGCCCGGCAGACGGTGGGGGAGGCGTACCGCCGCTGGGCCGCCGCGCCGCTCGACCACCCGGCGCCCGGCGCCGAGCGCCTCGACCTCTTCGCGGCGCGCGTCGGCCGCGCGGCGCGGGCGCTGGCCGCCCGGCATCCGACCGGGCGGGTGCTCGTGGTCTCGCACGGGGGCGCGATCGCGAGCCTCCTCTGCGACGCCCTCGGCGTGTCGCTGAACGCGCTGTGGCGCTTCCGCCTCGAGAACGGGTCGATCACGCGGCTCGTGCTCGCGCCGCCGCGGGTCCTCGCGGTGAACGACACCGCGCACCTGGCCGGCCTCGGGAACGGCAACGGGCACCGGGACGCCTGGCCGGAGGCGGGGACGGCGCCGTGACATCCCGGCTGCTGATCGTCCTGCTCGGGGGGATGGCGCTCCTGCTCTACGGCATGCAGCACACCGGGGACGGGCTCCAGCGGCTGGCCGGCGCGCGGCTGCGCCAGATCCTGACCCATCTCACCGCCAACCGCGTGGCCGCCCTCCTGACCGGGGCCGGTGTCACGGCTGTCATCCAGTCGTCCACCGCGACCACGGTGATGCTGATCGGCTTCGTGCAGGCCGGCCTGCTGACGCTCCACCAGGCGATGGGCATCATCCTGGGCGCGGACATCGGGACCACCTTCACGGTCCAGCTCCTCGCGTTCCGGATCTACGACTACTCGCTGCTGCTGGTCGGGGTGGGGTTCGCGCTGACCTTCCTCGGCCGCCGCCGGATGTGGAAGGACCTCGGGCACGCGGTGCTCGGCTTCGGGCTGATCTTCCTCGGGCTCAAGCTCATGATCGAGGGCATGGCCCCGCTCCGCGACAAGCCGCTGGTGGCCGAGGCGCTCCTGGCCTTCGCCGAGTCCCCCCTCCTCGGGATCGCGGCGTCCGCGGTCTTCGCCGCGCTGGTGACGTCCTCGGCGGCGACGATCGGCCTGGCCATCGCGCTGGCGTCGCACGGGCTCCTGACCCTGCCCGGGGCGGTCCCGCTCGTCCTCGGCGCGAACGTCGGCACCTGCGTGACCGCGCTCACCGCCTCGCTGGGATCGTCGACCGAGGCGCGGCGGGTGGCGTTCGCGCACGTGAGCTTCAAGCTCCTGGGGGTGGCAGTCGTCCTGCCGGTCCTGGGGCCGTTCACCCAGCTGGCGGCGGCGAGCGCCGCCGACCCCGCGCGGCAGATCGCGAACGCCCACACCTTCTTCAACGTGGGCATCTCGCTGCTGTTTCTCCCGTTCCAGGCCTGGGCGGCGCGGCTGATCGTCAAGGCGGTGCCGGAGCGCCCCGAGGAGGAGCAGCGGTTCCGCACCCGCTACCTCAGCGAGCGGTTCGGGGACCAGCCGAGCCTGGCGATCGGGCAGGCGACGCGCGAGGCGCTCCGGATGGCCGACATCGTGCAGTCCATGCTCCGCGACGCTGCGACCGTGTTCCGCACCGGCAGCCAGGAGCTCCTGGAGGACGTCGAGAAGCGGGACGATCAGGTCGACTACCTCGAGCGCGAGATCAAGCTCTACCTGACGCGCCTGGACCGTCACACGATGACCGAGGACCTGGCGCGCCGGGAGATCGCGCTGCTGGGGTTCATCGGGAACCTGGAGAACATCGGAGACATCATCGACAAGAACCTCATGGAGCTGGCGCGGAAGAAGCTGTACCAGGGGCGGCGCTTCTCGGAGCCGGGCGAGGCCGAGCTCATGGAGTTCCACGGCCAGGTCTCGAAGAACCTCGAGCGGGCGGTGGTCGCCTTCGCCACCTACGACCGGGCCCTGGCCAAGGAGGTCCT
>DASRDR010000107.1:0-7443 GCA_035652475.1 Candidatus Methylomirabilota bacterium | reverse complement strand
TGCCGGGTGGAGCCGAGGTGCGTGCCGCCGCACGCCTGGCGGTCCAGCCCGGCGATCTCGACGACGCGGATCGTCCCGTCGGACCGCGGCGGCGGCGCGACCGAGCGGCTCCGGAGGAGCCCCGGCTCCGCCGCGGCGGCCGCGACCGGGACGAACACCGACCGGACCGGGAGGTCCTGGCGCCGGACCTCCTCGAGCGCGGGCTCGAGCGACCGCAGGCGGTCGTTGTCCGCCCCCGGCAGGTCGAAGTCGATCCGCGCCGTTCCGTCGTCGCCGATCTGGGCGCCGGTCACCAGCGCGCCGTCGAACGCCTGGAACACGAGGGCGTTCAGGACGTGAAGGTCCGTGTGGAGCGCGCACATCCGCTGGCGGAACCGCGCGTCGACCACGCCCAGCACCGCCCCGTCGAGAGTGAGCGGCTCGGCGAGGACGTGCCAGAGGATCCCGGCGCTCAGCTCCAGGCCCACCACCCGGGCCTCGCCGCCGCGCCAGCGGAGCGTCCCGCGGTCGGGCAGCTGGCCGCCGCCGCCCGGGTAGAACGCCGAGCGGCTCAGCGCCACCGCGCCGGGGCGCGCCTCCACCACGGCGGCCTCGAACTCGAGGAGATCCGGGTCGGTGTGACAGAGGAGGCCAGCGGCGTCCGGCGCGGTCATGGGCCCTCCCGGCGGCGCCCCGGGCCGGTCGCGCTCAGGGGCGCCGCGCGGGCTGCTCCACCTGGAGGTCGATCGCCTTCAGGCGCTCGAGCTCCTGGGTGCGCCGCTCCACCTCCCGGGTGGCGCGCAGCAGCTCCGCGGCGCGCCGCTCGAGTTCCCGGCTGGAGCGCTGCAGCTCCTGGGTGCGGGCGAGATACCCCTCCAGGAGCTCCCGCCACGCCCGCGCCTCCGGGGCGTACGGCGAGCGCGGGTGCGCCTCCACCAGCCGGTCGAACGTCCGGAACGCCTGCGGGTAGTCGATTGCGGGGCTCGCGGGGTCGACCAGCAAGCGGCCGAGGCGGTAGAGGACCCGGTCGTGGGACGGCGAGTCGGCGGCCGTCGCGGCCGCCTCGGCGAGGAGCCGGGTCGCCTCCGCGGCCGCGCCCGCCTGGACCAGGGCGTCGGCCCGCCGGAGCGCCCACATGCCGTCGTCCGGGGGGGCGGCCGGCGCCAGCACCCGCGCCCCGCCGCCGCACCCGGCCGCCAGGCCCAGCGTCGCGAGCAGGAGCAGCGCCGCCCTCATGATGCCCGCTCGCCCACGGGCGCGGCGCCGCTCAGGGGGAGCGTGAAGCTGAAGCAGCTCCCGCGCCCCTCCTCCGAGTCCACCCACACGCGTCCGCCGTGCCGCTCGACGAGGCCGCGCACCACGGTGAGTCCGATCCCGCTGCCGCCGCGGCCCTGGTGCGCCTGCTCGTAGAGGTCGAAGACGCGGGGCAGGAGATCGGCGGGGATCCCGACCCCGGTGTCGCTCACGCTCACCACGATCTCCTCCTCCCGGGCCGCGACCTGGACGCCGATGCGCCCGCCCGGTGGTGTGAACCGCACGGCGTTCCCGAGGAGGTTGATCAGGACCTGGTTGACCCGGCTCTCGTCCGCCAGCACCGGCGGCAGATCGGCCGGGGCGTCCACCTCGATGCGGAGCTTCGACTGCTCCAGGAGCGGGCGGACCTCCTCGACCGCGTCCGCCACCACGCGGGCGATCGCCGTCGGGCGCCGGTCGAGCTGGATGCGCCCGGCCCGGAGGCGCCCGAGGTCGACGATCTGGCCGACCATGGTCATGAGCCGCTGCGCGCTCGCCTGGATCCCCTCCATGAGCCGCGCCTGCTTCGCGGTCAGCGCACCCACCCGGCCGGAGTGGAGGAGGTCGGCCGACCACCGGATCGCGGCCAGCGGCGTCCGGAGATCGTGCGAGACGGCGGTGAAGAACTCGTCCTTCATCCGGTCCAGCTCGCCGAGCTGCGAGGCCATCGTGTTGAACGCGGCGGTGAGGTCGGCGATCTCCCCCGGCCCGTCGACCGGAATCGGCTCCGAGAACGCCCGTGCCGCCACGCTCCGGGTCGCCGCCTGGAGTCGGCGGAGCGGCCGGGCGATGCGGAACACGGCGAACGACGTGACGCCCGCCGCGACGGCGAGCGCGGCGCCCAGCGCGGCGAACGCCGCCCGCCGCGTCGACGACGCCAGCGACTCGGCCGCCTGCTGGCGACGCCGGAGCTCGGCGGCGGAGCCCTGGTAGAGCGACTCCAGGACGATCTCGAGCCGGGCCGCCGAGCTGTCCTCCCCGACCCGCGAGAGCCCGCCGCGCTCCATCCGGTCGCGGTAGATCGCCAGCAGCGCGCGGATCTCCCGGGCCCGCGCCTTCGCCTGGCCGTCGAGGAGCGACTCGAGCCGGTCGACATCGCCCAGCGCCGCCTGCGCGCGATCGAGGAAGAGGGTCCGGAACGCCTGGTCCCGGAGCACCAGGTGCCGCGCCTCGATCCGGCGGAGGGCGGAGACCGTCTCGAGAAGCTCCAGCTCGAGCCGCACGGCCGGGACCGCGCCTTCCACGATGGCGCGGTGCGCCTCGGTCATCTGCCGCGTGAGCAGGACCGTCCCGCCGACCAGGGTGGCGCTGACCCCGAGGAGGAGCCCCATCGCGCCGACCAGCTGGGTGCTCAGGCGGAGTCGCCGCATGGCGTCTGGGGCAGGGCTACAAGTGGCGTGCCATGGCCCGGGGGGAGCCGGCGCAGGGCGGCCGTCGGGCGACAACTCCCGATGGGCATGCGCGAAATCGGCGCCAGGCCTGCCGGTCCGGGGCGCCGCCGGGATCCCGCGAGCGGCCCGGCCTGCCGGTCTTGCGCCGCCGGACGACCAGACTGGCAGTCGGCCGGTGACCGGCGGGCGGCCGCCTCGGGGCTCCGGGGTGCGGCCGGCGCCGGCCGAGCTCGCCGCTAGATGCAGCGGCCCCCGTCCACCTCGACGCAGGCGCCGGTGATCATCGCCGCGTCGTCGGACGCCAGGAACAGCGCGGTCCGGGCGACGTCCTCCGGCGTGTTGAGCCGGCCGAGCGGGATCGTCGGGAGGTACTTCCGGAGGAGCTCGGCGTCGACCGCCTCCTTGCCGGAGAACCGGGGCAGCATGGGCGTGTCCGTGGCCACCGGGGCCAGCGCGACGACCCGGATGCCGAACGGCGCCAGCTCGAGCGCCACGCTCTTGGTCAGGGCGACCACGGCGCCCTTGGAGGCGGAGTAGCACTGCACCCCGGGCCGCGGGCGCAGCGCGGAGGTCGAGGCCGTCACGAGGATCACGCCCCGCCGCCGGGCCTTCATGATCGGCGCCGCCGCCTGGATGCCGAGGAACACGCCCTTGACGTTCACGGCCATGATGCGGTCGAACGTCGGCTCGTCCACGTCCTCGACGCTCGTCGGCGACTGCGGTACGCCGGCGTTCGCGAAGAGGACGTCCAGGCGCTCCCACCGCGCCACCACCGCCTGGACGGCGGCACGGTTGTCGGCCGCGCGCGTCACGTCGGCGCGGAGGGCGAGGGCGTGGCCGCCGGCACGCTCGATTGCCTCGGCCGTTTCCTTCGCCGCCGCCTCGCGGACGTCCACCGCCCCGACGCGGGCGCCCTCCCGGGCGAAGAGCAGGGCGGCGCTCCGGCCGATCCCGGAGCCGGCGCCGGTGACCAGGGCCACTCGGTCCGCGAGCTTCATCGCGATGCCTCCCCCCAGGCGGCGCGGCCGTCCGGGTCAGACCTCGAGCCATTCCTTGCGCACGGCGGCGGCTGCCCGGAGCGCGTCGGGCGTCCCCTCGAACACGATCCGGCCGTGGCCCATGACGTACACCCGCCGGGAGATCCGGAGCGCGATCGTCAGCTTCTGCTCGACCAGCAGGATCGCGACCCCGCGGCGGGCGATCTCCTCCAGGAGCTCCTTCACGACCGTCACCATCTTCGGCGCCAGCCCCTCGGTCGGCTCGTCGATCATGATCAGCGCGGGGCTGCCCATCAGGGTGCGGCAGATGGTCAGCATCTGCTGCTCGCCGCCCGAGAGCACGCCGCCGGGGACGTCGGCCCGCTCCCGCAGGAGCGGGAAGAGGCGGAACGCGTCCTCGGCCGTCCAGCGCCCCGGTTGGCGGACGGACTTGAGGCCCAGCAGCAGGTTCTCGCGCACGGTGAGCCCGGGGAAGATGTCCCGGCTCTCCGGCACGTATCCGAGCCCGCGGCGCGCGATCTGGTGCGGCCGCAGCCCGATCAGCTCCTCGCCCCCGAAGCGCACCGAGCCCCGGGCCGGCACGTCCCCCATGATCGCCTTGACCGTCGTCGAGCGCCCGACGCCGTTGCGGCCCAGCAGGCTCACGATCTCGCCGGCGTCGACGGCGAAGGTCACGCCCCGGAGGATGTGGCTCTTGCCGTAGAAGGCGTGGAGGTCCTGAACGGCGAGCAGCGGCTCCGGCATCAGCCGTCGAGGCTCCCCAGGTAGGCCTCCTGGACGGCCGGGTTCGCCCGGATCCGCTCCGGCGTGTCCGTCGCGACCACCCGGCCGTAGACCAGCACCGTGATGCGGTCGGCCAGGCCGAACACGACGCTCATGTCGTGCTCGACCATCAGGAGCGTCTTCCCGGCCGAGAGCGTCCGGATCAGCTGGACCGCGTGCTCCGTCTCGCTCCGGCTCATCCCGGCGGTGGGCTCGTCCAGGAGCAGCACGTCGGCCCCGCCCGCCAGGGTGATCCCGATCTCCAGCGCCCGCTGCTCGGCGTAGGTGAGGACCCCCGCCGGGACGGCCCGCCGGCCGGCGAGCTGGATCTGCTCGAGCACCTGCTCGGTCCGCTCGTCCGCGTCGCGCAGCGCGTCGACGCGGCGCCAGAACGTGTACCGGTACCCGAGCGTCCACAGCACCGCGCACCGGACGTTCTCGTACACCGAGAGCCGGTGGAAGATGTTCGTCACCTGGAAGCTCCGGGACAGACCCATGCGGTTGATCCGGTACGCCGGCCACCGGGTCACGTCCCGGCCCTTGAGCCGCACCGTCCCGGCGCTCGGCGGGAACCGGCCGCTCACCACGTTGAAGAGCGTCGACTTCCCCGCACCGTTCGGGCCGATGATGGCGTGCCGCTCCCCGGCCGTCACCTCGAGCGACACGCCGCGGATGACGGGGGTCCGCCCGAAGCGGTGGTGGACGTCGGCGAGCTCCAGCGCCGGGCCGCGGACGCTCACGGGCGGGCCCCGGGCCGGCCGGCCGCCCCGGCGGCGGTCGCCCCGTCCCAGGCGCGCCGGACGAGCGGAGCGAGCCGCAGCAGCATCCCGATGCCGGCGGCCAGGAGGAGGGCGGCGCCGAGCCAGGGCCAGGGCCGGGAGACGTCCATCGCCACCCCGAACAGCCGCATCCGGGTGCCGAGCTCCGGCTTGGTCGCGAGCCGGTAGCTGATCTCGATCAGGCTAACGGCGCCGAGCGCCGCCACCAGGAGCGGTCCCGTCGCGGCGAGATAGGCCGGCGCCAGCCGGTGGAGGGTCCCCGCCCGCACGAGCGGCGCGTGCCGCGCCAGGAGCCCGGCCAGGCCGCCGGGGGCGAACAGGACCACCAGGATGAAGAACAGGCCGAAGTAGAGCTGCCACGCGCTGGTGTAGTCGGAGAGGTTGACCTGGAGCCAGGTGAGCACGACCGCGCCCAGCACCGGGCCGAAGAAGTGGTCGATCCCGCCGATGTAGGCCATCAGCAGCACCGCTCCCGACCGGGCCGCGCCGAGCGACTCGGCGGCGACGATCTCGTAGTTGATCGCGTGCAGGCCGCCCGCGGCGCCGGCGAAGCCCGCCGCGACCACGAAAGCGACCAGGCGCACCCGGCGGGGATCGTACCCGACGAACTCGGCGCGCTCGGGGTTGTCCCGCACGGCGTTGCACATCCGGCCGACCGGTGTCCGGGTGAACAGGTACATGAGCGCGATGCACCCGAGGGCCCATGCCGCGATCAGGTAGTAGACCTCGAGCTGGGTCGCGAACCGCAGCCCGAGCGGATGGGGGGCCCGGGTCCGGTTCGCGGTGATCCCCTCCTCGCCGCCGAAGAACCGCGTGAGGGTGAGCGAGGCGGCGACGACCAGCTCGCCCAGCCCGAGCGAGATCATGGCGAAGACCGTGCCCGCGCGGCGGGTCGTGACGGCGCCGATCAGGAGCCCGAACACGAGGCCGCCCAGCGCGCCGAACAGCGGCACCAGCGCGATCGGCACCGGCAGGCCGGCGTTGATCCACCGCATCGCGTGGATCGCGACGTACCCGCCGAGCCCGAAGTACACCGCGTGGCCGAACGAGAGGAGGCCGGTCTCCCCGAGGAGGACGTTGTAGGAGCAGGCGAAGATCGCGGCGATGCCCATCTGGGAGAGCAGGGATCGGACGAAGTTCGTGTCGAGGCCGGGGACGACCGGCAGCACGGCCAGGATCGTCGCGGCGAGCGCCCATCCCGCGGCACCGCGCGGGAGCGCCCGCGGCCGGATCCCGGCGGAGACGGCGCTCGCCGGCCCGGCCTCGATCACGTCTCGCGCGTGCCGAGGAGCCCGGTCGGCCGGAGCACGAGCATCAGGATGAGGAGGAGATAGGGGAGCATCGGCGCCATCTGGGCGATCTTGACCGCGGCCGGCTCGTACAGCACGGAATCGCGGCCGATCGACAACCCCAGTCTTCCCAGCACGTCGAGCAGCGAGACGTCCAGCGCGACCGCGAACGTCTGGAGCACCCCGATCCCGATGGAGGCGATCAGCGCCCCGGCCAGCGACCCGAGCCCGCCCACCACGACGACGACGAAGACGATCGGGCCGACCCACGCCGCCATGGTGGGGGCGGTGAGGAACGCGAACCCCCCGATGACTCCGGCCAGCCCGGCGAGCGCGCTCCCGCCGGCGAACACCCAGGTGAACACGCGGGGCACGTCGTGGCCCAGCATCGAGACCATCCGCGGATGGGTCAGTGAGGCCTGGACGATCAGCCCCAGCCGGGTGCGCTTCAGGACGAGCCAGAGCGCGGCGAACATGACCGCCGAGACCAGCATCATGAACGCCTTGTACGCGGGGAAGCTGGTCCCGAAGAAGCGGAAGAGCGCGGCGTCCAGGAACGGTGGCGGCTTGTTCTCGATGGGGTTCCGGCCCCACACCATGATCACGCCTTCCTCGATCAGGTAGGCCAGCCCGAAGGTGAACAGGAGCTCGGGGACGTGCCCGTGACGGTGGACCTGCCGCAGCCCCCAGCGCTCGACCGCGGCGCCGATCAGGCCGCAGAGGAGCGGCGCGCCGACCAGCGCGGGCCAGAACCCGATCCAGCCGCCCAGCTGGACCGAGAAGTAGGCGCCGAGCATGAACATGCTGGCGTGGGCGAAGTTGAGGACGCCCATCATGCTGAAGATCAGCGTCAGCCCGCTCGAGAGCATGAACAGGAGCAGGCCGTAGACCAGCCCGTTCAGGAGGGAGGAGACGACGAGCTCGAGCACGCGCGGGACGGGAGCCCGGCCGG
>DASRDR010000106.1:0-31843 GCA_035652475.1 Candidatus Methylomirabilota bacterium | reverse complement strand
GGGAACGTGCGCGAGCTGCAGAACGTGATCGAGCGGGCGGTGGTCCTGGCGGACGGCCCCGTGCTGGAGCTGGACCCCCACCTCCTGCCGCGCGCCGGCGGTCCGGCCGGCCCCGGTCGGGCCGCCGAGCCCGGGCCGGCGCTGGCGGCTGGGCTCGCGGTCTCGGGCTCCGGCACCGACCGCTCCGATGCATCCGGTCCCCCGGCCGCCCCGGGCGCGGCGGCGAGTCCGGCCGAGCCGGCGACGCTGGAAGAGGTCGAGCGCCGGCACATCCGGGCGACGCTCGAGCGGACGGGGTGGGTCGTCGAGGGTCCGCGGGGCGCCGCGCGGGTGCTCGGTCTCCATCCGAACACGCTGCGGAGCCGCATGGGCCGGCTCGGGATCCGCCGGCCGGCCCACAACCCGCCGTAGTCGCCCCCGATCGGCGGCCGGGCGCCCACGAGCCTTCGTGGGCGTCCGGCCGCGCCACGCGCCCTTGCCCCCGGATCCCGCCGCATTCGCGCAGGATCCGGCCGGCACCCAGGTTGCCTGCGCTCGCCGGCGGAGGACGCCAATGCTGATGATCGGGATCCGGGAGCAGGCGGCCGGGCGGCGCGTCACGCTGGTGCTGGAGGGCGACGTGATCGGGCCGTGGGTCGAGGAGCTGGGCCTCGTCGCGAGTCGCTGGCTCGCAGCGGGCCGGCGGGTGACGCTCGACCTCCGGAGCGTGGGCTTCATCGACCCTGCGGGGCTCGCGCTGGTCCAGGCCCTCCGGGCGCAGCGCGTCCGGCTCCAGAACTGCTCCGCGTTCGTCGCCGAGCAGCTCCGGAGCGCCTGGCCGGTGGTCGCCGCGCCGCCCAGCCTGGGGCCGGCCTCGCACGGGCCCGGGCCGTCTCGCTCCGGGCCGGGGGCCGGGCCCGGCCCCGCGGCGGAGCCGGCCGGCCTCGAGACCCTCGCCGGGGCTGCCGACACGGTCTACCGGCTGGCGCTCGGGCTCGCGGGCGCCGCGGCGGCCGAGGAGATCGTGCAGGCCGTGCTCGGCCGGATCGCGCGCGAGCCCGGGCCCGTTGCGTGCACGCCGGTCCGCCTGTGCCGTCTGACGCTCGAGGCCGCCACCCCGTGGCTGGGGGCGGCGGACGGGGCGACGGCGCCGAACGGCGGCGACGCGCTCGCTCGCTGGCTGCCCCGGTTCGACGCGACCGGCCACCGCACGGACGAGGCGCGTGGAGCCGAGTGGGCGACGGGCCTGTCCGCCGACGCGCCGGAGACGCAGGCGCGGGTCCGCCGCGCGCTGGCGCTGCTCCCGGCCGACCACCGGGCGGTCGTGCTCCTCCGGGACGTCGAGCGCCTCCGAGAGGCCGACGTGGCCGCCATCCTCGGCATCCCGGCCGACGCCGTGCGGGTCCGGCTTCACCATGCCCGGCTGGCGGTCCGGGGCGTGCTGGCCGCCGAGGGCGGCCCGGGCGCCGCATCCATCCGGGGCCGCCCCGCCGCGCGCGGCCTGCGCGAACCGGGGCGGGCCCGGGCGGTGTCGAATAGGCGAGCCCGGAGCACGGGGGCGCGACGCCAAGGGGGAACGCGACGATGGACGTGACGACGCGCTACGACCTCATCATCATCGGCACCGGCGCCGGCGGCGGGACCCTCGCCTACCGGCTGGCCGCGTCGGGGAAGCGCATCCTGCTGCTCGAGCGGGGGGACTACGTCCCGCGCGAGAAGGCGAACTGGAGCTCGCGGGCCGTCGCGGTGGAGGGGCGATACCACACCCGCGAGGTCTGGCGCGACGCCGAGGGGCGGCCGCTGCATCCCCACACCGGCTACTGCGTCGGCGGGAACACCAAGTTCTACGGCGCCGCGCTGTTCCGGCTGCGGCGCGAGGACTTCGGCGAGCTGAAGCACTGGGGCGGAATCTCGCCAGCGTGGCCGATCGGCTACCAGGACCTCGAGCCGTACTACACGGAGGCCGAGCGGCTGTACCAGGTCCACGGCGAGCGCGGCGTCGATCCCACCGATCCGCCGGCGAGCGCGCCGTACCCGTGGCCCGCCGTCACGCACGAGCCGCGGATCCAGGCGCTCCACGACGACCTGGCCCGGCTCGGCCTCCGGCCCTTCCACGTGCCGCTCGGGATCCGGCTCGACGAGCGGGACCCGCGGACCAGCCCCTGCATCCGGTGCGAGACGTGCGATGGGTTTCCCTGCCTGCTCCACGCGAAGTCCGATGCCCAGGTGATGTGCGTGGACCCCGCGCTCCGGCACCCGAACGTCACCCTGCTCACGAACGCCCCGGCGTGGCGGCTCGAGACGAGCACGTCGGGCCGCGAGGTCACCCGCGTCCACGTCCGGCGAAACGGGCCGGCCGGAGCAATGCGGACCGAGACGTTCGCGGCCGACGTCGTCGTCGTCGCCGCCGGCGCGATCAACTCGGCGGCGCTGCTGCTCCGCTCCGCGAGCGCTCGCCACCCGGCCGGGCTGGCGAACGGCTCCGGGGTCGTGGGGCGCCACTACATGGGGCACGTCAACTCCGTGCTCCTGGCGCTCTCGCGGTGCGCGAACCCAACCGTGTTCCAGAAGACGCTCGGGCTCAACGACTTCTACTTCGGCTCGCCGGAGTGGGAGTTCCCGATGGGGCACGTCTCGTTCGTCGGCAAGCTGGATGCGGTCGCGCTCTCGGCCGGCGCGCCGGCCATCGCGCCGGGGTGGACGCTCGAGCTGATGGCCCGCCACTCGCTCGACTTCTGGCTCACCTCGGAGGATCTGCCCGATCCGGAGAACCGGGTCACGCTGGACCGGGAGGGCGGCATCGTGCTGGCGTACCGGCCGAACAACGAGGAAGGCCACCACCGGCTCACCGACAAGCTCAAGGCCCTCCTCCGCCAGCAGGCGCGGTGCGCCTTCCACGGCCACGAGTGTCACCAGGGCGTCTTCGCTCGCAACCTCTACCTCGGCGAGCGGATCCCCCTCGCCGGGGTCGCGCACCAGAACGGGACGATCCGGTTCGGGCACGATCCGGGGACCTCGGCGCTGGACGTGCACTGCCGGGCGCACGAGGTCGACAACCTATACGTCGTGGACGGGAGCTTCTTCCCCTCCAGCGGGGCGGTGAACCCGGCCCTCACGATCATGGCCAACGCACTCCGGGTCGGTGACCACCTCCAGGCGCGCCTCGGAGCGGCCTGATGGTCGCGCCGGGCGCCGGGCCGCCCGCTGGCGGCGGGAATCGGCTCCGCGGGCTGGAGGCGGTGGCGCCGCGGCGCCCGGCCGGCGGGCCGCCGCCGCCCCCGGAGGACGGCGGGCGGCGCGGCGGCCCGGGGCCGCTCGTCGTGGCGGCCGTGGCGGTGTTGCTCGTCGCGGCCGCGGCGCTCGCCGCCGGACAACCGGGGACCCCCGAGCCCCCGGTGATCCGGGCGGTCGCGGCGATCGGGCTGACCGTCGCGGACCTGGACCGCGCGATCGCCTTCTACACCGGCGTGCTTGGCTTCGAGCGCGTGGGCGGCGAGGCGGAGGTCTGGGGGGAGCAGGCCGAGCGCCTCCAGGGCCTGTTCGGGGTCCGGATCCGCGTGGCGCGGGTGCAGCTCGGCGACGAGACGCTCGTCCTCACCGAGTACCTGACCCCGCGCGGGCGGCCGGTTCCGGCCGACTCGCGAAGCCACGACCGCTGGTTCCAGCACGTCGCCATCGTGGTGAGCGACATGGACCAGGCGTACGCGCGCCTCCGCGAGCACCGGATCGAGCACGCGTCCCCGGCGCCCCAGCGGCTCCCCGACTGGAACCCGGTCGCGGGCGGGATCCGCGCCTTCTACTTCAAGGATCCCGACGGGCACGCGCTCGAGCTCCTCCAGTTCCCGGCCGGGAAGGGCGACCCGCGGTGGCACGCGCCCGGCGGGCGGCTCTTCCTGGGCATCGACCACACGGCGATCGTGGTGGGCGACACGGAGGCGAGCCTCCACTGCTACCGGGACACGCTGGGGCTCCGCGTCGCCGGGATGAGCGAGAACTGGGGGCCCGAGCAGGAGCGCCTCAACAACGTCTTCGGCGCCCATCTGCGCATCACGACCCTGCGGGCGGCGGCCGGGCCCGGGATCGAGTTCCTCGAGTACCTCACGCCTCGCGACGGCCGGCCGATCCCGGCCGACGCTCGCCCGAACGATCTCGCCCACTGGCAGACGGTGCTCGTGGCCGCCGATGCGGAGACCGCCGCCGCAGCGGTCGGGCGGGGCGGCGCGTGCCGGATGCTCTCGCCCGCGGTGGCGCGCCCCGGCCCGCGGCTCGGCTTCGCGCGGGGGTTCCTCGGACGCGATCCGGACGGCCATGCCTTCCAGGTGATCCAGCCGTGACCGGCCCCGGGCTCGACTGGGGGCGGGAGATCTGCGGGGTGCTCGAGGCCGCCGAGGCCCGCGAGTGGCTGGTGACGAACGGCATCGGCGGATTCGCCGCCGGCACCGTCGCGGGGTTGCTGACGCGCCGCTACCACGGCCTCCTCGTGGCGGCGCTCGCCCCGCCGCTCGGGCGCACGGTCCTGGTGGCGAAGCTCGAGGAGACCCTGCTGCGCGACGGGCGGCGCCGCGCGCTCGGGACGAACCGCTGGGCGGACGGGACGCTCGCGCCGGCGGGATACCGGGACCTGGAGCGCTTCCGGCTGGACGGGACGACGCCTGTGTGGACGTACGCCTGGGAGGAGCTCCAGCTGGAGAAGCGCGTCTTCATGGAGCCGGGCGCGAACACGACGTACGTCACCTATCGCGTGCCGCGCGGCCTGGCGCCGGTCACGCTCGAGCTCCGGGCGCTCGCCAACTACCGCGACTACCACGCCACCACCCGCGGCGACGGCTGGACGATGGACGTGCGGCCCGTCCCGGGCGGCGTCCGCGTGAGTGCCTTCGCGGACGCGCGGCCGTTCGCGATCCTCGTCGCCGGCGCCCCCGGCGCCGCGGTCGAGCCCGCCCACACCTGGTATCGCGGCTTCGACCTGGCCCGGGAGCGCGAGCGGGGGCTGGACGCGCGGGACGACCACCTCCACGTCGCGACGATCCGGGCCACGCTGGCCCCCGGCGAGGGGATCACGGTCGTCTGCTCGGCCGAGGCGGCGCCGGTCCCGGACGGGCCGGCGGCCGCGGCCCGCCGCCGGGCTCACGAGGCGGCGCTCGGCACCGCGTTCCGGGCAGCCCTGCCGGCCAGGCTCCGCCGGTCCGGGCAGGTGCCGGGCTGGATCGAGCAGCTCGTGCTGGCCGCCGACCAGTTCGTCGTCCGCCGCCCGCTGCCCGACGACCCCGACGGCCTGACGGTGATCGCCGGCTACCCCTGGTTCGGCGACTGGGGGCGAGACACGATGATCGCGCTCCCCGGGCTCGCGCTGACGACCGGGCGGCCGGAGGTGGCGCGGCGGCTCCTCCGGACCTTCGCCCGGTTCGTCGACCGCGGGATGCTGCCGAACCGCTTCCCCGACGGCGGCGCGGCGCCGGAGTACAACACCGTCGACGCGACACTCTGGTACGTGGAGGCGCTCCGCGCGTACCACGCCGCTACCCAGGACGACGCACTCTTGAAGGAGCTCTTCCCGGTGCTGGAGGAGATCGTCGACTGGCACCGGCGGGGGACCCGCTACGGCATCGCGATGGACCCCGCGGACGGGCTCCTCCGCGCCGGCGAGCCCGGCGTCCAGCTCACCTGGATGGACGCGAAGATCGGCGACTGGGTCGTGACCCCCCGCACGGGGAAGGCCGTCGAGGTCAACGCGCTCTGGTACAACGCGCTGCGCGCGATGGCCGGGTTCGCCCGGCGGCTGGGTCGCGACGCCGCCGCCTGGGACCGGCTGGCCGGCCGTGCGGGCGCCGGCTTCCCGCGCTTCTGGTTCGAGGCGGGCGGCTATTGTTACGACGTCATCGACGGCCCGGAGGGCTCGGATCCGACGCTCCGGCCGAACCAGATCCTGGCCGTCGCGCTCCCGGAGAGCCCGCTCCCCCCGGACCAGCGGGCGCGCGTCGTGGCTGTCTGCGCGCGCGAGCTCCTGGCCTCCTTCGGCCTGCGGAGCCTGGCCCCGGGCGATCCGCGCTTCCAGGGCCGGTACGGCGGCGGGCCGCGGGAGCGCGACGCCGCCTATCACCAGGGACCGGTCTGGGGGTGGCTCCTGGGCCCCTTCGCCCTGGCGCACCTGCGGGTGCACCGGGACCCGGCCGTGGCCGCCGGGTTCCTCGCGCCGATCGCCCATCACCTGGGCGACTACGGGGTCGGGAGCGTGGCGGAGATCTTCGACGGCGACCCGCCGTTCACCCCGCGCGGGTGCACGGCGCAGGCCTGGAGCGTCGCCGAGATCCTGCGGGCCTGGGTCGCGATCGCGGCCGCGGGGGCGGTGGCCGGCGGTCTGCCGGGGGCCGCCCCCGCCAGCGACCCGGTGTAGGCGCGCCGGCGCCGCCCAGCCCCGCTCCGCGCGACCGGCGCGAGCCCCGAGACCCCGGCCCGTCGGCGCCGCGTCGACCCCCGGTGTATCATGCGTTCCATGTTTGCCGTCCCCCCCGGGCGCCGGGCTGCGGCGCTCCTCGGCGCGCTCGCGACCGTGCTCCTGGTCGCGGGCGCCGGCCGCGCCGCTCCGGCGACCGCGCTGCTGGATGCGCTGGCGCTGGCCCGGGCGACCGCCCGCGTCGAGGCGCCCGGGTTCGTGCTCCCCGACCTCGACGCCCGCCCCGTCCGCCTGAGCGATCTCCGCGGCCGCGTCGTGCTCCTCTACTTCTGGGCGACCTGGTGACCGTACTGCACGAGGGAGTTGCCCTCGATCAACCGGCTGCACGAGGAGTGGGCCCCCCAGGGCGTCACGATCCTGCTGGTCGACATCCGGGAGGATCGCGCGACGGTGGCCCGGGCGGTCGCCGAGCGCGGGTACGTCGCGCCGGTGGTGCTGGACGCCACCGGGGCGGTGACCGACGCGTACGGCGTCCACGCGACGCCGACCAGCTTCCTGGTCGGCCGCGACGGGACGATCCTCGCCCGGGCCATCGGGCCGCGGCCGTGGACCGGCCCCGACGGCCGGCGGCTCTTCCGCGCGCTGCTCGACGAGCCGCGCTGAGCCCTCCCGCCGGCGGCCCCAGATTGGGGCGTGACTGCCCGGGCTGCGGCCGGGGGCACGTCGCGGCGCCGGGTCGGGAAGGGCTGCCCGGCGGGGCGATTTCCCGCGCCTGACGGGCGCGGCCCGGCTGGCACCGATCATGCCCCGTGCGACCCTCGCGCCCGTCGGTGGCCGGCCGGGCGCGGAGGAGGTGGGATGAGGGGGTATCCCGCACTGGTGGCGCTCGGGCTGTTGCTGATCGCCCCCGCCGCATGGGCGGACTTCGAGAGCGGCCTGCGCGCGGTCGATCGCGGCGATCAGCGACTCGCGTTCTGGGAGTGGCTCCTCTTGGCCCTCCGCGGCGACCGCGCGGCCGAGTTCAACGTGGGGGCGGCATACTACAACGGCGAGGGGGTCGAGCGGGACTACGGCCGCGCGGCGGAGTGGTACCGGCGCGCGGCCGCGCAGGGACACGCCCGCGCGGAGTTCCTGCTCGGCATGATGCACGAGGCCGGGCGGGGCGTCCCGCGCGATGAGCGGGCTGCGGTGGAGTGGTTCCGGCAGGCGGCGCGGCAAGGCTATCCGGCGGCGCAGCACAGCCTGGGGGTCGTCTACCGGGCCGGCCGGGGCGTGCCGCGCGACGTGGTCGAGGCCGGCCGGTGGTTCCTGCGCGCCGCCGAGCAGGGCCACGTCCCGTCCCAGATCCGCGCCGGGGTCATGTACGAGGAGGGGGAGGGGGTCGCGCCCGACCTGGTCCAGGCCTACAAGTGGTACCGGCTGGCGTCGGCCCGCCTCGACGCCGCCGACCGCCAGGAGATCGACCGGCTCGTGCACGCGCTGCGGGCCCGGATGAGCCAGGCGGAGCTCGCGACCGCGGAGCGGCTCACCCGCGAGTGGCGGCCCCGCGCGGAGGGCGTCGACCACGCCGCGCCGGTCTGGCCGCGCGCGGCGCGCTGAGCCGCGCCGCGCCGGTCCTCGCGGCGGAATATCGGTTGTCGCGCCGATCGCCGGGCCCTACAATTCGCTCAGATGGTGGGGCGACCCCCGCGACGACCATGACCCAGGTGACCATCCACGACCGCCCGGGGCGCCTGCGGCGTCCCGTCCTGCTCCTCGCCTTCGCCGGCTGGAACGACGCGGCCGAGTCCGCCACCAACGCGGTGCGGTTCCTCCGGGGCGCGTGGGACGGCCAGCGGATCGCCACCCTCGACCCGGAGGAGTTCTACCACTTCGGCCTCCAGCGGCCGCTGGTCCGGCTGGCGCCCGGGACGAGCGAGCGCGAGCTCGTCTGGCCCGAGACCGAGTTCGCCCTCTGCACGCGCGGGAGCCGCGACGTCCTGATCGGCGTCGGCATCGAGCCGCACCTGCGCTGGAAGACGTACTGCCGCGCGGTGCTCGATTTTGCCCGGGAGCTCGAGGTCGGCCTGGTGGTCACGCTCGGCGCGCTGCTGGCCGAGGTGCCGCACACGCGACCGGTGCGGCTCACCGGGTTCGCGACCGACCCCGAGCTGGCCACGATCCTGGGGGTCCGCCCGACGCGCTACGAGGGCCCGACCGGCATCGTCGGCGTGCTCTCGTCGACCGCCCGCGCCAGCGGGTTCGCCACCGCGAGCCTGTGGGCGAACGTCCCGCACTACATCTCGGCCATCGAGAACCCGCGCGCCACGCTCGCGCTCCTGCAGCGGGTGAACCGGCTCCTGGACGGCCCGCTCGACTACCGGGAGCTGGAGGAGGCGGCGACCCAGTTCGACAGCCAGCTGGCCGAGGTGCTGGCCCAGAATCGCAAGGTCGCGAGCTACGTCCGGCGCCTCGAGGCCAGGGACCAGGAGGGCGAGGAGGCCGAGCCGGTCGCGCCCGGCGGCGACCTGCCGAGCGCCCAGGACCTGGTCGCCGAGATCGAGCGGTTCCTGCGGCAGCAACCGCCCGGCCCCACCACGGAGTGACCGCCGGCGGCCGGCCCGGGTGCGCGGCCGGGGCCGCCGCCGTCCCGATGCCGCCGTGCTCGCGGCGGGCCGTCCTCCTCCGGGGGCTGGTCCTGGTCCTCGTCCCGCACGGGCTGCGATCGGCCTCGCCCAGCGGGGCTCGCCGCGGCCCGCCGCCGCCGGGGGTCCGGGTCACGCTGGTCCCTCCCGGCCCCCATCCCGGCGACGTGGTCCTCGTCCGGGTCGCGGGTGCGCCGTCGGAGGCCCGGCTGGAGTGGGACGGCCACCCCCTCGCCCTGTTCCCGACCGACACCGGTTCGGCGGCGCTGATCGGGGTGGACCTCGACCGACCCGCAGGTCCGGTCGGCTGGCGCGTCCTGGCCCCGGCAGGACAAGTGACGGCCCCGCTGGCGACGGGCACGGTCCGGCTCCGCGCCCGGACGTTCCCGGTCCAGCGCCTCACGCTCCCCCCGGCGGTGGTCGACCTGGATCCGGCCACGCTCGCCCGTGTCGACGCCGAGCGGGCGGCGCTCCAGGCGGCGCTCGCGGACAGCGCGCCGGAGCGGCTGTGGCGCGGGCCCTTCCGGCCACCGGTCGAGGGCGCGCGCCCGACGGGGGGCTTCGGCCTCCGGCGGCTCATCAACGGCCAGCCCCGGAGCCCCCACACCGGCTACGACTGGGCGGCCCCGGTCGGCACGCCGGTGGCGGCCGCGAACGCCGGCCGCGTGGCGCTGGTGGCCGAGCACTTCTTCGCCGGCCGCAATGTGGTCCTCGACCACGGGCTCGGCCTGTTCACGCTCTACTTCCACCTGGACGAGACCCGGGTGGCGGCCGGCGAGCCGGTCGCCGCCGGGCACGTGATCGGCACCGTGGGCGCGACGGGCCGGGTCACCGGCCCGCACCTCCACTTCGGCGTCCTGCTGGGCGGCGCCCGCGTCGATCCGGAGACCCTGCTCGCGCTGCCGCTCCCGCCGGAGGCCGCCCCGTAGATCGCCCGCGGCGGCGGCCCGGGCGCGCCCGGGCCGGCCAGGCGCCGAAGCGCCTGGCCGCTCCCGCGTGGACCGGGGGTGCTGCTCGCCCTGCCGCACCCGCGGGCGGCCGTCCTCCCGGGTCGTCCGCTGCGCCGACCCACCCCGGGCGCGGGCCGGCGATCCGCGGTGGGCCCGCTCCTCAGGCGCTCGGGGCGTCGGCGGCCAGGCGCTCCGCGTAGGCGGAGAGCCCCCGGTCCGACCACGCCAGGGCGACCGAGCGCGCGAGGAGACGCCGGAGCTCCCGCCGGGTGATCTTCACCGTGACCGTGGGGTCGAGCAGGTTGCCGGCGTGCCGCAGCCGTCCGAGCGTCGCCAGCCCGATCAGGAGCGGCCAGGCGGCCGCCAGCCGGAGCCGCGGCTCGCGCCGTGGGATCGCGAGCGTGTACGCCCGGCCCGACTCGAGGCGGCCGCGCGCATCGTCGACCAGGCGCGTGACGAGACCGCGCGCGCGACCGAGCGCGTCCGGCCGGAGCAGGTCCTCGGGCGCGAGCCCGACGTCGGCCAGGGCCTCCCGCGGGAGATAGCAGCGCCCGGCCCGGAGATCCCGCGGCAGGTCCCGGAGGACGTTCACCAGCTGGAGCCCCTGTCCGAAGCGGATTCCCCGCGCCCGCTGGACCGCGACGTCCCAGCCCGCGCACGCCGGGCGGTGGGCCACCAGCATGTCCGTCCAGAACTCGCCGACGCACCCCGCGTTCAGGTACGTGTACCGGTCGAGCTCGGCCCAGGTCTCGAGCGCCGCGACGCGCCCGGCTGCCTCCGGCGGGAAGCGCTCGAGGACCTCGAGCATCCCCTGCGTCAGCGTCAGCAGCACCGCCAGCGCGCGCGCCCGGTCGCCGGCGTCGAGCGCCCGGAACGCGGCGAGGACGTCCCGGAGGTGTCCGAGGAGGCGGCCCTCGGCCGGCGACACCGCCGTGCCCAGCCGCTCGGCGACCGGCGGCGCGGCGGCGGTCGGATCGCGGAGCGCGTGCCGCAGCGCCTCCACGGCCGTGCGGCGCTGGGCGGGTGGGAGCGCCCGCGTGTCGGCGATGGTGTCGGCGGCCCGCGCGACGAGGTAGGTGACGCCGAACGGGAGCCGCAGCGAGCGCGGGAGGACGCGGAGCGAGAGCGCGAACGAGCGGCTGACGCCGGGCAGGATCTCCCCCAGGAGGTCCGGAGGGTCGACGGCGCCGGCCGGCGCGGGGCGGCGGATCTCAGTCGAAGTCGAAGGGCCGGACCGGCGGGTCCGGCGAGTCCTTCGCGCGCTTGAGGCCCTCGCCGAACTTGCGGGCCAGGACGTCGCCCTTCGTCCGCTCGGCCTCGGCGGCCTCGCGGAACGCGGCCTCGCGCCGGGCGCCCGCGCCCCGGAGCGAGTCGAGCGCCTGGTCGAGGCTCGAGAGCGGCCCCGAGCGGGGCGGGGCCCGGTGGGCCAGCACCGTCCGCACGTCCGGGTCGACGGTCAGCACCGCCCGGCAGCAGGGGCAGGTCACGTCGAAGGCGCCGGGCCGAGCCTCTCCCATGCCTGATTGCGTATCACGGGCCCCGGCCGTCCGCAAGCGGCGCTGGCCGCCGCCCCGGTCTCACCCGCCGGCGGCCAGGCGCGCGAACGCGGCGGCGAGCCGTCCGACGCGCGCCAGGTAGGGCGCCACGAGGTGATCGCCGCAGCGCTCGCCGGGCGCGGTCCGGAAGCCGCGCCGGACGTAGCGCAGGGCGCGGGCCGGCCCGCAGAGGTGGACGACCGCGGCCAGCCGCTCACGGTGGACCGGCGGCAGTCGCGCGGCGGCCGGCGCGCCGAGGATCCGCACCAGGTGGTCGTGGAGCCGGGCGGCCGTCATCTCGATGGCGTGGCTCGGGACGGCGCGGCTGTAGAGCCAGGGGAACCAGCACGCGTGGAGATCGTACCAGGGGCCGGCCCGGGCGAGCCGGTGGTCGTGGACGCAGAGCCGCCGCCCCTCGTCGAAGGCGGCGTCGGTGAGCTGGTAGAGGCCCGCCGCGCTCGACGCAGGCGCATAGAGCGCGAGCGGGTTCCAGGTCCAGCGCCACCGCCAGGGCGTGCGGGCGAACGGATCCCCGTCGCTCTCGGCCTGGGCGAGCGCGGCGAGGAGCTCGGGGGGCACCAGGTCCGTGGCGTGGGCGCGGAAGAGCGGCCCGTAGCGGGCCCACGTCTGCCCGGGCGTCCGGGGCGCGGGCCCGGCGACCACCGCCAGGATCTCGGTCGGCTTGCGAGCGAGCTGGTACGCGAGCGCCACCGCCGCCAGGACGCCCGCGGCGAGGCAGGCGTACGCGAGGGTCCGCGCCAGTCGCGGGCGTCGGCCGCGCCGCCCGGCCCGGGGCCGACCCCCGGCGGGCGGGCGACGGCGCGCCCGGGCGCGCGACCGGAGCGCGGAGCCCGCGGCGGTGGACACGCGCGGGGCGGCTACGCCGGCCAGCGGTCGACGCGGCGGGTCGCCGCGCGGGAGAAGCAGCAGTTCGGGACCACCGACGAGTGCTTCCCCGACCCGCCCGCCACGAGGACGTAGATGTCGTCCGGGCCGGGCACGATCGGCAGCGGGGCGTGCTCGTCGGCGCTCTGCATCCAGCGGGGCCAGTCGTGGATGCCCCACATCCCGCCGAGCCGCCGCCGCCCGATCGGCAGGCGCGCGTGCTCGTGGAGGTAGCGCTGGACGTCGGCACGCGTGAACCCGTCGGCGGCGATCGTCGCCGCGTGCTCCGGGCCCAGGACGACCAGGAGCTGGCTCTGGGCGAAGTACCAGCCCACGTTCGACCCGAGCGTCGCCGCGGTCCCGGCGATGACCGTGAGGAGGTTCGCCGCCCGCTGGCTCACGTGATCGTTCACGTTGTGCGGCCCCTCGCCGCCGAACACGGTCACCGCGCTGTCGTCCGGCGCGAAGCCGAGGCTCGCGTGGAGCGGCCCCCAGGGGCTCGCGTCCTCGCGCTCGGCGATCGCGTAGGTGTACTTCGCCGGGCTGCCCTGGGTGGCCATGTCCCCCTGGCCCGGCCGGGCCCCTCCGAGATTCCAGAGACACAGGCGCACCGCGCGCCCGAGCGTCGCGTTCGCGCGGTGGCCCGGTCCGAAGACGCCCGGCCCGGCGTGCATCCCCAGCCGCCGGGCGGCCGGGCCGTGGACGATGACGAGCGGGGCGACCGGGTGGGTGGTCGCCTGGACCCCGTAGAGGTTGAAGCCGGGCTCGAGCATGGCCTCGAGCGCCGCGACGAGGACCGGCATCATGACGGGGGTCGCGCCGGCCATCACCGCGTTGACCGCCACCTTCTCGACGGTCGCCTCGGCCCAGAGCGGCGGGATCTTGCCCACCACGTGGTCGGGCGGGAGCGCGATCCCCCCGAGCATCGCCAGGACGCGGGGCTCGGTCGGCGGCACGATCGGCAGGCCGTCGGTCCAGCCGCGCTCGCGGAAGTGGGCCTCGACGGCCTCCAGCGAGTCCGGGAGCTCCAGCACCTCGGACGCGAGGGCGAACGGGGTCACCGCCGCCGCCCCGTCCCGCCCCTGCCGCGCCGGTCCGCGGCGGGGGCCCGCGCGGCCCTCGGCCCGGCCGGCGGCGTCACGCGCCGAGCCGCGCGACGAGCTGCGCGAGCGCGGCGGTCGCCTTCTGCGCGATCCGCTCGGGCGGCTCGCCGCCGAGCGGGTGCTCGACGACCAGCAGCGGGAGATCCTCCATCCCGAGCGAGTGGGCCTCGTGGTGGGCCAGGGCCTCGAACGCGGTCGTGGTGACGACCACCGCCGGCGTGCCCGCCCGGTCCAGCATCACCGCGTCGTGGACACTCCACGACGTGCAGGACCCTCAGTCCGCGGAGCCGGTCAGCACCAGGTCGAGGTCGCGGAGGCGGGCGAGGATCTCGGGCGGCGCCGGGCCGGAGGAGTTCGCCTTCCGTTCGTGCACTACGTCGCCGAGCGCCCAGCGGGCGCGGAGCCCGCGCTCGAGCGTCTGGACCAGGAGCGCGAAGTTGGCCTTGGTGTTGTCGAGGAACCCGAGCCGCTTGCCGGCCAGCGCGGTCGGCAGCGGCCGCGGCGCGCTCTGGCTCACCTTGCTCGCGACCACCGGGGAGAGGACGCGGATCGTGCCCATGGGGTCCTCCGGGTCGAGGGTCGACGGCGGACCGATCCCGCTCACCGCCGCTCAGCCTGCCGGATCGAGATGGACGGCGAGCGCCCGGGCCGGGCGGGTGCCGGGGTTGCGGACGTTGTGCTCGGTCCGGGCGTCGTGCCAGACACCCTGGCCGGCGCGGAGGGTGCGGGTCCGGCCCTCCCGCGTCTCCTCCAGCTCGCCCTCCAGCACCACCATGACCGTCGGGCCCGGATGGCGGTGCCGTCCGGTCTCCGCCCCCGGCTCCCAGTGGTCGACGCTGGCGACGACGTGCCCCTTTCGCGGGAGCTCGTCCGTGACCACGTCCAGGACGCGGTCCGCCCACATCCGGGGCCGCGCCTGCCCGCCGGCGCGTCCGACCAGCACACCGACCGCGAACGCCACGACCGCGACCGACACGAGGGCGGGACTGCGCATCGCTCCTCCTCCTTCCGGTCCCCCGCGTCCAGCTTAGCGCACCACGCCCGCCTGCCGGAGGCGGGCCACCTCGCCCGGCTCGAGCCCGATCTCGTCCAGGACCGCGTCCGTGTGCTCGCCGACGTCGGGCGGCGCCGCCGCGGGGACGCCGGGCGTCGCCTCGAGCCGCACGGGGACGCCGAGCAGGCGGACCGGCCCGAGCGCGTCGTGGGGCACGGTGGCCAGCGCGCCGATGGCCAGGGCCTGCGCATCCTGGAGGAGCTCCGGGATGCTGCGGAGCCGGGTGCTGGGGACGCCGGCCGCCGTGAAGCGCGCCTCCCACTCGGCGGCGGTGCGCTCCGCGAGGCAGGCGGTGATGGCGGCGATCAGCTCGGCCTTGTGCGCGTGGCGCCCCCTCATCGTCCGGAAGCGCGGATCCTCCAGCCAGCCGTCGCAGCCGAGGGTGCGGCAGAGGCCGGCCCAGAACTTCGGGAGCTCGACGTAGAGGTAGAGATGCCCGTCGCGGGTCGGGTAGATCCGGGAGACGCGGTCGCCCAGGAGATCCTGGACGGCCTCCGGCGGCTCGCGCCCCTGCGCCCAGAAGGCGCGCCCGGCCTGCATCGCGAGCACGCCGTCCAGGAGCGAGGTCTCGAGCCGCTGCCCCGTCCCGGTGCGCTCGCGGGCCAGCAGCGCCAGCAGGATGCCGGCCGCCGCCAGGCTCCCGGTGTAGTAGTCGACCAGGCTGCCGCGGACCAGCTCCGGGGGCGCGCCGGTCGCCGCCCCCTGCTCCCACGCGAGCCCGCCGTAGCACTGGATCACCGGGTCGAGGCCGGGGCGTTCGGCCAGCGGCCCCGCCTGGCCGAACGCGGAGATGGAGCAGTAGACCAGGCGGGGGTTGTCGCCCCGGAGGCGGGGGGCGTCCAGGCCGAGCCGCGCGGCGACTCCGGGCCGGAAACTCTCGACGAACACGTCGGCCCGCGCCGCCAGGCGCTGCGCGATCGCGCGGCCGTCCGGATGCTTCAGGTCGACGGCCAGGCTGCGCTTTCCCCGGTTGATCCCGAGGAAGTAGCGCGACAGCCCCGGCAGCGTGGAGGGATAGCCGCGGAGGGCATCCCCCTCGAGCGGCTCCACCTTGAGGACGTCGGCGCCGTAGGTGGCCAGGAACGTCGTCGCGACCGGCCCGGCGATGATCGCCGAGCAGTCGACGACGCGGAGCCCCGCCAGCGGGGCCGCCATGCCTCAGCCCGCCCGCGCGGTCACCGGCCGGCGGTCACGCCCCGAGGTACTTCTGGAACCAGGCCAGGCACCGCGCCCACCCGTCCCTGGCGGCGGCCTCGCGGTAGGTCGGACGGTAGTCGGCGTGGAACCCGTGCGGCGCGTCCGCGTAGATGACCTTCTCGACCGGCACGCCGTGGGCCTTCAGGACGCCCTCGAGCCTCTCCACGTCGGAGACCGGGATGCCCTCGTCGATGCCGCTGTAGAGGAGGAGCGCCGGACAGCGGATCTGGTCGGCCACGTCGATGACGGCGACCGGCTTCGGCTCGTTCTTCTGCGGCCGCGTGATCGCGCCGTACCAGGAGACCACCGCCGCGGTGTCGGGGTACATGGCCGCGAACCCGAGCGCCATCCCGCCGCCCCAGCAGAACCCGGTCACGCCGACCCGGTCCGTCCGGGCGGCCGGCTGCTTGCGCGCGTACTCCACGGCCGCTCGCATGTCTCCCAGCAGGCGGCTCAGCGGCGCGTTCATCACCGTGTCCCGGATCTTGTCCATGTCGGTGACCTGGGCGAGCCCGCCCTCCCGGGAGAACAGCTCGGGGGCGACCGCGTAGTAGCCCGCCTTCGCGAACCGGCGCGCCACGTCGCGGATGTACTCGTGGAGCCCGAACACCTCCGAGACGACCAGGACCACCGGGAACTCGCCCGCCGCGGCCGGGTACGCCTCGTAGACGGGAATGGGCGTGCCCTCCGCGCCGGCGACCGTGACCGTGCCGTCGACCAGTCCCTGCGTGTCGGTCTTGATGGCCTGGCCGAGCACCGGGCCGGCCGCCAGGGCGTACCCGCCGGCGGCGGCGAGGACGGCCAGCGCCTCGCGGCGGGAGAGCGACGGCGAGGATGTGGGAGCGGCGTCGTGGTCCATGCGGCGGGCCTCCTGGCGAGTGGCGTCGGGGGATCGCGTCCGCCTGTGTACGTACCAGAGCCGCGACACGCGGTCAAGGCGAGGATCGCGGTCCGCGCGGGCCCGAGCCGGCGAGGCCGCGCGCCGGCAGGCGCGCGCCGCCGCCCGCGCGCCGGTGCTATCCTGGGCCGATGCCGGAGCTGGCCAACGTCTTCTCCTGGTCGCGCTCGCGGGACGGCATGTTCCAGGAGTGCCGGCGCCTCTACTACTACCACTACTACGGCGCGTGGGGCGGGTGGGAGCCGAGCGCGCCGGAGGAACTCCGGCGCCTCTACGTCCTGAAGCAGCTCACCGGCCGCCAGGGGTGGGCGGGCCGGGTGGTGCACGGCGCGGTGGAGCTCCTGCTGAAGGCGCTCCACGCGGGCGAGGAGCTGCCCGAGCGCTGGCTCGTCGAGGACACGGTGCGCCGCATGCGCGAGGAGTGGCGCTTCTCGCGCCGGGGCGGCTACCGCGAGCGGCCGAAGGAGGCGGTCGCGCTGTTCGAGCACGAGTACGGCGTGGCGGTGCCCGACCAGGCCTGGCAGGCCCTGCGCGACCACGTCGTCCGCTGCCTGCGGAACTTCCACCGCCTCCCGCTGCTCGAGGACATCCGGCGCACCCCGCGCGAGCGCTGGATCCTGATCGAGGACGTGCGGGCGTTCCCGTTCGAGGGGACGCCGGTCTACGCGGCGCCGGACTTCGGCTACTGGACGCCGGGGGACCGGCTGGCGCTCGTCGACTGGAAGACGGGCAGTCCCGATCCCGAGGAGACCGCGGTCCAGCTCGGCGGGTACGCCCTGTACGCGCGCGACATCCTCGACGTGCCGCCCGAGCGCGTGGACCTCCTGGAGGTGAACCTCCGCGCGGGCGAGGTGACGGTCCACCCCTGGGACGAGGCACGCCTGGAGGCGATCCGGGAGCGGCTGCGGCTGTCGATCCGCGGCATGAAGGCCTGGCTCCGCGACCCGGAGGCGAACGTCGCGGTGATCGACGACTTCGAGCGCACGGAGGACCTGCGGCTGTGCCGCTGGTGCAACTTCAAGGCGGTCTGCCGCCCCGAGCTCGTCGCCGAGGCGGCCGCCGTCCCGGCCCCCGCCGCGGCGGCCACCCCGGCGGGCGTCGCCGAGCGCCCGGGGTGACCGCTTGTTCTCAGCGCACCTGCCAGTGCCCCTCGACCCAGACCCGGCCGGCCGGGCCGGCCATCCAGCGGCCCGGGACCCGGCGAGCCAGCGTGTCCGTCCCGCCCCTCGTCGACCCGGCAGGCGCGGCGCCGCCGGCTAGGCCGGCGGGGCGGCGAAGACCGAGGCACGGGCAATGTCGTCGAGGCGCACCTTCGCAGGATCGAACGCCTCGAGGTTCGCCCGGAGCCGCTCGAACGTCTGGTCGAAGGGCGGCAGCGTCTTGCGAGCGCGGGTGAGCGGCGTGGTCCGCGCCAGCACGTAGTTCTTCACGTAGGGGTGGTTCACCCCCCGCTTCCTGACGTTCGCGACGACGTCGGTGAGCGCGTCGTCGGCGGCGCGCACCAGCTCGGCCCGGTGCTCCCGCTCGGCGAACGCCTTCGGCAGCGGCGTCTTCAGGAAGCGGTCGACGCGCCGGAGCAGCGGCGCGAACGCCCCGCCGGCGAAGCGGGGCCGCGCCTCGTAGAGGAGGCCCAGCGTGACGAAGTGCGGCGCCTCGAACTGGAAGGCGAAGTCCTCCTCGGCCGCCTTCGAGCCCTCCTCGAGCAGGCCGCGGTACATGCGGATGACCTCGAGCGACTTCTCCTTGACGTTGTGGGCCTTCTCCGTGTTGAGCGCCAGGATCTGGTAGGCGACCTCCGGCTCGGGGATGAGGATGCTCGGGATCAGCTCCGCCTTGAGCCGGAGGAGTGCCTCGCGCCGGTGATTGCCGTTCGGCGTCCAGTACCGCCCCGGGCCCGGCGAGACGACCACGATCGGGTCGACGAAGCGCCCGAGCTTCCGGATGACCTCCTGGAGCCGCTTGACGTGGGGCTTCGAGAGGTCCCGCTGGTACGGCGTCGGCTCGACGCGCGCCAGCGGGAGCAGCGCGAAGAGCTGCCAGGCGTCCTTGAGCGGCTCCTGGTAGCAGGCGAGGACGTGGCCGCCGTCGCGCGCGACCTGCTCGGCCAGCGCGATGACCGCGCGCGGCGGCTCGACCGTGTCCGGGAACACCGCCCAGCTCTTCACGTTCCCCCTCTCCCCGGGCGCTCGCTCACGCGGCGCCGCGCGTGCCCGCCGGCGCCACGCCCGGGCCGTGGCCGTTGCCGCGGACCAGGGCCGCCTCGATCCGGGCCAGGTGCCGGCGCACCTCCTCGAGCCGCGGATGGATCGCCAGGGCGCGGCGGAAGCAGCGCGCCGCGGCGCGGAGCTGGCCGAGCGCGGCGTGGCAGAGCCCCTGGCCCGCCAGCGCGCCGAAGTGATGCGGGTTCAGCCGCACGACCTGCTCGCAGTCGGCGATGGACGACGCGTAGTGCGTCGCCAGGTACCGCGCGGTCGCCCGCTTGTTCCAGCCCTCGGCGAACGCCGGGGCCGCGTCGACCACGCGGCCGAACGCGGTGACCGCCCCGAGCCAGTCCTGCGCCTCCAGCCGCTCGAGCCCCTGGCGGAAGAGCGCGTCGACCCCGGGATCGCCGGACCGGCTCCAGATCCGCCAGAGCGCCGCCTCGGCCTGGGCGACGAGCTCCGGGTCGCCGTCGTGGAGGCACGCGGCGACGGCCGGCGTCACGTCGGCCTGTCCCTGCGCCGCCAGGACCGCGAGGGCCGCGCGGCGCTCGTCCGGTCTCCCGGCGCGCAGCCGCGCGAGCGCCTCGGCCAGGGTCATGAGCCGAGCCGGAAGCAGTCGCGGAGCGCGGCGAAGGTCGCCCGGGCCGCCTGGCCGAGCGCCGTGCCGCCCCACCGCGCGGCCTCGGCGGCCTCGACGCGTCGGCCGAGGACCAGCTGCCCGACCCGCGTTCGCGTCAGCTCGTCCCCGAGCCGGGCCCACGCGGCCGCGTCCAGGTCGCCGAGCGCCGCGGCCGGGGTCTCGTCGTGCTCGTTCCGGAACCAGGCGAGCTCGGTCCCGCGCCCGAGCGCGCGCGCGAGCCGCGGGGCCTCGCGTCGCCACGCGCGCGCCCAGGCGGCCTTGGCCGGGAACTCCGGCCCGAGCTCGAACAGGAACCGGACGCAGTGCCGGGAGACCGCGATCTTGAAGTGCGGCGCCTTCTTGTACCCGCGCCGGTCGGGGCCGAACGCGACCCAGGTGTCGTCAGGCGGGTTCACCGTGCGCCGGGCGTGCCGCGCGACGTGGGCGTGGATCTCGATGCCGGTGAGCCGGGCGACGTCGGGGGCCAGCGCGGCGCCCAGCGCGTCGAGCTTGGGGCGGATCCGCGCGCGGATGGCGGCCATCCGCTCGGCGAAGCCGGGCAGCTCGAACACCCGGAAGTCCTGCGGGGTGAAGGGCTCGATCGCCATCTGCGTGGCCGCGCCGCCTTCCGCTCGGGAACGGGTCGAGTCTACCACCCGCCGGGCGCGGTCCGCGCCCGCGCCCCGTCCAGAGCGGCTCAAGGGCGATGGGGGGGCAGGTGCCGACACGGCGGCGCCGGCCATCATCACCCCGGCCGCGCGCGGAAGAAGAGGCTCGGCTCGGCTCCCGCGGCCGGGACGGTGAAGGCCAGGTCGCCCGCCACGGCGTCCACGGCCAGGCCGGCCGAGGCGAGCAGCCCGGTCACCTCGGGCGCCGTGAAGAAGTTCCGCTCCGAGTCCTGGATCGCCCCGGTGTCGAGGAAGTGCCCGAGGACCCGCCCGCGGCCGGCGACGGGGTCGAGCGTGAACTCCCACACGATCTTGAGGGCGCCCTGGCCGTCCCGGCGGAGGAACACCTTCCGCGGCGCGTCCAGCCACCGGAGGACGTCGAACACGAACACGCCGCCGGGTTCGAGGACGCCGCGGACCGCGCGGAACGCCGGGGCCAGCGCCGGCCGCGGAATGCAGTTGAAGACCCCGCCGAGCGCGGCGACCAGGTCGAAGCGGCCCAGCCGGGCGAGATCGGCGTCGGCCAGGTCGGCGACCTCGAAGCGGAGCCGCGGGTCGCCGGCCGCCCGCTGCCGCGCCAGCGCGATCGCGACGGGCGCCGAGTCGATCCCCACCACCTCCACGCCCCGGCGCGCCCACTCGAGCGCGTGCAGGCCGGCGTTGCAGCCGACGTCGAGGATCCGGCGGGGGCGGGGCCGCCAGCCCAGGATCGCCTCCACCTCCTCGGCGGCCTCGCGCCCGGCGTAGAACGCCCGCTCGAAGACGGCGATCGTGGCGCGATCGTTGAAGAACGGGTCGACGCTCACGGCCGTGCGGCGCTCCCGGGGCCGCGCCGCCGCCGGACCCGACCGCCGGCAGGCGGCCGCCGGACCCGCGCCATCCGGCGCCGGGGCGACTCCGATCCCGGGGCGGCCCCGCCGCGTCGGGATGCCGGCGTGGCGCCGGACACGGGCGTGGCGCGCCACCAGGCGGCGATCGCGCGCCGATGGCCGGCCTCGTGGGTCCAGGTGAACTCCCGGAGCCACCTCGTGACCGGCAGCGCGTGGCTCGGGTCGGCGAGCGCGGCCGCCGGCAGCCGCCGGAGCGCCGCGACCAGGCGCGCGCGGGCACGGGCCAGCCGGGCGAGCGCCGTCGCCCGGCCGAGCCGGCCCCAGCCCCGGACCGCGCGGGCGTTGAAGCGATCGATCTCGGCGTCGGTGTCGTACCAGCGGATCCGCGCGCCCTGCCCCCGCGCGATGAGCGCGAGCCGCCGCGCCCCCTCGGTCTCCCACGCGGCCACGTGACCCAGCACCTCCAGGATCGACCAGGCGGCCTGGGTCCGCGGGCGCTGGAGCGCGGCGTCCGGGAGCCGCGCCAGCAGCGCCAGCATCGCCTCCCGCGAGTGCGTCATCTGCGCGAGCGCGCGGCGGCGCCACGCACGGAGCCGGGCAAGCCGAGAACGATGCGGGCGGCCGGCGGGCATGGCACCGCGATCCTACGCCGCGCGGGCCACGCCCGGCAATGCCCGGTGGTACGATCGGAGCCGCGCGATGGCGACCGCGACCCCGAGGCCGAGGCGTTCCCCGGGACGCAGCATCCTCGCGCGCCGCCGGTGAGGCGCCTGGACGCGCTCGGGACCGCGCGCATCGCGCGGCTCGGGCCGCGGGCCGCCCGGGCGCTGGTCCGTGCGGTCGAGGCCGCCGAGCGCGCCGTCGCGCTCTACCACCGCCACCGGGCCGACCTGCCGCCGATGCCGCATCCGATCGCGCTCACGCCGTTCCTGGTGCCGCGCACGATGCTGCCGGCGCTATGCCGCCTCGCCGGCCTGGTCCACCGGCTCCAGGTCCACGCGCCGGCGCTGTGGCAGGCCGACGCCGGGGGGTTCCGCAGCCTCTGCCCGGTCAGCGAGACGACCGCGGAGTGGCTGGCCCGCCCGGGGGCGACGCGCGCCGCGCCGTGGCAGCTCATGATCCGCCCGGACGTCGGGCTCGAGGCGCCGGCGGGCCGCCCGCCCCGGCCCGTCGTGTTCGAGACGAACGCGACCGCGCTGGCGGGGCTCTACAACCACAGCGCGGGGGTGCGCATCCTCCGCGCCACGGTGTTTCCGCGGATCTACGCGGCAGCCGAGACGGCGGCGCTCCAGGACCCGCCGGACCTCCTCGCAGTCACCGTGCGCTGGGTGCGGGCCGCCGCCCGCCACCGGGGCCTCCGGCGGATCCGGGGCGTCGCGTTCATCGAGACGCCCGGCCCGGTCGACGGCTACAGCGAGCTTCCGCGAATGATCGCCGCATTCCGGGCCGGCGGGGTGCCCGCGGTCCACGGGGCGCCCGGCGACCTCCGTTGCCACCGCGGGCAGATCCGCCTCCGGGACGTGCCGGTGGACCTGGTCTACCGGGACCTTTCCCTCGAGGAGGTCGGCCGGCCCGGCCGCCGGGCGGCCGGCGGCGTCGCGGCGGCGCTCGAGGCCGGCCGGTGTCTGCCGGGCGCGGCCGGGGAGTTCAGCCAGAAGGGGCTCCTGGAGGCGCTGGAGCGCCCCGAGGTCCGGTCCCTGTTCTCGGGGCCGGAGCGCCGGTTCCTTGCGGCGGCGATCCCCTGGACGCGCGTGCTCGGGCCGCGCCGCACGACCGACCCGGCGGGCCGTGACGTGGACCTGCCCGAGTTCGCCAGGCGTGCGCGCGAGCGCCTCCTGATCAAGCCGAACGTGGGCTCGAGCGGGACCGGCGTCCTCCTCGGGCGCTGGTGCCCGGCCCCGCGGTGGGAGGCGCGCATCCAGAAGGCGCTCGCCGACCCCGGCCGCTGGGTGGTCCAGGCGTGGCGGCCAGGCACGCGCCGGCCGGCCGCGTACCTGCGGCGGCACCGCCTCCGCGTGGGGCTCGTCTACTGCTCGCTCGGGCTCTTCTACGTGCCCGGCGAGCTCGGGCTCCACTGCCGGGTGAGCGGGGCGCCGGTGGTCAACGTGGCGCGCCAGGGAGCCCTGGCGTGTGCGTTCCTCACCCCCGGATAGCGGAGGCGAGGTCTCGCGCTCCCGCCACGACGCGCCCGGGCGCTGCGCCCGGGCGCGTCGACCGCACGAACGGCGGATCCCGCCGACTACGCGTGGCAGGTGGGCAGCACCTCGACGACGTCCACGATCTCCAGGCTCAGCTCCATCGCACACACCTCCTTCCCAATGCGGGCTCGGTCGCCTGACGGCGGCGCTCTCTTGCGACGCCGTCCGGGTGACTGTGGATGCGGCGATGCGCAGGATCGCCTGGGACGATCGATGGGCTCGATGCCGGACACTTTCCGCTTGCGGCCGGGGCGATGGCTGGCGATGATGACTAGGCCGACTGGTGTTCCCGGCTGAAAGGAGGCGCTCAATGGACCTGAAGGTCGACGTCATCGACGCGGTCGAGGTCCTGCCCACCTGACACAACTGAGCAAGCTCCTCGGCTGAGGAGCCAGCGACAGCCCCGGGGGGTTGTCCCCCCGGGGCTGTATCATGTCCGGGGATGGCGGTCTCGATCGGCGCCTTCTACCACCCGCACCTGGCCCGCGAGACCCTCGACCTCGCCGGCTTCATCGAGCACCTGGCGATGGCCGACCCGCCCCCGCCCGACGATCCGCACTTCGCTGCGGTCCGCGCCCGCTTCGTCCTGCTGCTGCACGACTTCCTGGGCCAGCTGAGCGAGCCGGTCGAGGGCGACGCGCTCGAGCGGGCGCGCCGGCTGGTGACGCTCTACGATCCGCCCTGGGTCGCCGAGCACCTCCAGCGCGTGCACACGACCGCGGCGGACGCCTTCGTCGACTACGTGTTCCCGCCACTCTACACGGCCGACCTGCTGGCGGACTACGTGCGGCACGCGCGCGCCCTCCAGGCGGCGCTGGGCCGCCCGCTCATTCTCGAGCCCATCCCGACGTACCTCCACGTCCCGGCGCCCCAGCTCGGCGAGGCCGCCTTCGTCGAGCGCTTCCTGGCCGAAAGCGGCTGCGGGCTCCTCCTGGACGTCTCCCACGCGTGGCTCTCGGCCCGCTACGCCGGCCGGTCCGCGCGCGAGCTGATCCTGGCCCTCCCGCTCGACCGCGTGGTCGAGGTCCACGTCGCGGGCGTGGAGGACGACCCCGATCTCGCCGGCCCGTGGATCGGCACCGCCGTGCCCACGGCGGAGCTCCTGGACCTGGCGTGCCTGGTCGCCGAGCGCGCCCCCGGGCTCCGGGCGGTCACGTTCGACGCGTTCTCGACCGCGCTCCGGGCGGAGACGCTGCGCGCGGGCGTCGCCGTTATCCGGACGGCGCTGGGCGTGCCGGCGTGACGGGCCGGAGCCTCCACGACGCGCTCCTCCGGGTGCTGACCAGCGCGCGGCTCCGCGGGCTGGCGCTGGCCGGCGACGTCGCGGCCCTCGGCGCGGAGGTCGGGCACGCGGAGGCCGCGGCCCTGTGCGCGACGGATCCTGCGCGCCTCGGCGGCCTGGCCCGGTTCATGGGCCGGCACTTCTTCCGGGAGCGGATCGTGCGGCTGTTCGCGGCGGGCCGGCGCGTCGCCCGCGAGAGCGGCCGGGATCCGCTTCGCGTCCTCGAGGGCCCCGCCTTCGGCGCCTTCCTCGACTCCGCCGAGCTGGGCTCGACCGGGAGCGCCGAGACGGTCGCGCGGCTCGTGGAGGACGAGCTCGCGCCGGTCCTCGGCGCCGTGGGGTGGGGGCCTGCCCTCCTCGCCTACGAGGGCGCGCTGTTCCGCGCGGAGGCCGGGCCGCGCCGCTGGGGGACCGCGCGGACGGGGACGATGGCGGTGCGGGCGGCCGGCGCCCGCGTGCTCACCCTCGCGTGGGACGTGACGCCGCTCGTGGCGGCGGTCCGCCGGGGGGAGGCCACGCTGCCGGCCCCCGGGGCCGGACCGGCGCGCCTGCTGATCGCGCTCGGCGCGGACGGGCGGGTCAGCGCGGCGCGGTGCTCCGACGGCCTGGCGCGCCTCCTGGACGCGCTCGCCGAGCCCCAGCCGCCGGCCGCCCTGGCAGCGGCGCTCGGCGTCCCCGAGGCGGACCTGCGCGGTGCCCTCGAGGGGCTGGCGGGCATCGGCGCGGTCGAGTGGCGGGCGGCGGCGGCCGCCCCGGCGGGCGACTCCGGTCCGGCCGCCGCGGCCCGCGAGCTGCGGTAGGAGGCTCCGGCGCTACTTCAGATCGACCTTCTTCGCGATCGCGACGTAGTACACGGTGACGCGGTCGCCCTTCTTGGCCTTCAGGTCCTTCAGGCCCTCGGTGGAGAACTCCCAGGTCTCGTCGCCCTTCTTGACGGTCATGGTCTTGGCCTTGGCGTCGAGGTCGGTGACCTCGCCGGTCCACTGGTACTGCTTCGGGCCGGCGGCGAGCGACCAGGTCGCGACCAGCGCGGTCAGGGCCACGAGCACCACCACGAGGACGATGCGGCTGCGCATGCGGCCATCTCCTTTCCCGGGCGGCGCGGAGCCGCCCACGGCGAGCTCGCCCGGCAGTCTAGCAGAGGGGGCGCGATGGCGCTCACGCCCAGGCGGGCGTGAGCGTGCCGGCGGCGTCGCGCCAGCCCGGCGCCCAGCCGAGGGCGCAGAGCTGTACGCGCACGTCGCCCTTCCGGGGCCGGACGGCCACCCGGTCGAGGGCCTCCGACTCGGCGGCGGCCTCCAGGGCGGCGACCTCCCGCTGGAACTCGGCCTCGAGCGCGGCCTGCGCCTCCTGGACCGCGGCCACCGTCTCCTGCGCCCGCGCGACGTCCTGGCGTTCCTTGAGCACGCGGCCCGCTCCGCGGGCGGCGGTCGTGGCGCGCCCGAGCGTCCCGATGCGGATCCGCTTCCGGCCGAGGAACGCGTCCAGGATCGTGGCCCCCACCGAGATCGCCGTCTGGAGGCCCTGCTGGGAGGCCTGCTCCCGCTCGCGGGCCTCGGCCTGCTGCGCGCGCCGCAGGCGCTCGACGAGCGCGGCCTGCCGGGGCGCGTACTTCTTGCGGAGCGCCTCCAGCCGCGCGTCGCGGTCGCGCCGCCCCTCCTCCCGCAGCCGGATTCGGAAATCCCGCTCGCTCTCGCCGGGCCGCGACAGGGTCCCCGAGCCGGGGTCGCGCTGGAGCTCGAGTCGCTCGTTCGACGAGAGCCACGCCGCGACGTCGCGGCTCCAGCCCTCGTAGCTCTTCGGGGTGGCGGCGGCCGCCGGGAGGTCGGCCCAGGCGGCCCCGGCCGCGGGCGCGGGCTCGAGCGCGCTCACCGGGAGCGCGAGCCGCTCGGCGGCCTCCCACCTCACCGGCACCGCGGCCGCCGTGATCGGGGCCGCGAGCAGCCGCTCCACGCTCTGGTCGACGCCAGCCTTGGCATCGACGAACCGGACGGTGGCCGCGGCGAGGACGCGCGGGACGTAGACGAGGGTCGCGCCGTCGGGCGCCCGCCCGCGCACCGGGAGGAAGTGCTGGGAGATCCCCGGCGGGAGCACCGGCCGCCCGCCGGCGACCGGGGTCGCCGGACGGCTCGCGACCGGGGCGGCGGCCGGCGCCGGCGCGCTCGAGGCCGTGGCGGCCCCGCCGGTCCCCGGCGCGGCCACCGGTGCGGCGGCGGACGTCGTCGGCGTCCGCTCCCCGGCGGGCGGCCCGGCCTGCTTGCCGCTCATGAGCGTCTTGATCTGCGCCCGGGTGAGCGGGCCGCGGAGGTAGGACATCGCCCAGCGGCTCTCGAAGACCTCGGGCGCGTCCTCGTGCACGTTGTGGAGGAGGAAGACGCGGTTGCCGAGGCCGCCCAGGACCGGCTCCATCGCCTGGCGGTCGAACCGCCCCCCGCTCCCCGCCGCGGCGCCTTCCAGCCCGTCCAGGACGCGCGCCCGGTCGCGCTCGGTCTGGAGCCGGCCGATGAACCAGGTGCCGGCGTTGGCGAGCCCCTTGTAGTCGAGGTCGACGGGGTTCTGGGTCGCCAGCACGACCCCGACCCCGAAGGCCCGCGCCTGCTTCAGGAGCGTCAGCAGCGGGGGCTTCGACGGCGGGTTCGCCACCGGCGGGAAGTAACCGAAGACCTCGTCCATGTAGAGGATCGCGCGGAGGCTCGTGGTTCCCGACTGGCCGCGGACCCACCCGACCGTCTCGTTGAGGAGCAGCGAGACGAAGAACATCCGCTCCGCCTCCGAGAGGTGCGCGACGGAGAAGATCGCCGCCCGCGGCTTGCCGCTCGGGGTGTGAAGCATCGCGGCCACGTCCAGGGGCTCGCCCTGGAGCCAGGCGTCGAACCCCGGGGCGGCGAGCAGGTTGTTGAGCCGCGTGGCCAGCTCGAAGCGGTCCTTGGCCGGGAAGAACGCCTCGAGCCCCAGCGCGCCGATGGTGGTGATGGGGGGCTGCTGGATGTGCTGGATCAGGAGCGCCAGGTCGAGATCGCGGCCCTCGCGCCACGCCGTCTCCAGGAGCTTGGCGACCAGGATGTGCTCGCGGCTGCGCAGGGGGTCGGCGTCGACGCCGAGCAGGCCGAGGAGGCTCGTGGCGGTCGTCGTGATCCGGTCGCGGAAGGCGTCGCCGTCGTCGCGGACGGCCGGCGGCGGCGCCGCGAACGATTTCACGATCGAGACCGGCAGGCCGGCCGTGCTCCCGGGCGTGTAGACCACCACGTCGGCCGCCTCGCGGAGGCGCCGGATCCGGGCGCCGTCCTGGCCCCACGCGGCGAGCCCCTGCCGCCAGAGCTCCGCCTGCTGGGCCGCGTACGCGTCGACGCTCAGGCCCCTGCGGCGGGCGTCGTCCTCGTTGACCCACGGGCGGAAGTCCTCGGGGCGGAGCTCGGGGAAGGTGAGGCAGAGGTTCGGCAGGTCCCCCTTCGGGTCGATCATCACGGCCGGGATGCCGTCCAGCAGGGCCTCCTCGAGGAGCGCCAGGCACAGTCCCGTCTTGCCGCTGCCGGTCATCCCGATGCAGACGGCGTGGGTGACCAGGTCCTTCGAGTCGTAGAGGAGGAGGCCCGGTCCCGGCTGCTTCGTCGCGAGATCGTAGGGCCGGCCCAGGTAGAAGACGCCGAGCTTCTCGAACGCCGCGGGCCCCACCGGCGCGGGGCTGCCGGCGCCGCCCCCGGGCCGGGGCGCGCCCGCGGGGGCGCCACCGGCCGCCTCGGGGACGGCGACGGACGTGCGGCCGGTCTTGCCGGCGCGTCGGGGCGCCCGGGGCGGCATCGGGATCAGCCTCGGACGGAGCGGTGCGGCCTGTCAACCGGGCTCGGCGGGGCCGCGCGCGGGTGCCCTCCGCGCGGCGCGCCGAGCCGCGGGACGCTCCAGTCCGTGCGCGCGCCGAGGCGCTCCGGCGCCACGAGGAGCACGGTGTGGAACGCCCGGCGTGGCCGGCCGGGGTGGCCCGTCCGTCGCGTCGCCCACGCGCGCCCCGGGCCGCGGCGAGGACCTGGACGAGGCTGGCGTGTGCCCGCGGCTCGCGGGCGAGAAGCGCACGCGCGGCCTCGTCGAAGAGCTCCTCGGCGCGCTCGCACCGGCGGCCGTCGAGCGTGCGCACGACGAACCCGCGCGGCGCCGGCGGGAGCCCGCCCTCGCCGCCGGCCGCGCCGACGTGGAGTGCACCCACGGGGGCGCCGGCCACGCGAGCCGTCGCCCCGCGCGCGCAGGGACCCGCGGACGCCGTTCCCGGTTCCCGAACGGGCGCCCGCCGACGTAGCCGGGCAGCGGGGCGCCGTGCCGGCGCTCGATCGCCGCGAGCATCGCCCGCGCGCGCTCGACCTCCGTCGCCGTGCCCGGGCCGGCGGGCGTCGGCGTCGGGGCGACCCCCGGCCGTGGATCGGCGGCGTCATGCCGGGACGCCGACGAGGGCCCGAGGGCGACCTCCGCGCGGGGCGGCGGGGGGGGGACGGGGGCGGGGGGCCATCCAGGCGGCCCGCGCCGAGGCGCGGGTCGGGCCGTTCCTGTATAGTGAGCGCGAATTCGAGGCCCGCCACGCGGAGGTCCCGACCCATGGCGCGACGCTTCCCGTTCCGGTGGCTCATGATCACGGCAGGCCTGGCGACCCTGGCCGGCCTCGGAGGCCGGGGGCTCCCGGCCCTCCGCCCGGCCACCGCCCAGGACGCCGCGCGGACACTGACCGTCCAGACCACGGCGGAGCCTCCGGGCCTCGACCTCACCGCGACCCCCGCCTCGGCCACCGCGGCGGTCGTCTTCTACAACGTCCAGGAGGCGCTCGTGAAGGTCGACCAGCACGGGCGCCTGGTGCCGTGGCTCGCCGAGCGCTGGCAGGCGACCGACAGCCTCCACTACACGTTCGCCCTCAAGCGCGGCGTCCGGTTCCACACCGGCCGCGAGCTCACCGCCGAGGACGTGAAGTTCGTGCTGGAGCGCGCCCGCAACCCCGAGACCCGGCACCCCCACGCGCGCCAGTACGAGGACATCGCCGCCATCGAGGTGCGCGACCCCCACACGCTCGCGGTCACGCTGAAGCGCCCGAACGCGATGTTCCTCTACACGCTCGCGCGGCAGGGCTCGGTCATCTACCCGCGCGAGGCGGTGGACCGGCTGAAGTCGCAGCCGGTCGGGACCGGCCCGTTCGTCCTCGAGCGCTGGGATCGCGGCGACCGCATCGTGCTCCGGCGCAACCCCGACTATCACGTGCCGGGGCTGCCCCGGCTCGACCGGGTGACGTTCCGCTTCATCCCCGACGCCAACGCCGCGCTGGCGGCCCTGCAGGCCGGGGACATCGACGTGCTGGCGTTCGGGCTGGCCCCCGAGTCGGTCGAGGTCGTACGCCGCACGCCCGGGCTCCAGCTGATCGAGGGCGAGACGACGAACGACGTCATCCTGGCCCTCAACAACTCCCGGAAGCCGTACACCGACGTGCGGGTGCGCCGGGCGCTCACGCACGCGATCGACAAGGCCGAGGTCGTGCAGGCCGCGATGTTCGGGCTGGGCCGGGTGCTGGGCTCGAACATCGACCCGCTGAACCCGTACTTCGTCGACATGTCGAAGGCGGTCCCGTTCGACCCGGCGCGGGCCCGCCAGCTGCTCGCCGAGGCCGGGTACCCGCGGGGCTTCGACGCCGTCCTCAAGGTCACGCCGCAGTACCCCTACACCGTGCGGACCGGCGAGGTGGTCGCGGGGCAGCTGGCGAAGGTCGGCGTCCGCGTCCGGCTCCAGCAGGTGGAGTGGGGGCAGTGGCTCGACCGCGTGTACAAGAACGCCGACTACGACATGACCATCATCGGCCACGCCGAGGCGTGGGATGCCGGGAACTACGCGAACCCGCAGTACTACTTCCGGTACGACAGCCCGCGCTTCCAGGCGGTGTTCAAGGAGTCCGAGACGACGCTGGACGAGGGGCGGCGCCGCGAGCTCTATGCCGAGCTGCAGAGGATCATGGCCGAGGAGGCTCCCGTCGTGTGGCTCTACGTCTTCCCGCGGCTGGTCGCGGCCAAGCGCGGCGTGCTGGGGATCTGGAAGGATCTGCCGGCGCCGTCCATGGACCTCTCCGAGGTGAGCTGGGCGAAGTAGCGTCCGTGTCGGCATGAGCCCGGCCCGGGCGGTGGCCGCCGGCGCCGGCGCCCCTCGGCGCGGGCGCACCCCGCCCCGCGGCCGGCAGGTCCCTCGCTAGCGTGCGGCGGCTGGTGCTCCGTCGCGCGGCGGCGTGCGGCGCCACGCTGTTCGTCGTCTCGGTCCTGGTCTTCGTCGCGGTCCGCATCCTGCCGGGCGATCCGGCGCTCCTGATCATGGGCACGGAGGCCAGCCCGGAGGCCGCGGCCGTGCTGCGCCGGGCGATGGGGCTCGACCGGCCGATCGCGGTCCAGTACGCGGAGTGGATCGGCGGCGCGCTCCGGGGCGACCTCGGCCGCTCGATCCAGTACGACGTGCCGGTGGGCCGGCTGATCCGGAGCCGTCTCGACGTCACCCTGCCGCTCACCGCCCTCGCCGCCCTGCTCATGGCCGGCGCCGGCGTCCCGCTCGGGCTCTACGCCGCCCTCCGCCGCGGCCGGCCGGGCGACTGGGCGGCCATGGCGGTCTCGCAGCTCGGGCTCGCGATCCCGTCGTTCTGGGCCGGGCTCTTGCTCATCCTCCTTTTCGCCGTGCGGCTCGGCTGGGCGCAGGCGGGCGGGTTCGACGGCTGGCAGGCGGGGATCGGCCGCGGGCTGCGCGCGCTGCTGCTCCCCGCGGCGGCGCTCGGGACCGTGCAGGCGGCGATCCTGGCGCGGACGACCCGGGCCGCGGTCCTGGAGGTGCTGGGCGCCGAGCACGTCCGTACCGCGCGCGCCAAGGGGCTGCCCGAGCGGACGGTGACCGGCAAGCACGTCCTGCGGAATGCGCTGCTCACGATCGTGACCGTCGCCGGCCTGCAGGTCGGCCAGCTCCTGGCGGGGAGCATCGTCCTCGAGAGCGTGTTCTACCTTCCCGGTCTCGGCCGGCTCGCCCTCGCCGCGATCAGCGCGCGGGACCTGCCGGTGATCCAGGGGGTGGTGCTGTTCGTGGCGGCGCTCATCGTGGTCGTGAACTTCGCGGTCGACCTGCTGTACCGGCTCCTCGATCCCCGGATCCGCGATGCGTAGGCGCTGGCGCCGCGCCGGGCGGCAGGGGCCGCTCGTGGCGGGGGGAGCGCTGACGCTCCTGATCGTCGCCACGGCGCTGCTCTCGGCCGTCTACACGCCGCGCGATCCGCTCGGGATGGACGTCGCGATCCGGCTCCAGCCGCCGTCGGCGGCCCACCCGTTCGGCACCGACCAGTTCGGGCGCGACACGCTCTCCCGCGTCATGCGGGGGGCGATCGCCTCGCTCCGGGTTGGCGCGGTCGCGGTGGCGATCGGGCTCGCGGCGGGGGTCG
>DASRDR010000105.1:0-7182 GCA_035652475.1 Candidatus Methylomirabilota bacterium | reverse complement strand
TCCTGCCCCGCCGAGGCCGGCCCGCCTCCCGCCACCACGAGCGCCAGCGCGGCGAGCACGGCGAGGGGACTCCTGCCCGGCTCCCGCGAGCGCGCGGCCCGGCGCGGATCCGCCCGGAGCGTCCGGGCCAGCCCCCCGATCACGCCCGCGGCCGCCCGGGCGCGGACGACGAGCCGGATGGGATCCGCCCGGAGCGCCCGGGCCAGGCCCGCGATCACGCCCGCGGCCGCCCGGAGGCGCCGGATCGACGAGCCGGATCACCGCCTCCGGGCGCCGCGGCAGGGGGACCGCGATACAGCCAGACCGGCAGGCGCAGCAGCGCGCGGACGACGCCGGCCGGGGACGGTCGCTCGACGAGGGGGCGCACGGGTCCGTCGGCTCCGGTCAGGCGAGGAGCCCGGGCGCGCCGGGGCCGAGGTCGGGCGCGACCCGGTCGGGGCCGGCGCCCGGTCGGTGGACGGGGCTCCGCGCGGTCCGCTTCACCGGCCTCCGGCCTTCTCGCGCTCGATCAGATGGATCGCCGAGGCCTTGAAGCTCACCTTCACCGGGGTGCCCGGCGTCAGCGCGAGCTCCTGGACCGAGTGCCGGGTCACCAGGGCGACCAGGGAGTCGCCGCACTCGACCTGGACGCGGACCTGGATCCCCGCCGGAACCAGGTCGGCGACCCGCCCGAAGAAGTGGTTGAGCGCGCTGTCGCGGGTCGGCCTCCCCTCCGCAGTCCCGAGCACGACGTCCTCGGGCCGCACGCAGACCAGGACGCGGCGGCCGACCGGCTCGTCGCCCGGGGCCCGGATCCGGAGCCGGCCCGTGTCGACGGTGACCAGGCCGTCGTCGGCCACGGCCACCCGACCCGGCAGCAGGTTCTCGACCCCGACGAACCGGGCCACCCCCGGGGTCGCCGGGCGGCCGAACACGACCTCCGGCGCGGCGAGCTGGGCCACCCGCCCGTCCAGGACGACGCCGACGCGGTCGCCGAGCCGGAGCGCCTCGGCGCGCTCGTGCGTCACGAACACGGTGGTGACCGCCGCGTCGCGCAGGATCCGCTGGAGGTCCCGCAGGAGCTCCTCGCGGGTGGGCGCGTCGAGCGCCGAGAACGGCTCGTCGAGCAGGAGCACGTCCGGCTCGATCGCGAACGCCCGCGCCAGGCTGGTCCGCTGCGCCTCGCCCCCCGAGAGCGTCCGCACCGGCCGGCCGGCCAGGCCGCCGATGCCGAGCCGGTCCATCCAGTGCGCTGACCGGCGCCGGAGCGCGGGGCCCGGCACCCGGCGCAGCGCGAGGCCGAGCCCGACGTTCCGCTCCACCGTCGTGTCGGCGAGGAGCGGCTCCTGGAACACCGAGGCGAACCGGCGCCGCGCGCGGAGCAGGTCGCGCCCCCACCCGACCGGCTGGCCGTCGAGCCGCACCTCCCCGCGGGCCGGGCGCTCCAGCAAGCCCAGGACCCGGAGCAGGGTCGATTTCCCGGCGCCGTTCGGCCCGATCAGGGCCAGGGTCTCGCCCCGCCGGACGGCCAGCTCGTCGACCTCCAGCACCGTGCGCGCGCCGTACGCGACGGCGACGCCGCGCGCCTCCAGCATCGCGTCGCTCACGCCGGCCGGCGCCGCTGCTGGATTGCGGTCAGCAGGTAGTTCACGAGGAACGTCAGGGCCAGGAGGATCAGCGACAGGGCGATCGCGACGTCGAAGCTGCCCTTCGCCGTCTCCATGACCGTCGCGGTCGTGAGGACCCGCGTCTGGCCCCGGATGTTGCCGCCGACCATCATCGAGGCCCCGATCTCGGAGATCACGCCGCCGAACCCGGCCATCACCGCCGCCAGCATGGGCAGGCGCGCCTCGCGGAGGAGCAGCCACAGGAGCTGGCCACGCGAGGCCCCCAGGGCGAGCATCTGGAGCCGGAACCGCGCGGGGATCTGCTGGACGGCGGCCAGGGTCAGCCCGGTCACGATGGGCGCCGCGATGACGAGCTGCGCGATCACGATCGCGGTGGGCGTGTAGAGGAGCTCGAGCGATCCGAGCGGGCCGCTCCGCCAGAGCAGGATCGACACGAACAGCCCGACGACCACCGGCGGGAGGCCCATCCCCGTGTTGACCAGGCTGATCACGAGCCCGCGCCCGGGGAAGCGGGTCAGCGCGATCGCCGACCCCAGCGGGATCCCGAGGAGGAGGGCGAGCGCCGTCGACGCCCCGGCCACCTGGAGCGACAGCCAGGTGATGCCGAGGACCTCGCGGTCGAGCCCCACCAGGAGCCCGACCGCGCGCCGCAGGCCCTCCCAGATCAGCGCCACCGCGGATCAGCCGCCGACCTGGGCGCCGCTCGTGGCGCCCGCGATCGGCACGAAGAGGGGTTGCCCGTACCTGTCCACCCCGAACGCCTTGATCACCGCCTGGGTCTCCGGCGCCAGCATGAACTCGGCGAACGCCTTGCCCCCGGCCCGATTCACCCGCGGGCCGTTCGCCGGGTTGACCTCCATGACCGAGTAGATGTTGAGGAGCGGCCGGTCCCTCTCGACCATGATCGGCAGCGCGACCCGCTTCCGGAACGCGAGGTACGTCGCGCGGTCCGTGATGGTGTACGCGCGGCGCTCGTCGGCGATCCCGAGGGTCTGGCCCATCCCCTGCCCCGATTCCAGGTACCACGTCCCCCGCGGGGCGATCCCGGCCTGCTTCCAGAGCTCGAGCTCGAGGAGGTGGGTGCCTGACCTGTCGCCCCGGGAGACGAACCGGGACTGCGTCTCCGCGATCCGCTCGAGGGCCTCGACCGCGCTCGCCAGGCCCCTGACCCTCGCCGGGTCCTCGGCGGGCCCGACGAGGACGAAGTCGTTGTACATGACGAGCCGCCGGTTCAGGATCTTGCCCTCGGCCACGTACTTCTTCTCGAGCGCCGGGGCGTGGCACAGGCTCACGTCGGCCTCGCCGCGGGCCGCCAGCGCGAGCGCCTGCCCCGTGCCGACCGCGATCGTCTTGACCGAGTATCCCGTCTGCTTCTCGAACATCGGCACCAGGACGTCGAGCAGGCCCGAGTCCTGGGTGCTGGTCGTGGTGGAGAGGATCACGACCCTCGAGGGGGTCTGGGCCGTCGCGGGGGCCGGCCCGGCGCTCCACGCGAGCGCGGCCACGAGCGCCGCTGCGAGCCCGAGCGCCCTCGCCCGGGTCCACCGAGGCATCCGCATCGTCTCCTCCGCAGGGCTCGATCGCGCCGCCTGGAGGCGCCGCCGCGGCGCCTCGAGTCGGGGACGCCGAGCGGCGCGTCGCCCCGGCGACCGGAAGGCCTGGCTCACGACACGGGGGGACGCCTGCCCCACGGGGTGGCCGAGCCCGACCGTCGCCCCGGCGACCGGAAGGCCTGGTTCACGACACCTCGGCGAGCACGCGGCCCGACTGGCGCGCGTCGTAGCCGCCGAGCCGCGCCAGCGCCTCGTGGAACGCCGCGGACCGGATCGCCTCGACGACCGCCTGCGCGGCCGGCCGGAAGAAGGTGTCCTTCGGGATCACCATGTCGAACCGCTCCGTGACCAGCGGGACGAAGCCGAGGCCCAGCGCCTGCGCGACCGAGCGGGCGGCCACGCCGGCATCCGCCTCGCCGCGGAGGACCCTGAGGGCGACCGCCCAGTGGGTCGACACCGCGTCCGCGTAGCCGGGGATGCGCGCGGTCTCCACGCCGGCCCGGGCGAGGGCCAGATCCACGAACCGCCGGGTGCCGGAGCCGGCCTGGCGGTTCACGAAGCGGATCCCGGCCCGGGCGAGGTCGGCCACGCTCGACAGCCCGCGCGGGTTGCCGGCGGGCACCACCAGGCCGAGGTCGCGGTGGAAGAGGTTCACGAGCGCCGACGGCCGGGCCTCCAGCTGGGGCCCGAGCGCCGCGCCGTTGTACTCCCCCGACTCCCCGTCCACGAGGTGCACCGACGCGACGTCGGCGAGCCCCGCCGCCACCGCCTCGAGCCCTGCCTCGCTCCCGACGCGGGCGGCGAAGAGCATGGGCGCGCCGGGCTGGATCGCGAGGATCTCCCCCAGCAGGTCGAGCGCCGGGTCGTCGCTCCCGGCCAGGAAGATCCGCAGGGTGCCGCCGCCTCGCGGCTCGCGGGCCGACGCGGCGCGCGCCGGGCTTCCCCGGGCGCTCGACTCAAGCCATTCCTGGAGGAGGTGCTCGGGGAAGAGCCACTTCCCGGTGACCCGCGTCGCGGGGATCGCGCTGCGCTGGGCCAGGAGGTAGACGGACCGGGGGTTGAGGCGCAGGTAGCGGGCGGCTTCGGACACCGTCAGGAGCCTGGGTGGCATCCTCCTGTCACATTACGGAGAGTCACCGAGCGCTGTCAAGCGGATGCATCATTCTCATGTCTTCTCATGGGAACGCAAAGCACATCCAGCGAGAGCTGGCGGCCGGCGATCCCGCAGGGCCCTCGCCGGGGGGACGACGTGGGTCGACCGCCCGGAGTGCACCTCGGGGGCGAGGCGCGGCCTGGAGGGCGACCCCGGCTCGCGACCCGACGGCCGCGGGGGACCGCCGTGATTCCCGCCCCCGGGCGGGCGGTCCCGCCATCCCCCGCAGCGACCCGCCTGCGCTGGCCCTCGGATGCCCCTCCACCCCGGCCGACTTCCGCGAGCGGGCGGGTTGGGGGATCATCCGGGCAGGAGGAGCGCGAGCGCGCGATCTGCCGGCAACCGGCGCAGCGTGACGGACCAGCGCATGCACCACGTCGGGGAGGAACAGCTCATGTCCAGACCGCCCATCCCGCTGGCGGAAATCGACCAGGCGCAGGTCACGCTGGTGATGGACAACAGCATCGACGTGCTGATGGCCGGCACCGAGGTCGCGCGGCGGTTCCCGCTCGGGCCGAATCCGTTCGAGCGGCCCCAGCCCATGGCCGAGCACGGCTTCTCCGCCCTCATCCGGGTCACGCGGGGACGCCGGTCCGGGACGGTCCTGTTCGACACCGGGGTCAGCCGCCGGGGCCTCCTCCACAACCTGGACGCCCTGGAGATCGACGCGGCGGACATCCAGGCCATCGTGCTGAGCCACGGGCACGCCGACCATGCCCTGGGGTTGCCCGGGCTGATGGAGCGCCTGGGCCGGCGCAACCTGCCGCTGGTGCTGCATCCGGACGCGTACCTCGAGCGCAAGCTGATCCTGCCGGACGGCCGCGAGATCAACATCCCCCCGCCGCGCCGGGCGGACCTCCGGCGGGAGCACATCGAGGTCATCGAGGAGGTCGGCCCGTCCATGCTGGTGGACGGCATGGTCCTCGTCTCCGGCGAGGTCGCGCGGACCACCGAGTTCGAGAAGGGCTTCGCGATCCACTACGCCCGCCGCCACGGCGCCTGGGAGCCGGATCCGCTGATCGCGGACGACCAGTGCGCGATCGTGAACGTCCGCGACAAGGGGCTGGTGATCGTGACGGGGTGCGGGCACTCCGGGATCGTCAACATCGTCCGCCACGCGCAGGCCTTGACCGGCGTGGACCGGGTCTACACCGTCGTCGGCGGCTTCCACCTCACCGGCGGCCTCTTCGAGCCGATCATTCCCGCCACGATCGCGGCCCTGGAGCGGATCCAGCCACGCTACCTCGTGCCCGGGCACTGCACGGGGTGGTCGGCCACGCATCAGCTCGCGCGCGCGATGCCCGAGGCGTTCATCCCGAACAGCGTCGGCACCACCCTGATGCTGTGAGGGGCGCCGGCGCGGCCGCCCGCCTCCGTCGATCACCTCCCCAGGACCGCTCCGGCGGCGATGCGGGGCGCCCCCGCGGGGGGCCGGCCTTCGGGACGGCCGCCCCGCGGCTCGCGGCCCGCCCCCGGCCGTGGAGCGCCAGCCACACGGCGCGGCGTGGCCGAGGGACACCGCTCCGTCTTTCCGCGCGGTGGCCCCGGCCGTCCGACGACTTCGCCGGGTCGTCCTCGAGTGAACGGCGGCGCGCCGTCGGGCGACGGCTGATCGAGTGGCGGCGAACGCTAGGGGGGGTTACGAGCTCGCCGCCCGATGCTTGGCCTGCTCCATCGCAATCTGGTTGATGTGAGCCAATGCCCGGGCGCCCGAGGCGCCCTCGATCGCCTGCACGGCGATCTCCCGGACTTGTGCCCGGGCATCCTCGAGACGCGTCTGGAGCGACTCGATCTGCGCGGTCTGCCGCGCCACGAGATCCTCGAGGGCTGAGATCCGGAGCGCGCCGACCTGCCGGTCGGTATCGCGTTCCTTCTCGATCAGCCCGAGTTGCTGCCGGGCTCTGTCCTCGGCCGCCTTCACCGCCTCCGCGACCGCGCGCGCCACTTCCGTCTGGAGGCGGGCCGGGAACTGCTCGACCTCCGCCCTCAGGCGTACCAACTCCTGCTCCCGTTCCCGGAGGGCGCTCTCGCGGGCGGCCCACTCGCGCTCGAGCGCCTCGCGTCGCTCCTTGAGCATCCGGTCGAGCCGTTTCGACTCCTCTTCGTGGAGGTCCTGTTCCTTCTTCCGCTCCAGGGTCTTCTGGTACTCGTACTCCTCGCGCTCCCGCTGGCGCTGCCGACGCAGCTCATCTTCCTGCTCTTTCAGCTGCCGAGCGCGCAGCTCCTGCTGCGCCTGCCACTCCGCCTGCCGCGCCCGCATCTCCGCCTCCAGCTCGGCCTTCTGCCGGCGGTACTCGTCGAGGAGTTGCTCGCGCGCGCTCGCCAGCACGTCCTGACCGTGAAGCCGGGACAACTCCTCGCGCTCCAGTGCCACCGCCCGGCGCACGTCGTCGAGCAGCTTGATCTCGGCCGTGAGCCGCTCCGTGAGCTGCGCGAGCGTCCGGGAGATCTCGACGTTGAGGGCCGTCGTCCGCTGCGCGACCCCGTCCAGCGAGAGATCAGCGACCGCGTCGCGGATGGCGCGTTCCTCCTCCGCGGCGGCTTCCAGGGTCTTCGTCGTGCGCTGAGCGCGCTCCTGGTCCAGCGCCTGTTCGACCTCACGGAGGTCGCGGTCGAGGATCGCCCTGGTGCGTCGTCCCCGGCTGGACGGACCTGCCTTCGTCATCCCACTCCTCCCTCTTCCGGCTCGCCACCGGCCACCGCGGGTCCCGAGGGAGACGATGCTAGAGGAGACCCCCGTCTCGTGACAAGCCACCCGGCGGCGCCCCACCGCCTCATCGGCCAGCGTCTCCGGGGCGGCGCCAGCCGCGTGGAAGGTCGAGTGCTCTCACGAGCATGCCCCCGTTGTCGATTGTCAGCAGGATGGGAC
>DASRDR010000104.1:0-14542 GCA_035652475.1 Candidatus Methylomirabilota bacterium | reverse complement strand
TTCATCGAGGCGTACCGCGGGATCGATCACCACCCCCGCTGAGACGATGGCGCGCCGTCGGGTGCACGCGCTCCTCGGGCTCCTGGGGCTCGCCGGGCTCGCCGGCTGTGCGCGACCGTACGTCGCGCCACTGCCCCCCGGGCCGTACACCGAGCAGATCGACGCGCCCTACGACGCGGTCTGGCGGGCGCTGGTCCGCGCGCTGGCGCGGGAGAACGTGCAGGTGCGCGCGATCGCCCGCGACTCGGGCGTCATCGCCTCCGAGGCCGTGCCGACCACGATCGGCCTCTACGCGGATTGTGGCCGCCTGGGAGACGAGCGCGTGGAGGGGGACGCCCAGGTCGCGTTCACGATCTTCGTCGAGCCGGTGTCGGCCACCCAGACGGCGGTCCAGGTGAACACGCGCATGCGCACCGACAGCTACGCGCGCGGGAACCGTCCGCCCAAGCCCCGGCCCCCGCTGGTCTGCGCCTCCACCGGCCGGTGGGAAGCGAACCTCCTCGACGCCGTGCGCGCGCTCCTCCGGCCCTGACATGGCGCCGGCAAGTCGACGGGGCGGCGCCGAGCGCGCGGAGCCGGCCGGCCGCCCGCCGGCGGCGGCGCTCGACCGCCTCCGCCAGGCCCGGCTCCGGGCGCTGCCCTCCGTCGACCGGATCGTCCGGGCGCTCGACGGCCAGCCGGCGCCCCACGCCCGGGTGGTCGAGGCGGCGCGGGCGGTCCTGGCCGAGCGGCGCGCCGCCATCCTGGCCGCGGCGTCTGCCGACGCGCTGGCGGCCGTCGCGGTCGACGTCACGGCGCTGGTCCCCCGGGTGCGCCGCCAGCTGCGCGACGCCACCGCCTGGCGGCTCGATCGCCTCGTCAACGCCACCGGGGTCGTGCTCCACACCAACCTCGGCCGGGCGCCGCTCGCCCGGGCGGCGCTCGAGCGGGTGGCGACGGTCGGTGCGCGCTACTCCAACCTCGAGCTGGACGTCCCGACCAAGGAGCGCGGCTCCCGGTACAGCCACGTGGATGCCCTCCTCTGCCGCCTCGCGGGCGCGGAGGCGTCGCTGGTCGTGAACAACAACGCGGCCGCCGTGCTGCTCGGCCTCGACGCGCTGGCGCGCGGCCGGGAGGTCGTCGTCTCGCGCGGCGAGCTGATCGAGATCGGCGGGGCGTTCCGCATCCCGGACATCCTCGCGCGCTCCGGGACCCGGCTGGTGGAGGTCGGGACCACGAACCGCACGCGCGTCGCCGACTACGCCGCCGCGATCACGCCGGCGACCGCGCTGCTGCTGAAGGTCCACCCGTCCAACTACCGCGTGGTCGGGTTCACCGAGACCGTCTCCACCGCCGCGCTCGCCGAGCTGGGCCGCGCGCGGGGCGTGCCCGTCCTGGAGGACCTCGGCTCCGGCTGCTTCCTGGACGTGCGCGCGTGGGGCCTGCCGGCCGAGCCGACCGTCCCCGAGACGGTCGCGGCCGGGGCCGACGTCGTCACGTTCTCCGGCGACAAGCTCCTCGGGGGGCCCCAGGCCGGCATCGTCGTCGGGCGCCGCGCGCTCGTCGAGCGCCTCCGGCAGGATCCGCTCAACCGCGCCCTCCGCATCGACAAGCTGACCCTGGCCGCCCTGGAGGCCACCCTCCGCGCGTACGACGACCCGGTGGCGGCGGCGCGCGACATCCCGGTGCTCCGGATGCTGAGCGGGCCGGTGACCGAGGTGCGGCAGCGCGCCGCCCGGGTCGTCCGGCGCGTGTCGCCCGCCGTGCGCGACGCGCTCGGGCTGCGCGTCGTCGCGGATCGCTCCGAGGTGGGGGGCGGCGCCCTGCCGCTGGCGACGCTGCCGACGGCCTGCCTGGCGCTCGGGACCCCGACGCGCCCGGCCGAGGCGCTGGATGCCGCGCTCCGGGCCGGCTCGCCGCCGGTGATCGGCCGGATCGCCGCCGACCGTCTCCTGCTGGATTGCCGGACGGTGATGGACGACGAGGTGCCCCTGCTCGCCGCCGCGCTGGCGGGGCTGGCCTGACCGGCGATGGCGCTGCGGCACGTGGTCGTGGGGACCGCCGGGCACATCGACCACGGCAAGTCCACCCTCGTCCAGGCGCTCACCGGGATCGACCCCGACCGCCTGAAGGAGGAGAAGGAGCGGGGGATCACGATCGACATCGGGTTCGCCCACCTCGACCTGGGGGACGGCCTGACGGTCGGCATCGTCGACGTCCCCGGGCACGAGCGCTTCGTCAAGAACATGCTGGCCGGGGTGGGCGGCATCGATCTGGTGATGCTGGTGATCGCCGCCGACGAGGGGGTGATGCCGCAGACCCGCGAGCACCTCGCGATCTGCCAGCTGCTCCGCGTCCGCGGCGGGCTCGTCGTCCTGACCAAGGCGGACCTGGCGGAGCCCGAGTGGCTGGAGCTGGTCCGGGAGGACGTCCGCGGCGCGCTGGCGGGAACGTTCCTCGCCGGGGCGCCGCTCATCGCCGTCTCGGCGAAGACCGGGGAGGGCCTGGACCGGCTCCGGGAGACGCTCGCGATCCTTGCCCGCGCCGTCCCGCCCCGGAGCACCGACGCGACGTTCCGGCTGCCGATCGATCGCGTCTTCACCATCCGCGGGTTCGGGACCGTCGTCACCGGGACCGTGGCCGCCGGCCAGCTCGCCGTCGACGAGCGGGTGGAGGTCTACCCGCACGGGCTCCAGGCGAAGGTGCGCGGCATCCAGACCCATGGGCGCCCGGTGCCCGCCGCGGTGGCCGGCCAGCGCGCCGCGGTCAACCTGCAGGGCGTGGAGCGGGCGGCGATCGCGCGCGGGGACGTGCTCGGCGCGCCCGGGCTCCTCCGGTCGACCGGCAGCGTGCACGCGGCGTGCGAGCTCCTCGCCGCGGCACCGGCGCCGCTCCGGCCGCGCCAGCGCGTGCGCTTCCATGTCGGGACGAGCGAGATCATGGCCCGCGTCCACCTGCTCGACCGGGACGCGCTCGAGCCCGGGCAGACCGGCTACGTCCAGCTCCGCCTGGAGGCACCGGTCGTGGCCCTGCCGGCGGACCGGTACGTGATCCGCAGCTACTCGCCGATGGTCACGATCGGCGGCGGCGCGCTCCTCGACGTCGCGCCGCCGCGCATGCGTCGCGGCCCGGGGCTCCTCGCGCGCCTCCGCACGCTCGAGCAGGGCGCCCCGGCCGCCGTCCTCGAGGCCCACCTCGAGGCGGTGGGGGCCGGCGGGACGCGGACCGCCGACCTCCGGACCCGCGTGCCGTTCGGTCCCCACGCCCTGCGCGCGCTCCTGGACGAGCTGGTCGCGGCGGGGCGCGTGGTCGTGGTGGACCGCGAGTGGTACGTGCACGCGGACACCGTCGAGCGGCTCCGAGCCGAGGCCCGAGCGGCGCTGGCGGCCTTCCACGCGCGGGAGCCGCTCAAGGCCGGGATGTCGAAGGAGGAGCTCCGGACCCGCCTGGGCGGGCTGGACGAGCGGGTCTTCCTCGCGCTCCTCGAGCGGTTCGTGGCGGGCGGGGTGCTCGTGGTCGACAAGGACAAGGTCCGCCTCCCCGAGCACGCGGTCCAGCTCACCGGGGACCAGCAGGCCGCCTACGATCGGCTCGACGAGGAGTTCCGGACGGCCGGCGTCGTGCCGCCGACCCTCGACGAGGCGTTCGCGCGGCTCGGACTGACGGGCCCTGGCGCGCAGGCGGTGGGGCAGCTCCTGGTCGAGAACCGCCGGCTGGTCCGCATCCGCGAGGGGCTCTACTTCCACGCCGAGCCGCTCCAGGCCGCGGTCGAGCGCGTCGTGGCGTTCCTGCGCGAGCGGCGCGAGATCACGCCGCAGGACATCAAGGACCTCCTGGGGATCTCCCGGAAGTACGCGATCCCGCTGCTCGAGTGGCTGGATGCGCAGCGCCTCACCATCCGCGTGGGGGACAAGCGCGTCCTCCGGGAGCCGCCGCCGGCCCGCACCGGCTGACTGCCCGGGCGACGCGCCGGCCGGGGGGCCTCTCGTCGACCGGTGTCCGGCCCGTCGGCCGATGCCTCCGGGATCGGGCTGGACGAACGCGGCCGGGTCGAACGTCCCGACCCGGTCCTCGGTTCGGCCGGGTCGACGCTCCGGGATGGGCCTCGACCAGTCTCCCGGGACGCGGCCCCCGGGTGACGGCGACACCCGTGCCGCCCCGCGGGGCGGCCCTGCCCGATCGGGCCCGAGCGAGCGGCCGCGCGCTGGGGACGGCCAGGACCTGCCCCGCGTGCTGCGAGGAGCGGCGAGGGAAGCGGCCGTGGTCACGCGCGCCGGCGGGATCGTGGCGGTTCAGGGACGCGGCGCGGGTTTCCCCGACGCTGGCGCCGCCGCCGCCCTTCGCTCGATTGACACCCCGCGGCCCCGAGGCTAAGGTAAGGCACCACTCGACAGGAGGACGCGCATGTTCGGGCTGGGCTACCAGGAGCTCATGGTCATCCTCATCATCGTCCTGCTCCTCTTCGGGGCGAACAAGCTGCCGGAGCTCGCCCGCGGCCTCGGGAAGAGCGTGTCCGAGTTCAAGAAGGGCCAGGCCGAGGACCCGACGGTCGCCAGCCGGCCCGAGAAGGGCCCGGAGGAGAAGAAGGGCGCCTGAGCCGCCGTCCGTCCGCTTCCTCGCCCTCCATCCGTCGTTCCTGATCGCGCCCGCCGAATGACCCCTGCGCCGGGACCCGGGTGTGCTCGCGCCGGGGCCATGCCGCGGGCCGACTGGGCGCTCGCCGGCGCGCTCGCCGCGGCCACGCTGGCGGCCGAGTGGCCGTCTCGCACGCGCATCCTGCCGACCTGGGACGCCGTCCAGTTCGCGCTGGCGCTGCGCGAGTACGACATCGTCCGGCACCAGCCGCACCCGCCCGGGTACGTCCTCTACGTCGCCGCCGGTCGCGCACTCGCGGGCCTCGTGGGGGATCCGGTCGCGGCCCTGACGACGCTCGGGGTTCTCGGGAGCGCGGTCGCGGTCCTGCTGGTCTACCGCCTCGGCTGGAGCCTGGAGGGGCGAGCGGTGGCCGTCGTCGCGGCCCTCGGCTGCCTCGCCAGTCCGCTCCTGTGGGCGGACGCCGCCGCGGGCCTGCCGTACGCCGTCGAGGCGGCGCTCGCCACCGCGGTGGCACTCGCCGCCTGGGCGATGCGGGGCGGCAGCCGGCACGCGCTGGTCGTCGGGGCGCTGCTCCTCGGGGTGGCCGGCGGCGTCCGGCAAGCGATCCTGCTCCTGATGGGCCCCCTCTGGCTCGGCATGGCGTGGCTCGGCTTCCGCCGCCGGGGTCCGGTCCTGGCGGGTGCGGCGCTGGTCGGCGTGGCGACGGCCGCGTGGGCGGGGCCGATGCTCTGGCTCGTGGGGCCGCAGCGGTACCTCGAGGCGAGCCTCGATCTCTACGCCTCGACCGTGCACGCGACCACGGTGGTGGGCGGAGGCTGGGGGCGCAACCTGGTCGGGCTCACGGAGGCGCTCCTGGTCGGGTTCGGAGTGTTCCTGCCCGTGCTGCCCCACGCGCTCCGCCGCGTGCGCCGCGACCTCGACCCCCCGCGCGCGATCTTCTTCGCGCTGTGGATCGCCCCGCCCCTAGCGGTCTACGGCCTCGTCCACCTGGGGCAGCCCGGCTACCTGCTGACCGTGCTGCCCGCGGGATACCTCCTGATCGGGAGCGCGCTGGTCGGGCAGGCTCGCCACGCCGCCCCGGACCGGCGCGCCCGGCTCCGGCCGGCCGCGGTCGGCGCGGTCGCGGCGGCGCTCGTGCTCCACACGGCGTTCTTCCTGGCGGCGCCGCCGGTCGACGTGCCGTTCCCCGACGGGACGGCGCCCTTCCGCGTGCGGGCGGAGGCGGCGCTCCGCGCCTGGTACCGCTTCCGGCTCTGGCCCCACACGGCCGCGGCGCTCCGCGAGCGCCAGGCGGTGGTCATGACGTACGTGGACGCGGTCCGGCGCGAGTTCCCGCCGTGGAGCACGGTCCTCGTGACGGAGCTCGGCAATCCGCGGTCGTACCCCTGGTTCCGGCACGCCATGTACTACCTCCCGGAGTACGCGGTCTACCACCTCCGGCTCGGGGCGGCGGGGCCGGGGTACCTGCTGTCGCGCGAGCTGACCACGATGGCCGCCATCGACGACCGCCGGGTGCCGCTCCCCGTCGGGACGCGACGGCTGGTCTGGCTGGTGGAGCACTGGGATCCGGCGCGCCCGGCGCCGCCCGGGCTGGTGGCCCGGCCGCTTCCGTACGGGCGCTGGCTCTACGTGCTCCCGCTCGAGCGGGGCGGCCTCGATTATGCCGGGTACCGCCTGGAGCGGGTGACCGCGCTCAGCCGGCTGCGGTAGCGCCGGCGGCGATGGGGCGCCGCTGGCTCCGCCCGCCGCTCGACGGACCGGACCTCGGCATCCTGGCCGCCGGCGCCGCGGCCCTGGCGCTCTTCATCCACGCGGAGCGGCGCATCGCGGGCCACTGGGGCCTGCCGCTCGACGACAGCTGGATCCACCTGCGCCTGGCGGCGAACCTCGCGGCCGGCCGCGGGTTCGGGATCAACCCCGGCGAGCCGCTGGCGGCCTCGACGGCGCCGCTCTGGACGGTCGCGCTCGCAGGCCTGCTCGTGCTCGGCGTGCCCGGCCTGGCTGCGGCCACCACGCTCGGTGTCGCGTGCTTCGGGGCGACCGGGCTCCTCGTCAGACGCCTCGGCCGGGCCGCCGGGCTCGGCCCCGGGCTCGCGGTCGCCGCGGCCCTCGGGTCGGTCGGGCTGGCGCGGCTGGTCTGGGGCGCGCTGTCGGGGATGGAGGTCCCGCTCGCGACCGCGCTCGTGACCGCCGGCGCGTGGGCGGCGGTGCGCGGCCGCGCGCACGTTGCGGCGCTCGGCTTCGGGCTCGCCACGCTCGCGCGGCCCGAGGCCGGGCTGCTGGTCGCCCTCCACGCGCTGGCCGCCCGGCGGTTCGCCCCCGCGCTCCGGCGGCTGGGCGCGGCCCTCCTCGTGGTGGCGCCCCAGGTCGCATTCAGCCTCGCCACCGTGGGACGTCTCGTGCCCTCGACCGTCGCCGCGAAGACCACCGGCGGGGTGATCGGGCAGGCGGAGGGGGTCCGCGCCGCGTGGGACGTGACCTGGACGGCCCTGCCCCGGTACCTCGGGGAGTGGGGGCTCGTGCTCCACGCCGACCACGTCGGGCTGATCCCGCTCGCGGCGATCGGGCTGATCGGGCTGCGCGGCCTCCCGCTCGGGTGGCTGGCGGCCGGGCTGCTGGTCCATCCGCTCGCCGCCGCCGTCGTCGCGCCCTCCCAGGGCCCCGGCTTCCAGTGGGGACGCTATTCCGCCCACCTGCTGCCGCTCGCGGTGGTCGTCGCGTTGCTGGGCCTCCAGCGGCTCGGGGCCCGGGTGCGTGCCCCGGCGCTCCGGGCGGCGGCCGTCGGGTTCCTCGTGCTCGCGCTCGTGGCGCCGCTCCCGGCGGCGGCGGACGGCTACGCGTGGGCGGTCGAGAACATCAACACCATGCAGGTCCGTCTGGGCCGCTGGGTCGCCGGGCACACGCCCCCCGACACGCTGATCGCCGTCAACGACATCGGCGCCCTCACGTACTTCGGCGACCGCCGGATCGTCGATCTGGTCGGGCTGGCCACCCCGGAGATCCTCCCGTACCGCCGCGCGGGGGCGGCCGCCCTGCTGGGGTACCTCGAGCGCCGCTGCCCCGAGTACCTCGTGATCTTCCCCACCTGGTTTCCGGAGCTGGCCGGCCGGGACGACCTCTTCCGGCCCGTCCTCCGGGTGCGGCTCGCGAACAACGTCGTGGCGGGCGGCGACACCATGGTGGTCTACGAGACCGCGTGGCACCGGGCCCGGGCCGGCGCCCGGAGCCCGTGCACGCGCCCGTTTTCTTGACACAAGTGCGCGTGGATGTTAGCGTTCGAGCACCGTGCCGCGGGCGGCGCCATGGTGCCGCGGCCACGCCTCATGGATTACAAGGCGACCCTCCATCTCCCCCGGACCGAGTTCCCGATGCGGGCCAACCTGTCCCAGCGCGAGCCCGAGCTCCTCCGGCGGTGGGAGGCGGAGGACCTCTACGCCCGGCTGCGCGCCCGCGGGCGCGGGCGCCCGCGCTGGATCCTGCACGACGGCCCGCCGTACGCGAACGGGCACATCCACATGGGCACCGCGCTCAACAAGGTGCTCAAGGACATCGTCGTCAAGTCGCGGGCCATGCTCGGCTATGACGCCGTGTACGTGCCCGGCTGGGACTGCCACGGCCTGCCGATCGAGCACCAGGTCGACAAGGAGCTCGGGCTCGACCGGGCCGGCGGCGACGTCCGGCTCGCGATGGACCCCGTCGAGAAGCGCCGTCGCTGCCGCGCGTACGCGCGCCGGTTCATCGACATCCAGCGGGAGGAGTTCCGCCGGCTCGGGGTGTTCGGCGACTGGCAGCGTCCGTACCTGACGATGGCGCCCACCTACCAGGCCACGATCGTGCGGGAGTTCGGACGCTTCGTCGGCCGCGGGCTCGTGTACAAGGGCCTCAAGCCGGTCCACTGGTGCATGCACTGCAAGACCGCGCTGGCCCAGGCCGAGGTGGAGTACGAGGAGCAGGAGACCCCTTCGGTCTACGTGAAGTGCCCGCTCGTCGGCGTGCCGTCCGAGCTGGCCGGCGCGCCCCGCCCCTCGCTCGTGATCTGGACCACGACGCCCTGGACGCTCCCGGCGAACCTGGCGGTCGCGGTGCACCCGGCGGCGACCTACGTCGCGCTGGGCGTCGGGGACGAGACGCTGATCGTCGCCGAGGCGCTGGCCGACGCCCTGATCCGGACGGCGCGGCTCCGGGACGTCGTCCCCGGGGCCCGGCTGGCGGGGAGCCGCCTGGTCGGGCTCGAGTACCGGCATCCGTGGCTCGACCGCACCGGGCGGGTCGCGGCGGCCTCGTTCGTCGCCCTGGACACCGGCACCGGGCTCGTGCACGTCGCGCCCGGGCACGGCGAGGAGGACTACGAGCTCGGCCGCGCGCTGGGGCTCCCGATCTACAACCCGGTCGACGACAACGGCCGCTTCGTCCCGGAGGTCGCGGAGCTCGCCGGGCTGACGGTGTGGGAGGCGAACCCCCGGATCATCGCGCTCCTCCGCGCGCGCGGCGCGCTCGTCGCCGAGGCTCCGCTGACGCACACCTACCCGCACTGCTGGCGGTGCAAGCACCCCACCCTCTTCCGCGCCACCGAGCAGTGGTTCATCGCGCTGGACCAGGTGCCGGCGGCGGGCGAGGACGGCACGCTCCGCAAGCAGGCGCTGGCGGCGCTGCCGGGGGTGACGTGGATCCCGCCGTGGGGCGAGGAGCGCATCACGAACATGATCGCGCATCGCCCGGACTGGACGATCTCGCGCCAGCGCGTGTGGGGGGTGCCGATCGTCGCGTTCTACTGCGAGCGGTGCGGGGCCGTGCTGGTCGAGGAGCGCCTGGTCGCGCACGTCGCGGCCCGCATGGAGGCCGGAGAGGGCGCCGACGAGTGGTATCTCCGGCCGGCGGCCGAGCTGCTGCCTCCGGGGACGACGTGCCCGCGCTGCGGCGGGGGCGCCTTCCGCAAGGAGACGGACATCCTCGACGTCTGGTTCGACTCCGGGTGCAGCCACGCGGCGGTGCTCGAGACACACCCCGACCTGCACTGGCCGGCCGACATGTACCTGGAGGGCTCGGACCAGCACCGCGGCTGGTTCCACTCCTCGCTGCTGGAGGCGATCGGCACGCGCGGGCGCCCGCCGTACCGGGCGGTTCTCACCCACGGCTTCGTGGTCGACGGCGAGGGGCGCAAGATGTCGAAGTCGCTCGGCAACACGGTGGCGCCGGGCGACGTCATCGCGCGCTATGGGGCGGAGGTGCTCCGGCTGTGGGCGGCCGGCGAGGACTACACCGAGGACATCCGGCTCTCGGACGAGATCCTCGAGCAGCTCGCGGAGTCTTACCGGCGGATCCGGAACACCTGCCGGTTCCTCCTCGGCAACCTGGCCGACTTCGACCCCGCGGGCGACGTGGTGCCCGACCGAGAGCTCGGGGATCTCGATCGCTGGGCGATGCTGCGCCTGCATCGCACGATCGAGCGCGTCCGCCGCGCCTACGAGGCCTACGAGTTCCACCTCGCGATCCAGACGCTCCACAACTTCTGCGCGGTCGACCTGTCCGCCCTCTACCTGGACGTCCTGAAGGACCGGCTCTACACCTCCGCCGCCGCGGCGCCGGGGCGGCGCGCGGCCCAGACGGTCTGCTACCGCCTCCTGGACGCGCTGGTCCGGCTGATGGCGCCGGTGCTGACCTTCACGGCGGAGGAGGTCTGGCAGCACGTGCGGGCGGCCGAGAAGGCGCCGAGCGTGCACCTGACGGACTTCCCCGCCGCCGACCCCGTCTGGCTGGACGAGCGGCTCGAGCGGCGGTGGGAGACGCTGCTCCGCGTCCGCGGCGAGGCCGCGCGCGCGCTCGAGCAGGCCCGCGCCGCGCGGCTGATCGGGGCCGGACTCGACGCACGGGTGATCCTCTACGCGACCGACCCCGCGCTGCGGGCGGTGCTCGCCGAGACCGGCGACCCGGTCCTGCGCGATCTCCTGATCGTCTCGCAGCTGGCGCGCGTCGACGGGCCGCCGCCCGATGGGGTCGAGCCCGGGGCCGCGCGCGTGATCCGACGCGAGACCGCGGTCCCCGGGCTCGCCGTCGAGGTCCGGCACGCGGACGGCCGGAAGTGCGCCCGGTGCTGGACCTGGAGCCTGGCGGTCGGCCGCGATCCCGAGCACCCCGACCTCTGCGAGCGCTGCGGGCCGGTGATCCGGGCCGGGATCCGCTGATGTGGCTCGTCCCCGTCCTGGCGGCGCTCGTCTTCGCCGCCGACCAGCTGAGCAAGGCGTGGGTGCTGGCGCGCCTGGACGCCGCCGACCCGGTCATCCTGGTCCCCGGCCTGTTCCAGCTCGTGCTGGTCCGGAACCCCGGGGTGGCGTTCGGGATCTTCGCCGGCGTGCCGGCCGGCTGGCGGTGGGTCGTCACGGTGTTCTCGCTCACGGCCCTGGCGCTGCTCGGATCGGTCGCGCTCCGCATGCTGCCGCGCGGGAGCCTGCTGGCCCGGATCGCGGTCGGGTGCGTGTTCGGCGGCGCGGTCGGCAACCTGCTCGACCGCTGGCGGTTCGGCGCCGTGGTCGACTTCCTCGACGTCTTCTGGGGGCCGTACCACTGGCCGGCGTTCAACGTCGCCGATTCCGCGATCACGGTGGGCGTGTGCGTGCTCGCGATCGAGCTGGCGCTCGGGCGGGACGGTGTCCCGCGGCGAGACGCGGCCGGCGCCTGAGCGGCCCGACCCCGGGCCGTCGGCGGCCGCGCCGGCCGCGGGCCCGGAGCGGACGTTCGTGGTCGAGCCGGGCGAGCGCGGCCACCGGCTGGACCGGGTCCTGCAGGCCCACGTCGCGGATCTCTCCCGCTCGCGCCTGCAGGCGCTGATCGCGGCCGGCCGGGCGCGCGTCGACGGCCGGCCGGCCAAGCCGGGCCAGCGGCTGCGACCCGGGGCGCGGATCACGCTGGAGGTGCCCCCGCCCGAGCCGCTCGCGCTCGCGCCGGAGCCGATCCCGCTCGACGTCGTCTACGAGGACGCGGCCGTGCTGGTGCTCAACAAGCCGCCCGGGCTGGTCGTCCATCCCGGCGCGGGCCACCGGACCGGGACGCTGGTCCACGCGCTGCTCGCCCACTGCGGCCCGGCCCTCTCGGGCATCGGCGGCGCGCGGCGCCCCGGGATCGTGCACCGCCTCGACCGCGGCACGTCGGGGCTCCTCATGGTCGCGAAGACCGACGCCGCCCACCAGGCGCTCGTCCGCCAGCTCAAGGCGCGCACGGTGGAGCGACGGTACCTGGCGCTCGCCCAGGGGCGCCTGCCCGGAGCGGAGGGGGAGATCGACGCCCCGATCGGGCGGCACCCGCACGACCGCCTCCGCATGGCCGTGCGCCCGCCCGGCGCGGGGCGTCCCGCCGTCACGCGGTTCCGGGTTCGCGAGCGGTTCGAGCAGCCGCGGCCGCTGATGCTCCTCGACGTCACGCTCGGGACGGGGCGCACGCACCAGATCCGCGTCCACCTCGCACACCGGGGCTGCCCGCTCCTCGGCGACCGGACCTACGGTCCGCGCGGCGGGCCGCCGCTCGACCCCGCGTGGGCGGCGCGGGTCGCCGCCCTCGGCGGCCCGGCGCTCCACGCCGCGGCGCTCGGGTTCGCGCACCCGGTGACCGGCGCCCCGCTCCGGTTCGAGGTCCCGCCGCCGCCGGCGTTCGCCGCGCTCCTGGCGGAGCTCCGGGCCGCCGCCGCGCGCCCCGCGCCCCCGGCGCGCCTGCGCTAAGATGGCGGTGGAAGCGGTGGGCATGACGGGACGGAGACGACCGACGGGGCGCCGCGTCGTGGCCATCGGCGGCGGGACGGGGCTTCCCGTGGTGCTGGCCGCGCTCAAGCGCTACCTCCGCGGCCCGGTCGCCGGCCTCACCGCGGTGGTCACCGTGACCGACGACGGCGGGAGCTCGGGACGGCTGCGGGAGGAGTTCCGGGTCCCGCCGCCCGGCGACATCCGGAACTGCCTGGTCGCCCTCGCCGACGTCGAGCCGCTCATGGCCGAGCTGTTCCAGTTCCGGTTCGCCGGCCCCGGCGCGCTCGGCGGGCACAGCTTCGGGAACCTGTTCCTCGCCGCCCTCGCGCAGGTGACGGGGAGCTTCCTGCAGGCCATCCGCATCTCCGGGCAAGTGCTGGCGGTGCGCGGGACGATCCTGCCGTCGACGCTGGATCCGGTGCGCCTGGGGGCCGAGCTCGCGGACGGCCGCGTCGTGGTCGGCGAGTCGCGGCTCGCCGGCGGCGGCGCGCCCATCCAGCGGGTGTTCCTGGACCCGGAGGGCGTCCGGGCGCTGCCGGAGGTGCTGGAGGCGATCGCCCGTGCCGAGGTGATCGTCCTCGCCCCGGGCTCGCTGTACACGAGCCTCATCCCGAACCTGCTGGTGAGCGGCGTCGCCGACGCGGTCCGCCACGCCGCGGCTCTCAAGATCTACGTCGCGAACCTGATGACCGAGCCCGGCGAGACCGACGGCATGTCCCTGGCCGATCACCTCTCGGCGCTCCACGCTCACGCGGGCCGCGGCGTCATCGATGGCGTGGTGGTCCACGGCGCCCCGTTGCCGGAGGACGTCCTGGCGCGCTACGCGCAGGCCGGTGCGCGGCCGGTCGTGGCGGACCGGGAGCGCGTGCGGGCGCTCGGGGTGTGGATCACCGAGGCGGACGTGGCCGGGCCCACCGAGCTGGCCCGTCACCACCCGGAGAAGCTCGGGCGGATCCTGGCCCGGCTGATCGGCCAGGGCGGGCCGGCGCGCCGGGCGCTGGTGGCCGGGGCGTAGCCGGCGATGGGTCGGCCGCCGCGCCCCCCCGCCGCGCCGGAGACGTGGGCCGTCGTCCTGGCGGCCGGCGAGGGCAAGCGCATGCGCTCGGCCCGGCCGAAGATCCTGCATCCGCTGGGCGGGCAGCCGCTGGTGCGCTATCCGGTCGACCTCCTGCGGGGGGCCGGCGTGGCCGGGACGGTGGTGGTGGTCCCGCCGGGGGCCGACGCGGTGCGAGCGGCCCTGTCCGGGTCCGGCGTGGGCTTCGCCGAGCAACCGGCGCCGCGCGGGACCGGTGACGCGCTCCTGAGGGCCCGGACGGCGGTGGGCGCGGGCGCGACCGAGCTGCTCCTCCTCTATGCCGACGTGCCGCTGCTGGGCGCCGAGACGCTGGCCGCGCTCCTCGCCCGGCACCGCGCGCGGCGGGCGGCGGCCACCGTGCTCACGTTCGAGCCCTCCGATCCCATTGGGTACGGCCGGATCCTCCGCGACCGTCGCGGCCGGGTGCGAGGGATCGTCGAGGAGCGGGACGCCTCCCCGGCCCAGCGCCGGATCCGGGAGTGCAACTCCGGGATCTACTGCTTCGACCCGCGGCACCTCTGGCCCGCGCTGGCCGCGCTGCGGCCGACGAACGCGCAGGGCGAGCTGTACCTGACCGACGTCGTCGCCGGGCTCGTGCGGGCCGGAGGGCACGTCGAGACGGTCCCGGTGCCTGACCCGATCGAGGTCGCCGGGGTCAACGACCGCCGGCAGCTGGCGGCGCTGGAGGCCGTGCTGCGGCGGCGCACCCTGGACGCGCTGATGGCGGCCGGGGTGACCGTCCAGGACCCGGCGGCGACCTACGTCGACGCCACGGTGCGCATCGGGCGCGACACGGTGCTGGGGCCCGGGGTGCGCCTGGCGGGCCGCACGGAGGTCGGCGAGGGCTGCACGATCGGGATGGGCTGCCACGTCGTGGACTCGATCCTCCGCGACCGGGTGCTGCTGCGGCCGTACTGCGTCCTGGAGGGGGCGCGGGTCGACGACGACGCGATCCTGGGCCCCTTCGCCCGGCTCCGCCGGGGCGCGGTCATCCAGCGGGGGGCCGACATCGGCAACTTCATCGAGATCAAGAACTCGACCATCGGCCCTCGGGTGAAGGCCCACCACGTCTGCTACCTGGGGGACACGACCGTCGGCGAGGACGCCAATATCGGCGCCGGGACCATCACGTGCAACTACGACGGCGAGCGGAAGCACCCCA
>DASRDR010000103.1:0-29976 GCA_035652475.1 Candidatus Methylomirabilota bacterium | reverse complement strand
GACCGCGGACCCGGACGGGCTCTCGCGGCTCTGGCGACAGAAGCAGCTCGAGTACACCTGGCTGCGGGCGCTGATGGGACGGTACGAGGACTTCTGGGCGGTGACCGAGGCGGCGCTCGTCTTCGCGGGGCGCGCCCTCGGGCTCTCGCTCGACGACGCCCAGCGGCGGCGGCTCATGCAGGCCTACCTGACGCTCGACGCGTTCCCGGACGTGCGGCCGGCGCTCGAGCGGCTGGGCGCGCTCCCGTGCGCGATCCTGTCGAACGGCGCCCCCGGCATGCTGGAGGCGGTGGTCGGGCACAACGGCCTCGGCGGCCGGTTCGGCGCGGTGATCAGCGTCGACGAGGCCCGGACGTACAAGCCCGCGCCGGCGGTGTACGCCCTCGCGCCCCGGCGGCTCGGGGTGCCCGCCGAGGCGATCGGGTTCGTGTCGGCGAACGGCTGGGACGTGAGCGGGGCGCAGGCGTTCGGGTTCCGCGTGGTCTGGGTGAACCGGCCGGGCGCCCCGGCCGAGGCGCTCGGCGCGCCGCCGGACCTCGAGGTGCGCGACCTGGGCGGGCTGGCGAGCGCGCTGGGGTGAGGCGCTGGGCGCTCGCGGCCGCGTGGTTCGCCGCCGCGCTCTCGTTCGTGCCCCCCGGGTGAGGCAGCGACCCGGCCCGTCGCGGGCGCCGGTCGGTCAGCGCCGGCCGGCGGCGTCCCGGAGCGCGGCGAGCGCCCGGATGATGCCCCGGCGCTCGAAGACGCCGGCCAGCGGTTGCCAGGAGGCGGGGATCGACCCGACCGCGTAGACCACCAGGGTGCCGCCCGCCTGCGGGACCAGCTGCCACCATCCCCAGTGGTCGTCGAACACGTCGTTGTCGCGCGTCGCATCGAGCCGCCAGGCCAGGTGCCACGCCTCGGGGCGGACCTCGTACCGCGTGTGGTAGTGGAAGTCGAACGGGCCGACCTTCCCCTCGGTGCGGAGCAGCCACGCGCCGGGCGACTCTGCCAGGACCGTCACCGCCCTGAGTCCCGGGAAGATCTCGGGGTAGCGCCGGGGCGCGGTCAGGATCGTCCAGACCGCCGCGGGCTCGGCCGGCACCCGGACGAACGCCGTGGCGCCGCGCGCGCCCGGGACCGGCACCCCGTCCCGCGGGGCGGCGCCGCGCCGGTAGACCACCTCGCCGCGCGCCAGCGACTGGCGCTCCGGCGCCGCCGGCTCGACGGGCGCGGCGGCGGGCGGCGGCGCGGGCCCGGGGAAGACGGGGCGGCCGACGGCGAGCGTCGCCGCCAGGGCGAGCGCCGCGAGCGCGATCGCCCGCGGGGGGCCGGCGCTCCGCCCGCGCGCGGGGGGCCGGGGAGGTCGCCCGCGCACGCCGCGGGCCGGCGCCTCGCGGGCGGCGCGTGCTCGCGCGGCCGGCGCCGTCGGCGCCGGCGCGCCGGGGGCGCCGCCGGCGCGCGGGCCGAGGCCGGCTCGGCCCGCGGTGCCGCGCGCCCTCACCCGCGGCGCGGGGGCGGCGGAGGACCCGCCGGCCGGGGCCGGCGGGGTCGCACGGCGGCCTCGACAGCGGCCCGCGAGGTCTCGCGGAACTCGGTCGGGTCCCGGTCCACCTTGCCCCCGACCGGGGTGCCGCAGGCCTGGCACAGGTAGTCGTACTTGTTGCCGGTCGGCAGGACCAGCAGGAGCTTCTTCCGGACGGGCCCCGCGCGGCGGCAGCGCGGACAGAAGAGGCTCGCGGCCTCGAACTCGCGATAGGCGTCGGTCATGGCGTCATTGTAGCCCGGGCCCGCGCGGGGTGTGCTCGCGGGGCGCCGGCAGGGTCTGCCGCCGGAGAGGGGGCGCGCTCAGAATCCCCGGCCGGCGAAGAACCGGACGACCGCGAGCCCGAAGAGCAGGAGGCTGCCGACCGCGATGGCGATCGTGCGCCAGTCCCGGAACCCGAGCGTCCGCGACTCCGGCGCGCTCGGCCGGGCGCGCGCGGGCAGCATCAGCTCCGCGGCGGTGGCCGGGGCGAGGCGGACCAGGTTCGGGGGGACGCCCAGGGCCCCGATCCCCTGCTGCGCCCGCTCCGCCTCCTCCGCGGTCAGCGCGAGGAACGTGAGGAACGTGCCGCGCCGGAGATCCTCCTGCACCTCCGCGATCGCGTGCGCCGGCGCGCGCTCCACGATCCACCTCGCCACGCGGTACCGGAGGCGCTCGTCGACGAGGGCCGCGAACGAGAGCGCGTACGGCTGTCGCCCGGTGGCCGGCGGGGGGGCGGCCGCGACGGGCGCGGCCGGCGCGGGCACCGCCGCGCCGCGCTCGGCCGGCGGGGCTCCCGCCGCGCCGTTGCCGACGCGGGCCGCCACCGGGGTCGGGAGCCGGGTGCCGCAGGCCAGACAGAACGCGCTCTGCTCCGGCACCACCGTCCGGCACTTCGGGCAGGTCAACGTGTGCGCTCCCCCGCGGGGGTGTGCCTGATTTAGAGCCGCGCCTCCACCGCGCCGATCGCCGCGTCGAGGATGGCCACGATCTCGTCGGCCTGGGCTCGCGAGAGGACGAGCGGCGGGGTGAGCTTCATGTGATCGCCCAGCACCCCGTCGACCGACCCCGTGCCGGGGTAGGTGACGAGCCCGCGGGCCAGCGCCTCCAGGGCGATCGCCCGCGCGACCTCGCGCTCGGCGGGGAACGGCGCGCGCGTCGCGCGGTCGGCGACGAACTCGAGGCCCACCATCATCCCGAGGCCCCGGGCATCCCCGACGATCGGATGCCGGGCGAGGAGGCCGTGGAGACCGGCCAGGAGGTGCGCCCCGACCTCGCGCGCGTTCCGGACCAGGTCGTGCTCCTGGATGTACCGGAGGACGGCCAGCCCCACCGCCGCCGCGACCGGGTGCCCGGTGTAGGTGTGGCCGCCGACGAAGTTCGAGTTGTTCCGCTCGAACGCCTGGAGCAGCTCGTCCCGCACGATGACCGCCCCGAGCGGGATGTAGCCGCCGGAGATGCCCTTGGCGGTGGCGATCAGGTCCGGCACGACGTTCCAGTGGTCGACGGCGAAGTTCGCCCCCGTCCGTCCGAAGCCGGTCATGACCTCGTCGGCGATGAACAGGACCTCGTACCGGTCGCAGATCGCCCGGATCTTGGGAAAGTACTCGGGGACCGGCGGCACCGCGCCCAGCGTCGCGCCGACCACCGGCTCGGCGATGAACGCGGCGACGTTCTCCGGCCCCTGCATCCGGATGAGCCGCTCCAGGTAGTCGGCACAGTAGGTGTCGCAGGCGGGGTAGGTCTGCTTGAAGTGGCACCGGTAGCAGTACATCGGCGGGAGATGGCTCGCCTCGGCGAACATCGGGACGTACTTGCGCCGGCGGATCGTGTGGCCGCCGAAGCCCATCGCCCCGAACGTGTTCCCGTGGAAGGACTGCCAGCGCCCCAGGACGATCGACTTCGAGGGCTGGCCCCGCTCGAGCCAGTACTGCCGGGCGAGCTTCGCCGCGTTCTCGGTCGCCTCCGAGCCGCCGGAGACGAACCACACGCGCCGCAGGTCGCCGGGCGCGAACTTCGCGACCGCCTCCGCCAGGGCCTCCAGCGGCTCGCTCGTGAACAGGTGCATCGGAACGAACGCGACCTTCCGGGCCTGGGCGGCCATCGCCTCGGCGATCTCGCGCACGCCGTGGCCGATCGAGGTGACCGCGGACGATCCGCCGGAGCCGTCGATGTAGCGCCGCCCCTCGGCGTCCCACAGGTACACGCCCTCCCCGCGCACGATGGTCGGGTAGGCGCGGCCGAGGTCGCGGTAGAGCACGCTCGACTGGATCAGGGATCGCGTCATCGTCGCCTCCTGCGCCGGCGGGAAGGGCCGCATCGCCCCGCGGCGCGCCGGCGACAGGGTATCACGCCCGGGCCGGCGCGGGGCGGGACGCCCGAGCCGGCACGGGCGGCGGCGGCGCCAGCGGAGCGCGGGACGCCCGGGCGATCACGCCCGGGCCTGCTCGATCAGTGCCGGGAGCCGGGCCAGCCACTCCGCCAGCGGGACCTCCGCGTCCAGCACGATCTCCAGCTTCCCGCCGGGCAGCGCCCGCACCCGGCCGGGACGCCCGGGGGCCAGCGGGATGACCAGCGCCTCCCGGGAGATGCCGAGGGCGTCGGTCACCGCGAAGACGGCCTGGATCTCGGCGAGCGTCACCCGCTGGAGCAAGGGCGAGCCGGTCCGCCCGCTCAGCGCCGCCGGTGCTGGGCGGCGGCGACCACGCCGCCGGGCACGGCCTTGAGGAGCGCGCCGTAGAAGATGTCGGCCATGACCGCGTAGCCGCGGTCGTTCGGGTGGAGGGGGTCGCGGTCGGGCGCCTGGCCGAACAGCGAGCGATCGTTCATGCCGTCGAAGATCTCGGCCAGGACGACGTTCTCCGACTGCGTGAACCCGCGGATCAGGACGTTGACCTGATCGACGACGTCCTGGGCGCACGGGTCGTTCCGGAAGTTGGGGGGGACCGTCGCCAGGACCGGGATCGTCTTGCGGGCCCTGGCCTGGTTCACCATCGAGGCCAGGTTCCCCATGATCGCGAGGGCCGACTCGCACTCGCTCGCGTCGTTGGTGCCTTCCATGATGAGGACGAAGCCGGGCTGGTCCGCGGCCAGCACGGACGCGATGCGGCTGACACCGTGGAACGTGTCCTCCCCGCCCAGGCCGCGGTTGACGACCCGCCAGGCGGGATCGAGCGCCTGGAGCTTGGCCTGGAGGAGCGCCGGATACGTGTTGGAGGTCGTGAGGCCGAGCCGGCGGACGCGGAGCTCGAGCACGCCGAACGTGATGCTGTCGCCGAACGCGGTGACCTTCCGGGGGTCGTTGCTGCCGAAGTCGAAGCTGGCGGGGGAGGCCGTGCTCGCGCTGCTCTTCCCCCCGCAGCCTCCCGCCGCCAGGAGGGCGAGTGCGAGCACGGCGGCGGTCACGGCACGGGCCGGGGGCGTCATCGGTCACCTCCCGAGATGATCTCGCGCACGGCGTAGATGGGCTTGCGCTGGGACTCGTGGTAGGTCCGCACCAGCATCTCGCCCAGGAGCCCGATGGACACGAACTGGAAGCCGACCAGCACCAGCAGGACGGCCAGGAGGAGGAGCGGCCGGTTCGCCAGCGCGACTCCCAGCACGATCTTCTGGTACGAGAGGAGCGCGCCCAGCACGATGCCGAGCCCGCCCAGGCACACGCCGAGGAGCCCGAAGATCTGGATGGGCCGGGTCCAGTAGCTCATCAGGAACTTGACGGTGAGGAGGTCCAGCATCACCCGGATTGTCCGGCCCAGCCCGTACTTGGAGACCCCGCGCCGCCGCGGCCAGTGCCCGACCGGCAGCTCGCCGACCCGCGCCCCGACCCACCGGCAGAGCGCCGGCAGGAAGCGGTGCATCTCCCCGTACAGCTCGACGTCGCGGAGGATCTCCCGCCGGTAGACCTTGAGGGCGCACCCGTAGTCGTGGAGCCGCACCCCGGTGATCGAGGAGATCAGGCCGTTGGCGAGCCGCGACGGCAGGCGGCGCGACCAGAACGGGTCCTGGCGGTCGCGGCGCCAGCCGCTCACGACGTCGTAGCCCTCCTTCAGCTTGTCGAGGAGCCGCGGGATGTCCGTCGGGTCGTTCTGCCCGTCGCCGTCGAGCGTGATCACCAGGTCGCCGCGGGCGCTGTCGAAGCCGGCGGCCAGCGCCGCGGTCTGGCCGAAGTTCGCCCGCAGCCGGATGACGCGGAGCGCCGGGGTGGCGGCGGCCGCCGCGCGGAGCCGGGCCAGGGTGTCGTCGGTCGAGCCGTCGTCGACGACGATCAGCTCGTACGGCCGGCCCAGGCCCTCCATCACCGCCCGGAGGCTCGTCAGCAGCGGGAGGACGTTGTCCTCCTCGTTGTGGACGGGGATCACCACCGAGAACGGCGGGGCCTCGCTCACGCGCTCTTCTCGCCGGCCGCCCGCAGCTCCCCCAGGGTGAGGTTGAGCGCGCTCAGGTAGGCGAGCCCCACGAGCGTGATCGGGACGTAGTTCGTCAGCTGGTAGACGATCGACAGCGACAGCGCCGTCTCGCGCGCGACCCCGACCAGCGCCAGCCCCTCGACCGTCCCGACCTGGAAGGCGCCGACGTAGCCGGGCGCCGACGGGAGCACCAGCGCGACCGCGATGGTCCCGAGGAGGAGGAACGAGGCGAACGGGGGGAGCGCCAGCGAGAACGCGGCGAACGTGGCCTGGACGCCGGCCGCGTTGACCACCCAGATCACGAGCGACAGGCCCGCGGTCAGGAGGAGCCCCCGCGCGTCGCCGAGGACGTTCAGGCCGAGCCGGAAGGACTCGAACAGCCGCCGGGCCGGGGCCTCCAGCCGCTCCGGGAGCCACCGGAGGCCGGCCGAGATCGCCCCGATGCCGCGGCCGGTCCGGATGAGCACCAGCGTGGCGAGCACGCCGGCGTAGAGGCCGCACATGAGCACCGCGGCCCACAGGAGCGTCCGCGTCGGGTGGAGGAACGAGAGCCCGCCGAGGAGGAAGACCAGCAGCGTGAACCCGTCGAAGACGCGCTCGATGACGATGGTCGCGAACGGCAGCGACATGGGGAGCGCCTCGGACCGTCCGAGCGTGTAGGCGCGGACGAACTCGCCCAGGCGGGCCGGGAGCACGTTGTTGGCCATGAAGCCGATCATGGTGACCGCGAAGAGCCGGTGCACGCCGATGCGCTTGACGGGCCGCAGCAGGAGCTGCCACCGGATGGCGGTCAGCCAGAACCGGACGAAGATCGAGGCGAGCACCGGGACCAGGTACGCGGGGCGGACCTGGCGGAGCTGCTGGAGGACCTCGTCGAGGTTCACGCCGCGGGCGGCTACCCACAGCAGCACGACGCTGACCGCCACGCCGAGCCAGAGCTTGCCCCGCATCGCTAGGGGGCGGATCGGGGCGTGCCCGTCCGACGGCGTCGAGGAGCCGGCGCCGGCGTCGCGCGTGCGTCGGCCGTCGGACGCCGCATCAGGACGGGGAGTATACGCCCCTCGCGCAGCCGGGAGCAAGGGCGCGTATCGCGCCAGAGAACCTGCTACCGGCGGCCCGATCGTCGGGGCGCGCCGCGCCGCGGGATCAGCCCCGGCGGGCGATCGCGATCAGCGAGAGGCCGAACGGCAGCGGGACGTGGGCCTCGGCCCGGAGGAGCGGGACCAGGAGATTCTGGAAGCGGACCTGGAGGCCCGGCACCCGCTGCCGGCGCAGGAGGCTCCCGTTCACGAACCATCCGGCCACGCCCAGCCGGTTGAAGAAGATCGTGCGCTCGACGTGGAAGCCGGCCTCCTCCAGCCGCCGGACCAGGTCCGCGCGGGCGTAGCGTCGGAAGTGGTGGACCGCGCGGTCGATCGAGCCGTAGAGCCGCGGGTGCGCGGGGACGAGGAGGAGCAGCCGCCCGCCGGGCACGAGCGCGTCGTGGAGCCGCCGCAGCGCCGCGCGGTCGTCCTCCACGTGCTCGAGCACGTTCAGGCAGACGACCGTGTCGATCCCGCGCGCGGCCAGCGTCGCCGGGTCGAACGTCCGGAGGTCGAGGGGGGCGACCTCGACCCGGGTGTGCCGCTCGAACGTGTTGGCGAGGATCCGGAGGTAGCGCGGGTTCAGGTCGGTCGCCAGCACCAGCGACCGGTCCAGCAGGAACCGGGTGAGGCTGCCGATCCCCGCCCCGATCTCGAGCACGCGCTGTCCGAGCCAGGGGGCGAGCTGCCCGAACATCCAGCGGTTGTAGCGCTCCGCGCGCGAGAGCCGGAGCAGCGTCTGGTACGCCGGGTCGGCGTTGTCCTGGTCGTCCGTGTAGGCGTAGCGGAGGATGGTCCACAGCGCCACCAGGCCATCCGTCCACCGGATCTTCTTGCCTTCCCAGTAGCTCCGTCCGGCGTACGAGATCGGGACCTCGTAGATCCGCGCGTGGACGCGGGCCAGCTTGGCGGTCAGCTCGGGCTCGACCCCGAAGCGGTTGGAGCGGATCGGGATGCTCTTGATCACCTCCGCGCGGAAGACCTTGTAGCCCGTCTCCATGTCCGTGAGGTTCAGGTTGGTGACCATGTTGGACAGGAGGGTGAGCAGCTTGTTCGCGACCTGGTGCCAGAAGTACAGGACGCGGCGCGGGGTCCCGGTGAACCGGGACCCGTACACGACGTCCGCCTTCCCGTCCAGGATCGGGGCGAGGAGCTTCGGGTAGTCGCGGGGGTCGTACTCGAGGTCGGCGTCCTGCACGAGGATGACGTCGCCGGTGGCCTCGGCGAAGCCCCGGCGGAGCGCGGCGCCCTTGCCCTGGTTCACGGGCTGGTAGAGGACGCGGATCTCGTTCTTCTCGTCGGCCAGCCCGGCCTGGCGCGCCTCGGCGAGCTCGGCCTCGAGCTCCCGGAGATAGGCGCGGGTCCCGTCGGTCGAGCAGTCGTCGACGATCACGATCTCCTTCGGGATCGCGACCGCCTGGACGCGCTGGAGGATCTCGGGGAGCGTCAGGCGCTCGTTGTAGACGGGGATGACGACCGAGAGGCGGACGGCTCCTTCGGGCATCGGGGGGGATTATAGCAGCGGCGTCGCGCCCGGCCGGCACGCTCCGGCGGCCCGCCCGGCGCCCCCGCCGCGGCGGCGGGGGGCTCCCGGTCACCGTCGTCCACGCGCCGGGGCTGGAGCGAAGGGCGCTACTCCTCGTCCCGGCCGGCCCCCCGGTGCGGCGCGTCACGGCGTCCGCAACCGCAACTCCGCGACCGACCAGTCGAACACGCCATCCTGGCCCGTCTGCACGAGCCGCACGGCCCGGACCCGGGCCGGCGGGAAGGTGACCACGACCCGGTCGACGCCGAGACGCGCCAGGTGGGTCCCGAGCCAGGCCAAGGGCCCCGGCCGGAGCACCGTCGCCGCGGGCACGCTCCAGCCGCCCTGCGCATCGCCGAGCTCGACCCGGAGGCCACGCGGGTAATCCGAGCGGAACCGGCCGAGCTCGAGGTCGAGCCCCGCCAGGACGAGCGGGGCCGGCAGGTCCAGCCGGAGCCACTGGCCGGCGCGCTGGGGCACCCCGGTGCCCCAGCGGGTGTCGAGGCGCCCGTCCGCGGCGGCCGCCGCGTCCCCCGACGACGCGGTCAGCACCGCGCCGGGCGGCGGCGCCGCGCTCGCGGGGGGCGGGGCGGGCGCGAACGCCTCGAGCAGGCGATAGCCGCCCGCCTGGCGGACGGCGAAGCCGATCCCGGCCTCCCGGAGGATCGCCTCGATCGCCGGCGCCTCCGGCGCGCCGGCCCCGAGCGCGATCGCCGCGTCGGGGGCGGGCCGGAACGGCGGCACGGTGTCGATCGGCGGGACCGCGCCGTAGAGGTCCACGCTCACGTTGGCGGGAGGCGTCAGCAGCGCGCCGCCGGCCGCCTCGGCCAGCCGGGCCGCCAGCGCGTGATCGGCATAGAGACGCTGCACCCCCGCCGCCCGGAGCGCGGCCGCGGCGTCGGCCGGGACCTCGTGCGCGGGCGTGGCGGCGCGGCCCGCGTAGACGAACAGCTCGCGAATGCTCCAGCGCAGGCGCGGGTCGGCCCCGAGGTGGACCAGCCGGAGGTACCGGGCCGGGCGGGGGGCGAACCGGGCCTCGACGCGGCCGAGGCGCACGCGGCCCATCGGGTGCCCGCCCGACCAGTACAGCGGCCCGTAGTAGGGGCTCGCCTCCTGCGCCACCGCCCAGCGCCGGCCGTCGAGGGACGTCTCGACCCGGAACCCGGTCGGCACCTCCTGGTACCCGCGTGGCAGCCACGAGACCGCCGTGACGCGGTGGGGCCGGCCGAGGTCGACCTGGAACCAGGCGCCGTCCGAGCGGGGGCGCCCGGTGTCCCAGGCCGTCGCGGCGTCGCGATCGACGGCGTGCGAGGCGCGCTCCGGGCGCGCGGAGGCGGTCACCTCCCACCCGTCGGCGGGGATCTCCTCGCCCGCGTCGCCGGCGAGGACGAAGTCGGTGTAGAGCGTCCCGCGCGGGGTCGGCTGCCGCGCGAAGCCGATCCCCGCCGCCCCGAGGCTCGCCTCGAACCCGGGCGGGGGCCCGGCGGCGAGGTACGCGACCTGCCGCGCCCCGTCGACCCGCCGGGCCAGGCGGGGGTCGGCCTCGAGGTAGAGGTGGGCGACCGCGACCCGCCCGCGGCTCGCGAAGGTGAGCACGTCGGGATCGTGCGTGTACACGGCGAGCAGGCCGGCGCGGGCGAGCTGGTCGGCGACCGACCGGATCGCCGCCTGGTGCGCCCGGCGGGCCCGCCACGCGGCCGGGGAGACGAGCGCCGGGTACTCGGCGGCGATCCCGACCGCCTGGAGCCCGAGCACGACCGCCGCGGCGCCGACCGCGACCCGCGGCCGGCCGCGGGCCACGCGCCCGAGGAGACCCGCCAGGAGCACCGGCAGGATCCCGGCCACCGGCAGGAGGTACCGGGGGTCCTCGGTGGCGAGGCTCACGCCCCGCTCGGTCCCGACCACCGCCGCCAGCGACAGGGCCAGCGTGAGCCCGAGGAGGAGCCGCCCGCGCGGGTCGGCGCGCCGGTCGGCGAGGGTCGCCACGGCCGCCGCGGCGAGCACCGCGACCGCGGCCGCCGCGCCGCCGCGTCCCGCCGGGCCGTGCCGCGCGCTCTCGGGCACTCCCATGACGATGGGCAGCGCGGTCCCGACCAGGTCGCGCGCATGCGTCAGCAGGGCCGCCGGCGCGGCGATGGGGACGTGGCTCGCCGCCGGCCGGCCCCGCCAGGCGAGGAACAGCCAGGACGGCGCGCTCCCCGCCGCGAACGCGAGGAGCCCGAGCCACGCGCCCCGGCTCCACGACGGCCGGACCAGGACGACGCCGAGCCCGATCGCCGCGAGCGGGAGCGCGTGGAGGAGGTTGACCCACCAGGCCAGCCCGCCGACCAGGGTGAGGACCAGCCAGGCCCGGGTCCGCGCCGGGGGCGTGCCGGCGGGATCCAGGGCGCGGAGCGCGAGCAGGAGGAGCAGCGGGGTGAGGAGCGGGACCAGGTCGTAGGTCAGCCGCGCGTCGTGCGCCCACTTGAGGCCGAACGCCGACGACCCGAGCGCGACGAGCGCCGCCCACCGGCCCTGGCCGAGGATCGCGCGGGCGAGGCGGGACGCCACCCCGACCTGCGCCAGCGAGAGCAGGACGGGCCAGACGCGCATCGCCCCGGACGACGGCCCGAGGGCGGCGAACGGCACGGCGTCGAGATAGCCCTCGATCGCACCCATGAACGTCTGGCCGTAGAGGAAGAACGGGAACCGGCCGGCCAGCGTGTCCATCGCCATGCGGCCCGCGGTGGCCTCGTCGAACCATAGGACGGCCGTCGCGGCGAGGGCGACGCGGACCGCCAGGGCGAGCGCGGCCACCACGGCCAGCGCGAGGACGGCGGAGCCGCCGAGGCGTCTCACCCGGCGGCAGGCGCGCGGCCGCGGTCTCGGTTGACTGGCGTCGGCCCGCCTCCCTATAGTGTGCAGGTGCCGCGCATCGTCCGGCATTGTAACGGAGCGCTCACGGTGTGACCACGCCGCCGCCCCGGGGACGAGCCGGCGGTCCGCCCCGCCCGTGCCGCCGGGCGTGCCGCGCCGCCCCGCGCGCGCGTTCCCGCGGCCGGGCCGGATCGTGACCTCGTTCGTGGAGCGGTGGCCGCCGGTCCTGCGCCGGTACCTGGAGGTGGCGCCGCTCGCGTGGGCGCTTCCGCGCTCGGCCGAGGCGGTTCTCCTCGCCGACACCCCGCTCGAGCCGCCCGTCCTCGATGTCGGCTGCGGGGATGGCCTCTTCGCCGAGCTGTCGGACCGCCTCCGGGGCGCGGTCGGCGTCGACCTGGGGAGTCGGGAGGTCCGGCGCGCGGCCCACCGCGGCATCTACCGCGCGACCGTGCAGGCCGACGCGGCCCGGCTGCCGTTCGCGACGGGGAGCTTCGCGACCGTGGTCAGCATCAGCTCGCTCGAGCACATGACGGACCTGGACCGGGTCCTCGCCGAGCTGGCGCGGGTGCTGCGGCCCGGCGGGCGGCTCGTGTTCTCGGTGCCGGGCCCGGAGATCGCGACCGCGATGTTCTGGCCGCGCATCCTGCGGCGGCTCGGCCTCGGCCGGGCGAGCCGCGCCTACGAGGGGCTCGTCAACGGCTGCTTCCACCACCACAACCTGTTCCCGCGGGAGGACTGGAGCCGGCGGCTCGGCGCGCTCGGCCTGTCGCTCGTCGGCGCCCACGACTTCAAGCCGCCGCGCGCGGCCATGCTGCAGGACCTCAGCCTGCCGACGGCGATCGTGCCGGCCGCGCTCCGCCGCCTCACCGGATCCTGGGTCCTCTGGCCGCGCTGGCGGCGGGTTGCGGGTCGAGCCCTGGCGGCCGCGGTCGGGCCGTTCCTGGCACGGGACCGCCGACCGGGGACGAACCTCTTCCTCTGCGCCGAGCGCGGCGCGACGTAGCGCGGGGCACGCCGCGTGCCCCTCCTGGAGGGGAAGGAGCCGGAGGGATCCGGCTGGAGCGGTGGCGAGGGGCGGTACGAGCAGAAGCTCGTCGGTCCCGCGCACCTCGCCGGGGCGAGCGCGGCCGCGCTCGCGATGGTGGCGCGCCCGGAGCCCCGGTTTCCCGCGAACGTCGTCCACACGGTGTACTTCGACTCCCCGCGGCTGCGCGCGTACGCCGAGAAGACCGACGGGGACTACCGGAAACTGAAGTTCCGGCTCCGCTGGTACGCCGAGCCGGCGACGGGCCGCGCGGTCGACGAGGGCCGCGCCTGGCTCGAGATCAAGGCCCGGACCGGCTCGTTCGTGACCAAGCGGCGCCGGGCGGTCGCCTTGCCGGTCGCGCCCGATCGCCTGTCGCCGGCGGCGTGGGCGGACCTCGTGCGCGGGTGGTTCCCCGGCGGGGTCCAGCCGGCCTGCTGGCTGTCGTACCATCGGGACCGGCTGATCAGCCTGGATCGCCGCGTCCGCGTCGCGCTGGACCGCGAGGTCCGCATCCGGTGGCTGGCGGCCTGGGTGTGCGCCGGGCCCGGGCCGCCGACGCTCCCGGTCCACGTCGTGGAGCTGAAGGGGCCGACGCTCGACCCCGGCCCGCTCCTCTGGCGGACGGCCGGGCGCTATGGCCGCCCGACGGGGTTCTCGAAGTACGCGATGTGCATCGACCACGTCCGGGGAGGGACCGCGGGATGAGGGAGCTGGTCGAGCGGCTCGTGCGGATCGCCGAGGCGGGCGGCGACACGTTCACCCTCACCGGCATGGCGCTGGCGCTCGCCGCGTCGACCGCCGCCGCGTGGGCGGTGCAGCTCCTCTACGAGTACTTCTACGAGCACCGGGAGACCGGGTCGCAGATCCACCGGTCGTTCCTCCTCCTCAGCCCGTCGATCACGCTGCTCTTCATCGCCGTCCAGCTGTCGCTCCCGCTCTCCCTGGGGCTCCTGGGGGCCCTGTCGATCGTCCGCTTCCGCGTCCCCATCCGCGAGCCGGAGGAGGTGGGGTTCCTCATGGTGGTCATCGCCGCCGCGGTCGGCTGCGCCACCTACAGCTACGGCCTGGTCGCCATGCTGTTCGCGGTCGTGGTGGTCGTCCTGGTCGGCCGCGACCTGTGGGCCCGGCGCCGCACCGGGCGGGAGGGCGGCGTGCTCCTCCTCACGCTGCGCGACGAGGAGTACGGGCGGTGCGCGCTCGAGATGGAGGAGCTCCTCCGGGCGCACCTCGGGACCATCCGGCTCGAGCACCTGAGCGGCAAGGACGGCACGACGACGCTCAACTACGCCTTCCGGGGGCGCCCGAAGGTCGCGTGGCCCCGCGTGAAGGCCGAGCTCGCCGCGCTCTGCCGCCCCGACGCGCTGTCCGTCGTCTTGACGCGTCCCGGAGGCTTGTGACCCTCCCGGTCCAGGCGATCGCCGGATCGGACCGCGCCGGGCGGCCCGCGACCGTCGTGAGGCCACCCGCGACATGAAGCGGGCCGCGGCGCCCCGGCGGCGGCCGGACCGCGGCCCGCTCGCCGTCGCCGCGCTGCTCGCGCTCGCTGCCGGCGTTCGCGCGCTCTGGTTCTGGGGCGGGTTCGCATCGTGGGCGCACTGGGACGAGGTGCGCCTGGCGATCCCGGCCGTCCACGCGCTCGAGGGCACGTTCGCGGTCTACCACGTCGAGGTCGAGCACCTGGGGGCCGCGCCCGCGTATCCGCTGGCGGCGTGGTTCGCGCTGGTCGGGTCGTCCCTCCTGACGCTGGACCTCTTCTGCTACGCGGCCGGCGTCGGGGTCGCGTGGACGGGCTACCTGGTCGCGCGGCGCGTGCTGCCCCGGGGGCCGGCCCTGGTCGCCCTGGCGGTCCTGGCCATCCCGCCGCTTCTGCTCGCCCGCTGGTCGATCAGCGGCGACCTCAACTACCCGGGGCTGCTCCTGATCGGCAACCTGGTCCTGCTCGGGACCGTGGCGGTCGTGGAGCGCCCGGGCGCGCCGGCTCCCCTCCTGGTCACGGGGATCGTGGCCGGGCTCGGCTGGTGGACCCACCCGCTCGTCGTCGTGTACTGCGTGCCGCTCGCGGTGTTCGCGCTCCGGGCCGGGCTCGCGTGGCGGGGCGCCGCGTGGCTCTTCCCGCTGGGGGTCCTCCTGGGCGGGCTCCCGACGTGGCTCTACGAGGTCGCGTACTTCCCGACCGCGCGCCTCGAGCTCCACGAGGCGGGCTCGGTCGGCTCGGGGGCGCCGCTCGTGCGGGCCGGGCTGGTCGCGACCGAGGTCTGGCCCGAGTTCCTGGGCGCCCGCGCCCGCGCGTTCGGGTGGAGCCCGCCCGCCCCGGTGCAGCTCGCCGTGCTCGCCCTCGGCGGCCTGGTCGTGGCGCGAGCGATCGTCCGGGACCGGCGGACGCTGGCCTGGCTGCTCGGCCGGCGCGGGGATCCCGGGGCCGGGCTCGGCCTCCTGTGGGGCGTCGTGCTCGCGAACCTCGCGCTGCTGATCTTCACGCGGCGCGCCCTCGGGAACTTCTACCTCCTGCCGCTCTACGGCGTCGTGCCGATCTGGGTCGCCGAGGCGGTCGGGTGGCTGTGGACCATGCGGCGGTCGCTGGGCGGCGCGGCGCTGGCGGGCCTGCTCGGCTTCCACCTGGCCGCGAACGCGGGGGTGACGGTCGGCCGCCGGGACGCGCGACCGCGCTGGGCCCGGCAGCAGGCGCAGCTCCGTCCGCTCTTCGCGTGGCTCCGTCAGCACGACCTCCGGCGCATCTACTGGGCCGGCGCCGAGCCGGCCATGCCCGCGTTCGAGGTCACCTACCTCTCGGGCATGCACGTCATGGCCGCCGAGCTGTGGCGCGAGCCGGTCGTGGAGCACGGGCACGCCGTCGACGCGGCGGTGAGCCCGCCGATCGTCGTGACCGCAGCCCCGCTGCTCGAGCTGCTCCGGGTCGGCCTGCAGGCGGTGGCGGTGCCGTTCCGCGAGAGCGAGGTGGGCGGCTTCGTCGTCCTCGAGCCGACCCTGCCGCCGCGGGGGTTCGCGCCGATCGCCCCGGACGGATGGACGGTGACCGCGAGCCACGGCGCCGCGCCCCACCACCTGGCCGACCGCGACGTGGCGACCGGCTGGAGCACCGGCGGGCCCCAGGTGCCGGGCCAGTGGCTGGCGGTGGACCTCGGGCGCGAGGAGGAGGTGACGCGAATCGATCTCCTCGCCATCGACTGGCAGGACGTCCCGGCCGGGTTCCGGGTGGAGGCCTCGGCGGACGGGCGTCGCTGGACGTCCCTCGTCTCCGTTCCGCGCTACTGGGGCCCGTTCTTCGTCTCGGAGTTCCACCCGTTCCTTCGCGTGCGGCGCGGCCGCGTGCAGGCGGTGTTCCCGCCGGTCCGGACCCGGTTCCTGCGGATCGTGCAGACCGGCGCGTCGCCGGCCCATCCCTGGTCGGCCCGGGAGCTGTTCGTCTACCGACCCGCGCCGCCCGGCCCCCCGCCGCCCGCGCCGGGGGTCCTCGCGGAGGCGCTGCGGCGGGAGCACGTCCGGTTCGTGTACGCGAGCCCCTGGCTGTCGGCCCGGGTGCTCGCCGAGTCGCGGGGCGCGATCGGCGCCCTGGACTCCAACCTCCACGTCAACTCCTACGGCCGGACGAAGCCGCCGCCCCAGGCGCTCGAGCCGCTCCGGATCGAGCCGGGCCGGGGGCTCCTGCTGGGAAGCGATGCCGACGTCGCCGGCATCGCGCGGATGCTCGACGCGCAGGGCGCGCGGGTGCGCGAGGCGAGCGCGGGACCGTTCCGGCTCCTCCTGCTGGCGCCGGGGGCCCCGCGCCGCCCGCTGCCGCGCGACCGGTGGCGCGCGACGGCGACCGCCGCCGCGCCGGACGCGGCGCGGGCGCTGGACGGGGATCGCTGGACGCGCTGGACGGCCCGGGGCCCCGTGGACCCGACGGCGGCGTTCACGGTCGACCTGGGGGAGGTTCGCCCGCTCACCGGCGTGCGGCTGGTCCACGCCGACCGCGAGGGTGAGCCGGAAGGCTACGTCGTCGAGACCTCGGTGGACGGGCGGGCGTGGGCGGCGCCGGGCCCGCTCACCTGGGCGGGGCGTCTCTACTGGACCGGCGCCGAGCTCCTGCGGAACGGCCGCACGGAGTGGGCGGTGACGTTCCCGCGGACGCCCGCTCGCTACCTGCGCGTGCGGCCGGCCGACCGGGCGCCCGGGTGGGAGATCGCCGAGCTGGAGGGCTTCGGATGAGCGCCGATCGGCCCTCGCCCGCTCCGCCGCGCCAGCCGTCCGCCGACGTGGACGCGCGCCCCGGCCCGCCGGGCGACCCGGTCAGGGGGCGGCGCCGCGGCGCGGCGATTCGCGCCGGGGTGGCGCTCGGCGTCCTGGGCGTGCTGCTGGGCGGCGCGGCGCTCGTCCTCCGCGGCCTCGGCATCGCGCCGCCCGGGCGCAGCCCGCTCGTCCGTCGCGGCTGGGGGCTCGTCGATCCCGACGCGCGCCCGGCCGCCCCCGGGCCGTCACGCCGGGCGATCGGGCTCGGGGCGGGGCCGGTGGTGATCAACGAGGTGATGACCGCCAATCCGGAGGCGATCCTGGACGAGGACCTCGCGCCCTCGGACTGGATCGAGCTCTACAACCGCTCCGACGCGCCGGTCCACCTCCGGGACTGGGCCCTCGCGCAGGGCGGGCGCTCCCGGCACCGCTGGATGTTCCCCGACGTGGTGCTGTCGCCGCGCCGGACGCTCGTCGTCTGGGCGTCCGGCAAGGACCGCGTGGGGAGCGCCGCGAGTCGCTTCATCGCGATCCGGCTCGACCCGGGCGCGCTGGGCAGCCGGACGTTCGACGGCACCGACCGCCCCGAGCACCCGCTCTGGTACCGCGACGGCGAGGCGCCGCGGTACCGGCTGGTGGAGGTCGTGCTCGAGGTCCCGCGCGCCGACTCCTACGTCTTGTGGCTCCGCCTGCGCGACCTCGCCGGGAGCGGGAGCCGCCTCCGCGTCACCGTGGACGGGCGGCGCGCCCAGGGTCCCGCCATGCCGCTCGGCTCCGTGTACCGCCACGTCCGGGTGGGGCCGCGCGGCGCTGCCCCCGCGGCCACCTGGCCGCTCGCGGCGGGCCGCCACGTCGTGCAGGTCGCCGCGGCCGCCGGCGTGACCGAGGTCGAGCGCGTCACGCTCACCGGAAGCGCGGGGATCGACGATCCCTACGGGCTGCATCTCCACACGAGCTTCCGGCTCCGCCACACCGGCGAGGCGGTGACGCTCCTCGATCCCGCGGGAGTCGTGCGCGACGAGGTGACGCCAGCGGACTTCGAGGCCGGTCTGAGCCTCCAGCGCGAGCCGGCGGGAGGGCCGTGGGCCGGTCTCCGGCCACCGTCGCCCGGCGGCATGACGGTGCGGCCGGCCCCCGACCTCAGCGCCTACCCGAGCGTGAGCGCGACCCCGCTCCGGCTCGTGATCGCCCCGCCGGCCGGGGTGGACGAGCTGCGGTACACCCGCGACGGCTCCGTCCCCGGGGACGCGTCGCCCCGCCTGGAGGGGTCCCTCGAGATCGCCCGCTCCGGCGTCGTGCGCCTGCGAGGCTACGCGGCCGGCAAGCCCTCCACGCCGATCGTGACGCGGCAGTTCTGGATCGGTCCTCTGCCGCGGGCCGCGGCGGTCATGCTCGCGCTGGATTCGCGCCTCGTCTCCGACCCGGAGCTCGGGTTCGATCCCAACAACGTCTGGCGGAAGCGACCCCAGACCCTGCCGGGCCCCCCCGCGCTGCGGGCGTTGCAGCGCACCCGCGACCGCGAGTGGGCCGCGTGGCGCTCCGCCTGGACCAAGCCCGCCCACCTGCTGCTGCTCGACGCGGCGGGCGTCCTGTTCGACGGCCCCGTGCGTGTGCGTGGTCAGTCCGGCGGCCCCGAGGGCAGCCGCAGCGTGCACGTGTCCGCGGACCCGGTGCTCGGCGCGGGCCGGCTGAACCGGGATCTCTTCGAGCCTGCCCTCGGCCACCCGCCGCGGAGCTTCGTGATCGACACGAGCAACTACTCGCCGTACGTGAACCAGCGCGCATACGACCTCATCCGTGCTTCCGGAGGGATCGCGCCCCGCGCGCGGCCGGCCACCTATCTCCTGAACGGCGCCCGCGCCGCCTACGGCGTCAACCCGCCGGAGCCCGTGGTGACGCTGGTCGAGGACGTCGACGGCGACTTCCTCGAGTCCCGCTGGGGGCACCGGGAGTTCGACCTGGTCAAGGGCAAGCCGTTCCGGGTGCTCCGCGGCTCGCTGGAGCGCTTCGAGACCCTGGCCGATCGCGTCGAGCGCGGCGGCCTGACCGCGGCCGAGCTCGCGCCCTGGGTCGACCTGCCGGCGCTGACCGCGCTCCACTTCGCGCTGGTGTTCCTCGACTCGTCCCGGCACGGCGAGGACGAGGGTTTCCAGGGCTACATGGCGTTCGATCGGACGCGCCGGCCGGCGCTGCTGCGGCCGATCGCGTGGGACGTCGACCAGGCGCTGCGGCGGCCCACGGCCAACACGTTCACGTCCATGCTGCGCGTGCTGGGCCGCTTCCCGGCCCGGAGCCGATTCCTGCCCGCCCGCATCGTCGGCGGCCTGCTCCAGGACGACCCCGCGTACCGCGAGCAGTACCTGCGCCACGCGGAGTGGGCGATGAACCACGCCTTCCGGCCGGAGCGCTGGCCCGACCCGTGGCGGGCGGTCGGCGAGTCGGCCATCGCGACCGATGCCCAGGACGCGATCCAGGTCTTCCTCCGCGAGCGGCCGCCGTACCTCCGCGCGGTCCTGGCGCGGGTGTGGTCGCTACCGGACGCGGCGCCGGTTCGCGTCGAGGTGGTCGGTGGCGGCCGGCTCCTCATCGACGGCCAGGTGTACGGCGCGCGCTACGAGGGCGCGTACTTCGCGGGCGGGCGCATCCGGCTCGAGGTGCCGGACGACGCTCGAGGAGCGTTCCGCCACTTCGTCGTGAGCGGCGACGTGACCGACCGCCCCGTCCTCGATCTCCCGGTCCGGGGTGCGCTCGAGATCCGGGCCGTCTTCCGGGAGTGACCGGGCGGTCCGGCACCGCCCGCCGCGGCCGAGCTCAGGGGGATGGTGGGGCGTGTCGCGCGAACGCGAGGGCCGCGGCGGCGCCCAGCCCGGCGAGGGTGAGCCCGGTCACGACGAGCCCCAGGGTCACCGACGGCTGGCGGTAGCGGAACTCGAGCTCGTGGGGCCCGGCGTCCAGGAAGACGGCCCGGAGCGCGTGGTCCGCGCGATGGATCGTCACCGGCCGGCCCCCGTCCCACGCGCGCCACCGCGGATCGAAGGTGTCGCTGAGCACCAGCACCGCCGGCTCCGGCGTGTCGACCGCCAGGCGGACGCGCTCCGGCGCGTACTCCAGGAGCTGCACCGGCGGCAGCGGGCCGGTGGCCGCGGGCCCCGAGCGCCAGGCCGGGGGCGGGGGGTCGGTCAGCAGGACCTCCAGCGCGGGGTCGAGGTCGCGCAGCTGCTCGAGGAGCTGCCCGGGCGGCACCTGCCGGGCCCGGCGGACCAGGAACGCGCGCGGGAGGACGTGCGCGTTCTCGTAGAGGCCCGCGGCGACGCGGCGCAGCTCGGGGCGCGGCTGGAGCGGCAGCGGGCGGCCGTCGAGGGCGGCGCGCTCGATGACCAGGGCGCCCCCGCCGGGCGTGCGCTCGAGGAGGAGCTGCGCGGGGCGGAACCCGGCCGGGAGCGGGAGCTGGGCCCGGTAGGTGTGCCCCTCGAACCCCTCGCCCGGGACCGGCCACGAGCGCGCGACGGGCGGGCGGCCGTGAGCCGGCCGGCTGCCGGGCCGGTCGAGCGCCCACTCCGCCGTCTCCACCCCGGCGCGGAGCGGGAACGCGCGCGCGACGCCGTCGGACCCCAGCACGTGCACGGTGGCGACCGGCTCGCCCTGGCGGCGCTCGGCGCCGTAGACCAGGTGGGTGTCGAGCGCCAGCTGCCGCGCCGGGCCGGCGTCCGGCACCCGGACGAGGCGCACGGCATCGGGCCAGAGGGTGACACGCTCCTCCGACGCGGCGACGCGGGGCGCGGCGTCGCCGGCGCCGACGAAGAACCGGACGTTCAGGAGATCGAGCAGTCGCGGGCTCGTCTTCGCGGCCGCGTAGAGGTCGAGGAACGCCGGCGGCGCGAACGTGCTCTCGCCGTCCACGACGCCCCAGCCGTGGCGGTACAGCGCCTGCGGGTGGATCCAGCGCCCGCGGACCAGCCGGAGCGGCTCCCGGACGCGGGCGATGGTCTCGACCCAGGCCGCCTCGCGCGCGGCGGGCAGGTCGGGGTTCCGCCCGCTGGGCGCCACCGGGTAGGAGCCGAACAGGAGATCGAGCGCCAGCACGCCCACGAGCCCGGCCGGGCGCGCCCGCGAGCCGGCGTCGCCGGGCCAGCCGACCACGACCGCGGCCGCCGCGAAGGTGAGGACCATGAGCACGTACTGCCCGGCGAAGCTCTCGAACCCGTCGGCGTCCGGGCGGCCGCGCGACCACAGCAGCATCGCCGTGACGGCCAGGGCGCCGGCGGCGAGGACCAGCAGGAGTCGCCGCACCGTGCGGCGCAGCCCCTCGGCCCGGTCGGGCTCGACGAGGAGCGCATGCGCCCCGAGCCCGCCCAGCATCGCGAGCGCGAAGCTCACGAGCCCGAGGCTCCGCGCGGGGATCCGGAACAGCCGGAGCCCGGGCAGGAGGTCGTAGGCCGGCCGGTAGAGCCCGTAGTGGTCGCCGAACGCGAGCAGCAGCGCCCCGAGGGCCAGGACCGCGTGGTAGCCGACCCGCCAGTCCCAGCGGCGCGCGACCGCGTGGCCAGCCAGGATCAGCGTGAGGAGGCCCGGATAGAGCGAGTACTCCGAGGCGCTCTCGGTCCATCCGGAGAGCGCGGTGAGCCCCCACGGCATCAGGACCCCGAGGAGGTACGCCGGGGGGAGCGACCCGATCGTCTTCCAGTCGTACCCCAGGGCGGCCCGGTGCGAGCCGACGGTCACGTCCCAGGAGGGGATCAGCTGGACCGCCGCCACCCCGAACGCGACCGCCGCCGCGGCGGCGCACTGGCCGGCGAACCCCGCCCAGGGCGCGCCGGCCGCCATCCGGCGCCCGACCGCCGTGAGGGCGAGCGCCACGGTCGCGAGCGCGACGTAGTAGAACATCTGGGGGTGCCCGGCCAGGAAGGCGACCCCCAGGCTCACCCCGGCGAGCGCGGCCCAGCGGAGGCGCCCGGTCGCCTCGCACCGCACGAGGCACGCCAGCACCGCCGGCAGCCACACGATCGTGTCCACCAGGGTCCAGTGCTGGATGTGGGCCAGGAGGAAGCCGGACAGCATGAACGCGATCCCGGCGACGCTCGCCGCGCCGCGCCGGAGCCCGAGCTGGCGCCCGTAGGCGTAGGTCAGCACGCCGGCGAGCGCGTAGTGGAACGCGTGGTGGTACTGGAGGACGAGGTGCGGGATCGCCTCGCGCCGCTCCGCCAGCCCGAACCAGAGGAGGTTCAGCGGATAGAAGAGGTGGAGGTGCGCCTGGAGGAACATCGGGTGATGCGTGCCGGCGCCGAGGAACGGCGACCCGGTGCCGATGGTCGCATCCCAGAGCGGGAGGATGCCGCGCTTGAGCCGGTGGTAGAAGTACGGCTCGACGGCCAGGCCGAAGTCGCCGCCCAGGTAGAGCCGCGACGCCGCGATGGGGGTGATGAGCGGCCACAGCTTGACCGCGGCCATCGCGGCCAGTCCGAGGAGGACCGCCCCGTCCGTCGCCCAGCGACCGCGCCCGCGCAACGCTTTCGTGCCGATCTCCCCGACCGGTCGAGTAGCCTAGCAGAGAACGCCGTGGGACCACAACGCGACCAGCCCTCGACACGCGACCAGCCCTCGACCGCGCCGCCCCCGCCCCCGCGGCTCTCGATCGTCGTCCCCGCCTTCAACGAGGCCGGCCGGCTGCAGCGCACGCTCCCGCGGCTCATCGCCTACGGCCGCGCCCTCGGGGAGCCGGTGGAGATCATCGTCGTCGACGACGGCAGCGCCGACGGGACGGGGGCGGTCGTCCGGCAGCTCGGCAAGGGGTGCGAGTTCGTGGTGCTCCTGCAGAGCGCGCGGAACCGCGGCAAGGGCGCCAGCGTCCGGCGCGGGGTGCTGGCCGCCCGCGGCGACCACGTGCTGTTCACCGACGCGGACCTGTCGGCGCCGATCGAGGAAGCCGCGAAGCTCCGGGGCGCGCTCGGCGGAGCGGAGGTCGCGATCGGGTCGCGGCGGATCGGCGGGGCCGACGTCCAGGTGCGCCAGCCGCCGCTCCGCGGCCTGGCCGGCCGGCTCTTCAGCCGGGTGGTCGCGCTCGTCCTGCTGCCCGGCATCCGCGACACCCAGTGCGGGTTCAAGGCGTTCCGGCGCGCGGCGGCGCAGGAGGTGTTCGCCCGGCAGCGTCTGGACGGGTTCGGCTTCGACGTCGAGATCCTCTGGCTCGCGCGGCGGCTCGGATACCGGATCGCCGAGGTCCCGATCGTCTGGCGCGACGACCCGCGGACGCACGTGCGGCTCCTGCGGGATTCGGGCGGGATGCTGCTCGACCTGGTCCGGGTCCGCCTGAACGCGTGGGCCGGGCGGTACGCCCTGCCGCCGGACCGCCCGGGGCCGCCCGGCGACTCCGGGTCCGGCCGCTGAGCGCGCCGCGCGGCCGCCGCCGCCGGCCGACCAATTCCTTGACAACCCGCGCGGTCGAGCAGACCATGGCCGGGATGCGCAAGCCGGATTTCTTCCTCGTCGGCGGGCCCCGCTCGGGGACCACCGCGATGGATGCCTACCTGAAGCAGCATCCCGACATCTTCATGCCCCGCCTGAAGGACCTCCACTACTTCGGGAGCGATCTGCCGTTCGTGCACCGGCCGACGCAGACGCAGCGGGACTACCTGAGGCACTTCGACGCGTCCCGGGACGAGAAGCGGGTCGGGGAGAGCTCGGTCTGGTACCTCTACTCGTGCCGGGCCGCCCGGGAGATCAAGGCCTTCTGCCCGGAGGCCTCGATCATCATCATGCTGCGGCACCCGGTCGAGATGATGTACTCGCTCCTCAGCCAGCGGCTGGCGATCGGCGGGGAGGACCTGGCGGACTTCGCGGAGGCGCTGGCCGCCGAGGAGCGCCGCCGGCGCGGGCTCGACCGGCCCCGCCACCCCGGCATGCAGCACGCGGTGTTCTATCGCGAGATCGCCCGGTACACCGACCAGGTCGCCCGGTACCTGGAGACGTTCGGGCGGGACAACGTCCACGTGGTGCTGTTCGACGACCTCGAGCGCGACACGGCCGCCGCCTACGCGGAGGTGCTCCGGTTCCTCGGGGTCAGCACCGAGTTCCGGCCCGCGTTCCCGGTGCTCAACGCCAACCGGCGCACGTACAGCGCGGCGGCCACCCGGCTCCTCTGGCGGCCCCCGCCGGTGCTCCTGCGGCTGGGCTCGCGGCTCGTGAGCCGGACCGTGCAGCGCCGCGTGGTGGAGTTCCTGAGCCGGTCGGTCGCGCGGACCGAGCCGCGGCCGCCGATGGATCCGGGGCTGCGGCGGGCCCTCACCGCCGAGTTCACGCCCGAGGTCGAGCGCCTCGGCGCCCTGCTCGGCCGCGACCTGTCCGCCTGGACCCGCGCCTGACGCGGCGCTGAGGCACCCGGCCGGATCGCCCCCGCCGGCACCGCCGACTCCCAGGGCGCCGCCCGCGACCGGGAGTCGCGCCGCACCCTCCCCCGCCACCCCTCGCCGGGCGAGCCGCCGCCGCTTCGGCGGGCGCCGTCGGCGCAGTCCGCGCCCCGGCGGCCTCGCCTCGCGTGCGGCCCTCACCGGCGGACGCCGCCCGGGCCGGCCTCGCCGCCCGGGGCCCGCCGCGCTTGACGCCCCTTCGAGCGCTGGCGTACGTTCGCCCCGATGGATGCGGGCGCTCCCGAGCCGGCGCGTGACCCGCCGGGCCCGCACCCCGGCCCCGCGTCGCTCCGCCCGCCGCACGTCGCGGTCGTCCTCCTGCTCTTCGCCGCCACCGCCATCGCGTACACCTACCCCCTGGTCCGAGACCTCGAGGGCTCGGGGCTCGTCGGCGGGGGAGACCTGTTCGGGGCGCTGGGCCGGATCGGGGCGTTCGCGCGGCAGATCCTGATCAACCCGCGCGGCCTGTTCGACACGCGCTTCTTCTACCCGTACTCCAACACCCACGCCTACTGGGCGCCGTTCTGGCTGGTCGGGGCGGTCGCCGCGCCTGCAATCGCGCTGACCGGCCGGGTCGTCCTCGTGACGAACCTGCTCGTGCTGGCGGCGTTCGCCGTCTCGGGCCTCCTCGCCTACGGCCTCGTCTGGCGGCTCACCGGGAACGTGCCGGCAGGGCTCGTCGCCGGGCTCCTGTTCGCCTTCCACCCGAACCGCCTGGACCATCTGGGCCAGTTCACCGTGCAGATGGGCGTCCTCCTGCCCGCCGTGCTCTGGGCGTTCTATCGGTGGTACCTGGAGGGGCGCTGGCGGCACGTGCTGCTCGTCGCGGTCGGAACGGCGGCGCAGGCGCTCCTGTCCCTCTACGCGGGCTACGCGCTCGGGTTCCTCCTGCTCGGGCTGGGACTCGTGCTCCTCGTCGTCCGGCCGCGGCTCTGCTCCCCGGGGCGGCTCCTGCAGACCGTGGCCGCCGCGGCGCTGCTGGCGGCGCTCCTCTTGCCGTTCCTGCGACCCTACTTCGCCGTGCACCGCGAGCTCGGCTTCGAGCGCGACATCCGCCTGCTCGAGGTCGCGTCGATGGACCTCCTGGCGCTGTTCGATGCGGGATCGTTCAACGCCCTCTACCATCGCCGTCTGCTCCGCACCGGCGGGGTCGAGGGCGGGCTCTTCCCGGGGTTCATCGCCCTCGCGCTGGCCGGGCTCGCGCCGTGGCTGGCGCGCGGGCCGGGCGACGCCGCGCCGCGCTGGCGCCGCCGCGGGCGCCGGGCGGTCGCCGCGGTCGCGCTGGCCGCCCTGGGGGCGCTGGTCCTGACACCGGCTCTCGGCGGAATCCGGCTCGGCATCGGCTCGGTCCGCGTGCTGACCGTCACGCGCCTGACCGGGCCGCTCCTGTTCCTGCTGGCGGCGTTGCTGGCCTGGGTCGGGCTCGAGGGGCGGCAGGCCGAGCGCGAGCCGCTGTCGCCGCGGGAGTGGACGGTCGCCCTCGTGTTCCTCGCCGCGGTGACGTACGCGCTCACGCTGTCGCCGAACCTCACCGTGCTGCGGCGGGTGTGGGGCCACGGCCCGGCGTGGTGGATCTACCAGGACCTGCCGGGCGGCCGCGGCTTCGGCGCCCCGGGGCGGTGGGCGCCGGGGTTCATCCTCCTCCTCGCCATGCTGGCGGGCCTCGGCGCCGCGGCGCTCTCGGCGCGGCTGCCCGGCCGCTGGGCGCGGGTCGGGCCGTGGCTCCTGGTCGCCGCCATCCTCGTCGAGCTCCGCCCGGTGCCGCTCGACTACGACCATGTCCCGCCGCCGGGCGCCGTCTACCGCTGGCTCGCCGAGCAGCCCGGGGACGTGGCGGTGCTCGAGCTGCCGGTCGGGAACGGCCGCCTGCAGTCGTTCTACATGTACGCGGCCACCGCCCACGGCAAGCGGCTCGTCAACGGGGAGCTCGGGTTCGTGCCGCCGATGATGAACGAGCTGGCCGACGTGACGCGCCCGCTCGACCTGCCGGCGTTCCTGGAGCGGGTGCGATCGATCTATCCCCTCCGCTACGTCGTCGTGCACCATCCGGCGCTGGGCGCGGCCGAGCACGCGGCGTGGGAGGCGATCCGGCGCGAGCCGGGGCCGGCGCTCCGCCTCGTCAGACAGTTCGACGGCCCCGACGACGTCTTCGAGGTGCTGCCCACGCCCGAGGTCGGCGTGGAGATCCAGCGTCACTTCTCGCTCGACTTCGTGCGGCGCCATCCGGTCGTGGAGTTCGAGGTCGGGTACCGGGGCCGGGACGACGAGGTCACGCGGGGCGTCGACGTCCTGTTCAACGACCGGCTCGTGCGCCGGGTCGCCGCCTCCGGGGCCGGGACGGAACCGCTCGCCCCCCCGTATCACCTGGCCGAGCGGAACACGGTCCGGTTCGTGCACCGGTATCGGCTCCGGCCGGAGGTCGTCGCCCAGCCGCGCTACCGCATCGGGACGACGATGCGGCAGGCGCCCGTCGACATCGAGGCCCTGAGCGCCGGCAAGCTCGCCGGCAACGACGTCTCGATCCGCGTCAACGGCCTGGAGACCGTCGCGCTGCCGCGCCGCGGCTACAACGTCGTGGCCCTGGCCGCCGACACTGGCCAGGTGCTCCTGTCCGAGAACTTCGACACCTTCATCGCCGCCGAGGAATCCCGGCGCATGGCGGCGGCCATCGAGCGGCTGCCGGAGGGGACGGTCGTGGTGGCGGCGGTCAAGGGCGACGGGGGGGGCGCCCTCCAGGAGTCGGGGGTGGGGGCGCTCCGCGCGATCGGCGCCAGCCGGGACCTCCGGGGCACGCTCTGGCTCTCGCACCTCGTCGTCGGCGTCAAGGGCGCGCGGCCGGGGACCGCGTGGGAGGCCGCGGGGCCCGAGGCGTTGCGGGTCGTGATCGGCCGCGTGCGCCCGCTCGGCCTGGTCCTCGAGCGCTTCGCGCTCCGGGAGCCCGGTCCCCGGTGACGGCCCGGGGGCCGGGATGAGCGCGTCCACGGACCTCGGGTGACCGGGACTCCGCCTCGCCCGCCGGCGGCGGCCGCCGACGGACGCCGCGTGGCTCCGCCGCTTCGGAGCGGGCTCCTCCTCGTGCTCGGAGCGGGCGCGCTGGTGCGGCTCGCGCTCCTGGCCGTCCCGGGGATCTGGTACGACGAGGCGACGACCGGGCTCCTGGGGCTGCGCGTGCTCCGGGGCGCGTTCCCGGTCTACTTCTACGGCCAGGCGTTCATGGGTGCGCTCGATGGCTATCTGGCCGCGCCGCTGTACCTGACCCTCGGCGTGTCGGCCCGGACCCTCGAGCTGCTCCCGGTGCTGCTGGCGCTGCTCTGGCTCGGGCTCACCGTCCGGCTCGCGTGGGAGGCGTTCGGGGCGGCCGCCGCCCTCCTGACCGCCATCCTCCTGGCCGTGCCCCCGGACTTCCTCCTCCGCTGGTCCCACGAGGCCCGGAACCATTACCCCCTGACGCTCGTGCTCGGCACGCTCGCGCTGCTCCTCGCGCGCCGCGTGCCGACCGCGGGGCGCCGGCGGGGCGCGCTGGTGGCCGCGGTGCTCGGCGGCGTGCTGGGGCTCGGGTTCTGGACGAACTTCCTCTCGCTCCTGTACTGGCCGGCGGTCGCCCTCGTGCTCCTGCGCCGCGGCGTGCGCCCGCTGGTCCCGCGCGTCCTCGCCGCCGGGCCGGCGTTCGCGCTCGGGAGTCTCCCCCACTGGCTCTACGGCGTGCCGCACGGGACCGCGATCCCGCCCCCCGGCCGGCCGATCGGCGCCGCGACCGTCCTCGCGCACCTCCAGTTCTTCGGCGGGACCGCGTGGCCGATCGTGGCGGGCGTCCCCGCGCCGCTCCGGGGCCGCGGGGCGGGGGGGCTGCTGGCGGTCGCGCTCGGCGCGCTCTACCTCGCCGCCGGCCTCGCCGCGATGCGCCGGGCGCGCCGTGCCGGCCTCCCCGGGGGCGCGACCGGCGTGGCCCTGGTCGCCCTCGCGGCGACCACGGTCGGGGTCGCGGTCGGCACGCAGTACGGCCGCGGGCTCAACGACAACGATCCCCACTACCTCCTCCCGCTCTACACCGCGCTGCCGCCGCTCGCGGCGGCGTGGCTCGCCGAGCGGCGCTCGCGCGTGGCGGCCGCCGCGCTGGCGGCGGGGCTGGTCGGCGTCCACGTCGCGGGGGCGCTCGCCGGGAGCCTCGGGAGCCTGGCTCCGACCGCCGCGGCGGCGGAGCGGGCCGAGCTCGCGGCCCAGCGGGAGACCGTCGCGGCGCTCGAGCGCGCGGGCCTCCGGCGGCTCTACGACGCGGATCCCGCCGGCCGCGTGCTGACGTTCCTGGCCGCGGAGCGGGTGATCCTGGCGCAGCCGTACGAGGAGATCCTGCCCGCGTACGCCCGCCTGGTCGACGGGGCGCCCGACGCCGCGTGGTGGCTCCCGAAGCCGTGGCCGGTCCTGGAGGCGAACTTCCGCGCGCTGGGCGCCCGGTTCGCGTTCCGGCGCGTCAGCGCGCTCGGGGGCGCGTACACGGAGTTCGCCCTCGACGCGCCCCGGGTCCGCGAGCTGCCGCCGGAGACGCTGCGGGTGGTCGCGAGCACGGCGTCCGGGGCGGCGGCCGCGATCCTGGACCGGCGCGCGGACACGCTCTGGAGCACCGGCGGGCCGCAGCGCGGCGGGGAGTGGGTGCAGGTCGATCTGGGGACGCTGGCGCCCGTCGCCCTGGTGCGGTGGCTGCCCGGCACGTACCAGGAGGTGCCGCGCGGGGTCCGGCTCGAGGGCTCGCCGGATGGCGCGGCGTGGCGGACCCTGGTCGACCTCCCCGAATACCTCGGTCCGCTCTACTGGTCGGCCGGGCATCCGATGACCCGCGTGCGGAGCGGGCGGGTCGAGCTGCGGGTGCCCCCGACCCCCGCCCGCTACCTCCGGATCACCCAGACCGGCCGGGCGTCGCTCTGGCCGTGGACGATCCGGGAGCTCTACGTGTACGCGGCGGACGGGGCGGCGGCGCCCGCCCCGGCGGCGCTCCCGGACGGCGCGACCCTCGCCCGCGCGCTGCGGACGGCGGGGGTCCGGCGCGTCTACGGCGACCACGGCTGGACGAGCCGGATCGCCCTGGCGGACGCGGGGATCGCGGTTCCGCCCGCGAACCTCCAGCTGGACGACTACGGGTTCAAGGGGTCGGCGACGATGCTCCTGCCGCCCGTCCGCTGGGAGCCGGGGACGGCCGTGCTGGTGGAGGCGGACGACGCCCCGGCCGTCGCCGCCGCGGCCGCCGCGGTCGGGCTCGCGTTCGAGCTGCGGGCGCTGGACGGCCTCGTCCTGTTCGTCCACGCCCCGGCCACGGGGCCCGGGCGGGCGTTGCCGGCCGGCGAGCTCGTGGCGACCGCCTCGCGCCACGCGAACCGCGCGCGCCTGGCCGTCGACGGCGATCCGGCCACCCGCTGGGCGACCGCGGCGCCCCGGGCGGCGGGCGACTGGTTCCGCGTCGATCTCGCCCGGCCGCGGCGGATCCGGGCGCTGCGCCTGGCCAGCAGCAACCCGGCCGACCTGCCGCCGGCCCTCACGCTGGAGGCGTCACCGGACGGGGCGAGCTGGATCCCGGTGAGGGCGGCGCTCCACGTCGAGCGCGGCGCCCGGTGGGGCGGGTTCGCGCTCCTCGGGGACCAGGCGACCGCGCTCCGGCTCGAGTTCGCGCCGGTCGCGGCCCGCGCCCTCCGCGTCGCGCTGCCGGCGGGCGATCCGGTCTTCGACTGGTCGATCCACGAGCTGACGGTCTACCTCGCGGAGTGACGCGAGCGGACGTCAGTCGACGCGCCGGTAGATCTCGATCGTCGGGGAGACGAAGTACCCCTCGTACATCGGGTCCAGCCGGCTGTAGAAGCGCCAGTTCAGGTAGCGGGCCTGGAAGCGCTCGGCGAGCCGGTACGGCAGCACGCCCTTCCGGACCGTGTCCCACATCGCGACGTTCTCGTCCTGCTGGCG
>DASRDR010000102.1:0-7414 GCA_035652475.1 Candidatus Methylomirabilota bacterium | reverse complement strand
CGCGCGAGCTCCGGCTGCCCGATGAGGATCACCTGGAGCAGCTTCTCGCGCGCCGTCTCGAGGTTCGTGAGGAGCCGCACCTGCTCCAGCACGCCGGGCGCGAGGTTCTGGGCCTCGTCGACGATCAGCACGGTGCGGCGCCCGCCGCCGTGCGCCTCCAGGAGCCGCCGGGACAGGAGGTCGACGAGGACCTTGGCGCTGGCCGTCCCCGCCGGGTACGGGATCCGGAGCTCGTCGCAGATCGCCGCCAGGAGCTCGACCGGGCTCAGGCGGGGGTTGAAGACCAGCGCCACGTCGACCTCGGGCGGGAGCTGCTCGAGGAGGCACCGGCAGACGCTCGTCTTCCCCGTGCCGACCTCGCCGGTGAGCTGGACGAAGCCGCCGTGCTCGCTCACCCCGTAGAGCAGGTGTGCGAGCGCCTCCCGGTGGCGCTCGCTCATGTAGAGGAAGCGCGGGTCGGGGGTGACCGAGAACGGCGCCTCGCGGAAACCGAAGTGCGAGAGGTACATGGTTCCGGCCCGGGGCGGCCCGCGACCGAGCATAGCCCCGGCGAGAGGTCCGCGCAATGCGCCCGGCGACCGCGCCCGGCGGCCGCGCACCCCGGCTCGCCGTCCTCGCCCCCGCGTCCCGCGCGCCGTATACTGCGCGGCGTGCCTGCACTCTCCTGGCTCCGGATGATCGCCCTGATCGCGTTCGCCGGAACGTACCTGGGGCTGGCCATCGGGCGGCTGCCGGGGTTCCGCGTCGACCGCACGGGAGTCGCGATCATCGGCGCGGCCGCGATGGTCGTCGGGGGCGTGCTGCCGTGGGACCGTGCCGTCGCGGCGGTGGACGCCCACACGCTCGTCCTCCTCTTCGGGATGATGATCGTCGCCGGCTATCTCCGGCTGTCCGGATTCTTCCACCTCGTCACCCACTGGGCGGTCCGCCGCGCCCGGACGCCGGTCGGCCTCCTCGCGGTGGTGATCCTGGCCTCCGGGGTCCTGTCCGCGCTCTTCGTCAACGACGTGATCTGCCTGGTCCTGGCCCCCGTGGTGCTGGCGGTCGCGCGCCAGCTCCGGCTCCCGCCGGTTCCGTACCTGATCGCGCTGGCCACGGCGGCCAACGTCGGCAGCGTCGCCACGCTGACCGGCAACCCCCAGAACATGCTGATCGGCAGCTTCTCCGGGATCGGCTACCGGGCCTTCCTCCTCCGGGAGGCGCCGGTCGCGGCCGTCGGCCTCGTCGTGGCGCTGGCGGTCGTGTGGCTCGTCTACCGCCGCGCGCTCCCGCCGGCGTTGCCGGCCGTGGATCTCGACGCGCACTTCCCGGTCCACCGCGCGCTCATGGCGAAGACCGTGCTCGCGGTCGGCGTCATGCTCGTCGCCTTCCTCGCCGGGGTGCCGATCGCGCTGGTCGCGGTGGGCGGGGCCGCCTACTGCCTGCTCACCCGCCGGGTGAAGCCGGAGAAGATCTACCGCGAGATCAACTGGGAGCTGCTGGTCCTGTTCACCGGGCTGTTCGTGGTGATCGGCGGGGTCGAGGAGTCCCGGCTCTCCGAGCTCCTGTTGCGCGCCGCGGGGGGACCGGCGCTGGCCCGCCCGGCAGTCCTGACCGCCGTGACGGCGGCCGTCTCGAACCTGGTCTCGAACGTCCCGGCGGTGCTCCTCTTCAAGACGGTCGTCCCCACGTTCGGCGAGCCGACGCGGGCCTGGCTCCTCCTCGCGATGGCGTCGACGCTCGCCGGCAACCTGACCATCCTCGGGTCGGTGGCGAACCTGATCGTGGTCGAGGCGGCCCGCGAGGCCCGGGTCACGATCGGCTTCTGGGAGTACGCCCGGGTCGGGGTGCCGCTCACCGTGATCACCCTGGTCCTGGGCTGGCTGATCCTGGCGCTGGTCCCGGTCTGACCGGGCGCGGCGCCGCGGGGAGGCCGGTCAGGCGCGGAGGCGCGCGTGGGTCGCGGCGCACCACCCCCAGCGCGCCCGCACCCCTGCGCCGGTCAGAGGCCGAGGCGCGCGTGGATCGCGGCGAGCCGCCGCTGCGCCTCGGCGAGCACGTCGCCGTAGAGGTCGCCGCCGTGGGCGTCCATCCCGACGATCAGCGGCCCGAGCCCCTCGACCCGGAAGCGCCAGAGGCATTCCGGCATGAGGTCCTCCCACCAGACGGCCTCGATGGCCGCGATCTGCGTCGTCTGGAGGGCGGCCGCCCCGCCCGTGATCGCCAGGTACACCGCCCCGTGCTCGCCCAGGGCGGCGAGGCTCTCGGGCGAGAGCCCGCCCTTCCCGATGATGGCCCGGACCCCGTAGCGGGCCAGCAGCGGCCGGGTGAAGCGGTCCATCCGCATGCTGGTGGTGGTCCCGACCGACAGCGCGCGGTAGCGCCCGCCGGCCTCCCGGGCGACGTTGGGCGCGGTGTGCAGGAGCACGGCGCCGCGGAGGTCGACCGGGGGCTCGCGGCCCTCGTCGACGATCCGGACGAGGGTGGCGTCCCGGATGCCGTAGACCGGGCCGTCGACGACGACCGAGTCGCCGGCGCGGAGGGCGCGCGCGCCCGCCTCGTCGAGCGGGGGGCGGAGCCGGCGCTCCACGGGCCGCTCCTCAGACCCCGTGCTCGACCCGGCCGTCCGGCCAGAGGCGGGCCCACGCGCGCTCGCCCCGCCAGCACTGGAGGGTGACCGCCACCGGGTTCTGGGTGATGTGGGTGTAGGCGGCCTCGACCATCACCGCGAGCGCCGTGGTGTCGCCGCCGAGCCCCATGGGACCGAGCCCGGTCATGTTGATCCCGTCGAGCAGGTCGGCCTCGAGCCGCGCCAGCTCGGGGTCGGGATTCGGCTGGCCGAGCGGCCGCCAGATCGCCACCTTCGCGAGCTTCATGCACAGGTCGGCGGTGCCGCCGAGCCCGACCCCCACCACGGTGGGCGGGCAGGGCTTCCCGCCCGCTTCGAGGACGCAGTCCAGGACGAAGCGCTTGACGCCCGCCAGCCCGGCCGCCGGCGGGAGCATCTTCAGGAACGACATGTTCTCCGAGCCGGAGCCCTTCGGCATCATCCGGAGCTCGAGCGCGTCGCCGTCCTCCAGGAACTCCCAGTCCACCACCGGGATCCGCCAGCCGGTGTTCGTCTGGGGATTCGCCCGGGTGATCGGATGACAGACGCTGGAGCGCAGGGGGTGCTCGGCGGTGGCCCGGCGGACGCCCTCGGCCAGCGCCCGCTCGATCCGGTGGCCGCCGAGCCGGTCGAGCGGGAACCCGGCCCCGACGCGGACGCGGAACACCGGCGTGCCGGTGTCCTGGCACACCATGAGCCCGCGCGTCTCGGCGACCTCGATGTTGCGAAGCATGGTCCCGAGCAGCTCGCGGGCCCTGGGGTGGCGCTCCCGCTCGTGCGCCTGCCCGAGCGCGGCCTTCACGTCGGGCGGGAGCACCTTGAGCGCCCGGATATAGAGCGTCCGCGCCGTCTCGGCGACCAGCCGGTCGTCCAGGGCCACGGGGCGATTCTAGCGCCCAGGAACCCTTTGACAAGCCCGACGTGGCTCCGTACCGTGTGGGCGGCATGACGACCGGCGGCCCCCCGTCACCCGGCAAGCTCGCGCCGCGCAAGTGGGTCCTCGTCGTCGACGACAACGCCCGGCTGCGGAGCCTGTGGATCGAGGTCCTGGAGGAGGCCGGCTACGCCGCGGTCGGCTCGGAGGACGGCCTGACCGCCGCCGAGCTGATCCGCGACCTCTTCCCCGACCTGATCCTGCTGGACCTCCGGATGCCGCGGGCGTCCGGCTGGGACTTCCTGGAGAACGTCCGGGCCAACCCGAAGTGGCACACGATCCCCGTGGTGATCGTGTCCGCCCACCTGGACGAGGGGCCGGACCTGGCCGCCGACTCCGGCCTCAACATCGTCGGCCAGCTGGCGAAGCCGGTGGCCGTCGGGGACCTCCTGGCGAAGGTCGAGCAGACGATCGGGCCGGCGCGCCCGGCCTGAGCCCGGCGCCCGCGGCCGGTCAGTGCTTCTCGGCCGCGCGGGCCTCCCGCTCCTTCCGCGCCTCGCCGACGACCTTGTCCGCCAGCATCGCCGGCAGCTCCTCGTAGTGGGAGAACTCCATCGAGTAGCTGCCGCGGCCGCCCGACATCGACCGGAGGTTCGGCTCGTAGTTCAGCATCTCGGCCATCGGCACCTGCGCCCGGACGACCGTCATCTCGTCGCCCGGCTCCATGCCGGCGATCTTCCCCCGCCGGCTGTTGAGGTCGCCGATCACGTCCCCGGCGATGCTCGAGGGCGCGGTGACCTCGACGTCCATCACGGGCTCGAGGAGGCACGGCCGGGCCTCCAGCACCGCCTTCTCGGCGGCGATCTGGCCGGCGAGCTGGAACGCGATGTCCGACGAGTCGACGCTGTGGTACGAGCCATCGTAGAGCGTCACCCGCACGTCGACCACCGGGTAGCCGGCGAGGACCCCGCGCTCGAGCCGCGCCCGCACCCCCTTCTCGACGGAGGGGATGAAGTTCCGCGGGATCGCGCCGCCGAAGATCTTGTCGACGAACTCGAACCCGCCGCCGCGCGGAAGCGGTTCGATCTCCACCCAGCAGTCCCCGAACTGCCCCCGGCCGCCGGTCTGCTTCTTGTGGCGCCCCTGGACCTGGGCGCGCCCCTTGACAGTCTCCTTGTAGGGGATCCGCGGCGGCAGCAGGAGCACCTCGGCATTGAACTTCCGCTTCATCCGCTCCAGGGTGACCTCGATGTGGAGCTGGCCGACGCCGGAGATCAGGAGCTGCTTCGTCTCCGGGTCGTAGTGGTACCGGAGCGTCGGGTCCTCCTCGGCCAGCCGGGCGAGGGCATTGGAGATCTTGTCCTCGTCCCCCTTGGCCTTCGGCTGGAGCGCGAACGAGATCGCCGGCTCCGGGAACTCGATCCGCGGGAGGACGATGGGAGCGGTCTCGACGCAGAGGGTGTCGCCGGTCAGCGTCTCGCGGAGCTTCAGGACGACCCCGATGTCCCCGGCCGCCAGCGCGTCGACCGGCTTCTGCTCCTTCCCCTGGAGCTCGGCGACCTGGCCCACCCGCTCGCGCGTCTCGCGGGTCGCGTTGTAGACCTGGGAGTTCCCGGTCAGCGTGCCCGAGAAGACGCGGAAGAGCGTGAGCTTGCCGACGTGAGGATCGGTCAGCGTCTTGAACACCAGCGCGCAGAGCGGCTCCTTCGCCCCCGGGGCGCGCGCCACCCGCTCCTTCGTGCGCGGGTCGATGCCCTCGACGGGCGGGCGCTCGGCCGGCGACGGGAACGAGTCGATGACCACGTCGAGGAGCGAGCGCATCCCGACCGCCTTGGTGGCCGAGCCGCAGATCACCGGCACCAGCTTGCCGGCCGCGATCGCGGCCCGGAGCGCCCGGACGACCTCGGCGTCGTCGAGCGTCCCCTCCTCCAGGTAGCGCGCCAGCAGGTCGTCGTCGGTCTCGGCCACCGCCTCGACCAGCTTGTCCCGGTACTCCTGGACGGTGGCGGCGAGCTCGACCGGCACCTCGCCCTCGTCGATCTTCCCCGGCGTCGCGCCGACGGTGAAACCCCGGCCCTTCAGGACGTCCACCAGCCCGCGGAACCCGTGCTCCTGCCCGATCGGCACGTGCAGCGGCACGAAGCGGCCCTTGAGCCGCCGCTGGAGGGACTCCAGCGTCCGGCCGAAGTCGGCCCGCTCCCGATCCATGCGGTTCACGAACACCAGCCGGGGCAGGCCGTACTCCTGGGCGAACTTCGAGACCTTCTCCGTCTGCACCTCGACGCCGGCCACCGCGTCGACGACCAGCACGGCGCCCTCGACCACCCGCAGGCCGGCCCGGGCCTCGGCGATGAAGTCGCCGTACCCGGGCATGTCGACCAGGTGGAAGCGGTGCTCGCGGTAGTCCAGGTACGCGACGCCGGTGTTGATGGAGATCTTCCGCTTGATCTCCTCCGGATCGAAGTCGGTCGTCGCGGTGCCGTCGTCGACGCGCCCGAGGCGCGTCGTCATGCCGGCGCGGAACAGGAGGGCCTCGACCAGCGACGTCTTGCCGACGCCGCCGTGGCCGACGAACCCGATGTTGCGGACCCGCGTGATGTCGTGGGCCATCGTGCCTCCCGAGACCTGCGAGACGTCGCAGCGAAATCCTAGCACGGCCGTCGCCGGGCCGCCCAGGGGCGGCGGGCGTCAGCGACAGGGCCGCGGGGGCGTCAGCGCGTACGCGAGATCGACGGTCGGGATCCGGCCCTCGTCGGGCCGGGCGCCCGCGCGGAGCCGCTCCAGGACCTCCTGGCGGACCCGGGCCCGGTCCGCCCACCGGTAGGCGCGCTCGAAGCCGCACCACGCCTCGGTGACGCGCCCGGCGTAGAGCGTATGGAGGAGGATGCTGATCACCGCCCGGCGGGCCTCTCGCGCGTCCCCGGCCCGCTCGGCCTCGGCCAGGCGCCGCCGCTCCTGGCCGATCCGGAACTGGTACACCTGGGGGAAGCGCCGGCTCTCCGTCACGAGCCCGCGCTCGCCCAGCGCGTAGACGATCGGGAGCAGGGGCGACTCCGCGAACGGCAGGTCGAACGCGTACGCGAACCGCGCGTCGCAGGCGATCAGCTCGAGGCGCCCGTCCTGGTCCAGGTCCGCGACGCGCAGCGCGCAGTCCCCGGCCCGGATCGTGCCCTCGCGGCGGACCCGCGGGCCCTCCACGTGGAGGACGTGGTAGTCGAAGCAGCAGTGCGCGCCCCCCGACCACTCCTGCACGATCACGTCGCGGCCTGGCCCGCGGCGCAGCGGCAGCTTCGCCTGGCTGTAGAAGGCCAGCTGCCAGCCGTCCAGGACCACCTGCTCCCAGCCCGTGTCCTCGCGGGCCACCACGGCCTCGGACTGGTCCGGCCGGCGCACGCGGATCAGGGTGACGCGCTCGACCGCCAGCGTGTCGCGGTCCGGGTAGGGACGGAACTCCGGGAGCGGGACGTAGACCTCCCGCTGCGCGTCCTCGTCGTCGTCCGGCAGGCCCGCGGCGGCGCCGCCCCGCGCGCCGGCGCCGACCAGGACGAGGACCGCGATCGCCCGCGCGAGGGCGCGCGCCGCGCAGCCGGCGGCGGTCACGCCGCGCCGCTCGCCGCGAGGGCGCGGGCCATGAAGCGGCCGGTCGCCGACGTCTCGCCCTGGGCCGCCACCTCTTCCGGCGTCCCGGTCGCGATCACCCGGCCGCCCGCGTCGCCCCCCTCCGGCCCGAGGTCAATGACGTGATCGGCCGTCTTCACGACGTCCAGGTTGTGCTCGATGACCACCACCGTGTTCCCCTGGTCCACCAGCTGGTTCAGCACGTCCAGCAGCCGCTGGATGTCCGCGAAGTGGAGGCCGGTCGTCGGCTCGTCCAGGATGTACAGCGTCCGCCCGGTCGCGCGGCGCGAGAGCTCGGTCGAGAGCTTCACGCGCTGCGCCTCCCCGCCCGACAG
>DASRDR010000101.1:0-32222 GCA_035652475.1 Candidatus Methylomirabilota bacterium | reverse complement strand
TGCCGGAGCAGCTGGTCCTGGCCGCGCGGTACTGACCGGGGGCCCCGGCGCCCGCGGCCGCGTCGCCTCGCGGCGCGCGGTCGCCGGTCGGGCACCCGGCGTGCAAGGCCTCGTCCGGGCGGGGCCCACCGGCGACCCGGGGTCCGCGGCGGCGGACGGCGCGCGGGTCCGCCACGCGGAGCCGGGGTGCCACCGTGCCGGCGCCTGCCGGTCCGGCGCGGCCACGGCCCGGGAGCGCGCCCGGCCCTCCGGACGTACACTGGAGGTCCACGCCGAGCCGGACGAGAGGAGGCGCGCCATGCCGCAGTACCTGTACCAGGTCGCCTACACGCCGGAGTCCCTCGCCGCCCAGATGAAGCACCCGCAGGACCGGCTCCAGATCGTCGGCAAGCAGCTCGCCGACGCCGTCGGGGCGAAGATCCTGGCGGGCGGCTACTCCACGGGCGAGTACGACGTCGCGGTGATCGTCGAGGCCGCGGACGACGTCACCATGGCCGCCGTCGCCGTGGCCGTCGCGGCCGGCGGGGCGGTCAAGGCCGCCAAGACGACGCCGCTCCTGAGCGGCGCCCAGTGGGTGGCGGCGCTCCAGAAGGCGGGAACGGTCGCCGCGCAGTACCGCCCGGCGCGCTGACGACGAGGACTCGCTGGCCTGGATACGCCGCGGGCATCGGTCGGCCGGGCGATGATGCGGGGCGCGACGGCCCGCCGCATCCGGTCGCGCGCCAGCCAGGCGGGCCGAACGAATCCTCCACGGGCCGGAGTGGAACCGACACGCGCGGAGCGTCCTGAATGGCCGTGAAGCCGCGTGCCCGGACGCCGCTCCGTTCCCCTGTTGTTGCCGCGGAGTCAGCCGCTCGTCGCCCCCGGGAGCGGGGGCCAGGTCGAGGTGTGAGTGTCCGGTGCGGGTCCGAGCGCGGCCGCGCCCGCTCACGGTGAGCCCCGGAGGGAGTCCATGCGGATCGAATGCCGACCGATCCAGGGACCCTTCGGCGCCGAGGTCCGCGGCGTCGACCTCGCCCGCCCCCTCACTCCCGCGGTCCTGGCCGAGCTGGAGGCCGCCTGGACCCGGCACAGCGTCCTCGTGTTCCGCGAGGTCCGGATGACGCCGGCCCAGCAGGTCGACTTCACCCGGAGGCTCGGGCCCCTGCACGTGATGGAGCCGCTCGAGTTCAACCTGCCGGGCCATCCGGAGGTGTTCGTCGTCTCGAACGTCGAGGAGGGCGGCCGCCCGATCGGCCTCAAGCGCGCGGGCTGGGGGTGGCACTCGGACGGCGAGGACAAGGCGATCCCGAACGCCGGCTCGCTCCTCCACGCGCTGGAGATCCCGCCCGAGGGCGGTGACACGCTGTTCGCCGACACCTACGGCGCGTTCGCGGCCCTGCCGGGCGACGTGCGTCGCACCATCGCGGGCCGGCGGGCCTGCTTCAGCCGGGTCCGGCTCCACCACGTGCACTACCCGCACATGGCGCCCCTGACCGAGGAGCAGAAGGCGAAGCGGCCGGACGTGTGGCACCCGATCGCCCGGCGGCATCCGCGCTCGGGATGGACGGCGCTCTACATCGGCCGGTGGGCGGTCGAGGTCGAGGGGCTCCCCGCCGCCGAGGCGGAGGACCTGATCCGGTTCCTGCAGGCCTTCGCCGTCCGACCGGAGTTCGTGTACCGGCATCGGTGGCAGGTCGGGGACGCCGTCCTCTGGGACAACCGGTGCACGCAGCACTGCGCCACCGAGTTCGACGACGGGCGGTACCGCCGGCGCATGCACCGGACCACCCTCGAGGGCGAGCCGCCGCTCCTGGCCGAGGCGCCGGTGGTGCGCCCGGGCTGATCGCGGTGTACGGTCCGCGTCGCGCCCCGGACGCTGCGGGCACCCGGCGCGGCGGCCCGGACCCTCGCGAGGATGGGGAGCGTCTGTCGGGGCTCGACGATGCTCTGCAAGCGCTGGAGAGCGCGAAGCCGGGGCTCGCGGTGGCCCGAAACCGAGGGGTGCCGAGCCCCGGCTCGAGAGAGCCGATGCGCGGCCTGAGCCGATGCGCGGCCTGAGCCGATGCGCGGCCTTGACCCGGCTGGGCCCGCCTCCTAGACTCTCGCCATCGCTGGTTCGGCATCGCCCGCCCGGACGGACGTGAGGAGGATAGCCATGAGCCGACGGCATCTCGTGACGTTGATCGTGGGGTTGCTGCTGGCCCTCGCGACCGGCCCGGCGGTCGGGTCCGCAGCGGCGGCGACGTACAAGGAGGCGCCCGCGCTCGCCGAGCTCGTCAAGGCGGGCAAGCTCCCACCCGTCGGCCAGCGCCTGCCCGCCGAGCCGCTGGTCATCCCGGTGGTCGAGCGGACGGGGCAGTACGGCGGCGTCTGGCGGCGGGCCTTCCTCGGCCCGGCGGACTTCAACAACTACGTGCGGGTCGTGTACGACGCGCTGGTGCGGTTCTCGCCGGACGGGGCGAAGATCGAGCCGAAGATCGCCGCCGGCTGGACATCCTCGAGCGACTACCGGACGTGGACGATCAAGCTCCGCCGGGGCGCGCGCTGGTCGGACGGGGCGCCGTTCACCGCCGACGACATCCTCTTCTGGTACAAGGACGTCGTCCTGAACAAGGACCTCACCCCGGTGCTGCCGTCGTGGATCCGCAACGGCGACGGCACGGCGGCGTCGGTCGAGAAGGTCGACGCCTACACGGTGCGCTTCACCTACAAGCAGCCCGCCACCCTGTTCCTGGTGGCCCTGGCCAACCAGGACGGCGGCGACCGGACGTACGCCGCGTTCCTCCCCGCCCACTACCTGAAGAAGTTCCACCCGGGCTACGCCAGGAAGGCGGACATCGACCGCCTGGTCCAGGCGGCCGGGTTCAAGACCTGGACGGAGCTGTTCGCGACCCGCAACGCGCCGTTCGAGAATCCGGAGCGGCCCACCATGGCCGCCTGGGTCCCGGTGACCCGGGTCAGCGACCAGGTGTTCACGCTGCGCCGCAATCCCTACTTCGTCGGCGTGGACCCCGACGGCAACCAGCTGCCGTACATCGACGAGGTCCGGTTCACCTTCTTCGCCGACATCCAGGCGCTCAACCTCGCCGCCATCGCCGGCGACTTCGACCTCCAGGCGCGGCACATCCAGATGACGAACTACCCGGTCCTCAAGGAGAACGAGAAGAGCGGGAAGTACCGGGTCCTGACCTGGCCCACGTTCGGCGGCTCCGACGCCGTGGTCGCGTTCAACCAGTCGTACAAGGCCGACCCGGAGATCGGGAAGCTCCTGGCGACCAAGGACTTCCGCGTCGCGCTCTCGTATGCGATCAACCGGGACCAGATCAAGGAATCGGTCTTCCTGGGGCTCGGCGAGCCGCGCCAGGGCGTGCCGGCGCCGTGGCACCCGTACTTCCCCGGCGCCGAGTGGGCGAAGAAGTACACCGAGTACAAGCCCGACGAGGCGAACAAGCTGCTGGACGGGATCGGGCTCACCCGCAAGGACGCCCAGGGGATCCGGCTCCTCCCGAGCGGCAAGCCGGTCAGCATCGAGCTGTCGGTGGTGCCGGCGTTCGCCGCCTGGCCCGACGTCGCGCAGCTCATCGCCAAGGACTGGGAGAAGGTCGGTGTCAAGACGGTGGTCCAACTCCGCGAGCGGGCCCTCCACTTCAAGATGCGGGACGCCAACGAGCTCCAGACCGAGATGTGGAACGAGGACACCACCGCGTTCCCGTACACGGGCAACGCGAAGGTCGACGTCCGCACGGCGCCCATCCTGACCACCGGCCCGCTCTTCAAGCAGTGGTACGAGACGAAGGGGCAGCAGGGCATGGAGCCTCCGCCGCCGATCAAGAAGATCGTCGAGCTGATCGACACCGCCCGGACGGTTGGCCCCGATCAGCAGGCCAAGCTCGCCCAGGAGCTGTACCGGATCTGGGTGGACAACCTCTACGAGATCGGGACGGTGGGGCTCACCCCGATGGTCCAGGGCGTGGTCGTCGTCAACGCCCGGCTCCACAACGTGCCGACCACGATCGGCAACGACTGGCCGCTCCGGAGCCCCGGCAACGCCCGTCCCGAGCAGTTCTTCTTCGTGCGGTAGCCGGGCCCCCCGCCGCGCTGCCCGGGATCGGGAGCGGGCAGCGCGGCGGGCGGTGGCGTCGCCCGGCGGGCGCGTAGACTGGACGCCGTGACCGCACGGGTCGCCGCGGCCGCCCGTCGGATCCTGCTCGCCCTCGACCTGTTCAAGACGGGCGAGGACTGATGCGCGAGAGACTTCGCCGCGAGCGCCCGGGACTCTCGGCCGAGGAGGTCGAGGCGCGGCTCATCGAATGGCTCCAGCAGCGGCCGGGGGCGGAGCTTGCCGACGCCTCCGGCCGACCGGTGCCGTGGCCTCGACGGAGCCGCTGAGCCGGCTCCGACGCGCCCTGCACCGCGCCAGCCTGGATCTCGACGCCCTCGGCGTCCGGTGGGCGCTCGTCGGCGGTCTCGCCGTCTCCGCGCGCACCCAACCTCGCGTCCCGCGTGACATCGACCTGGCCATCGGCGCCACGGACGACACCGAGGCGGCGCGCGTGATCCGATGACGCGGTACGTTCTCCAGCGGCTCCTGCTCCTGCCGCTGCTCCTCTTCATCTTCTCGGTGGCGGTGTTCGCGATCGTCCAGGCGCCCCCGGGCGACTTCCTGACCGTCTACACCGCGACCCTGGCGTCCTCCGGCAGCTCGATCAGCGCGGAGCAGCTGGACGCCCTCCGTCGCGACTACGGGCTCGACCAGCCGGTCTACGTGCAGTACTGGCGCTGGATGGCGAACGTGCTCCGGGGCAACCTCGGGCTGTCGCTGGAGTACCAGCGGCCGAACACCGAGCTGATCGGCGAGCGCCTGGCCCTGACCGTGGTGCTGGCACTCCTGTCGTTCGGGTTCACGTGGATCGTGGCGATCCCGGTCGGGATCTACTCGGCCACGCACCCGCGCTCGCCCCTGGACTACACCGTGACCGTGCTCAACTACGTCGGCGTCGCCACCCCGAACTTCATGCTGGCGCTGGTCCTCATGTGGGCGGCGTTCGCCTACTTCGGGATCGGCGTCACCGGGCTGTTCTCGCCGGACTTCGTCGAGGCGCCCTGGAGCGCCGCCCGGGTGCTCGATCTCCTGAAGCACATCTGGCTCCCGGCCATCGTGCTCGGGGTGGCCGGGACCGCGCGGCTGACGCGCATCATGCGCGCGAACCTCCTCGACGAGCTGAATCGCCCCTACGTGGTCACCGCGCGCGCCAAGGGCCTGTCGGAGTGGCGCCTGGTGCTCCGCTACCCGGTCCGCCTGGCGCTGAACCCCCTGGTCAGCACGATCGGCTGGTACCTCCCGGCGCTCTTCTCTGGGAGCCTGATCGTGGCGACGGTCATGAACCTCCCCAACATCGGGCCGCTCCTCCTCCGGGCGCTCGTCAACCAGGACATGTACCTGGCCGGGAGCATCCTGCTGATCTACTGCCTGCTGACGATCCTCGGCACGCTCGTCTCGGACGTGTTGCTGGCCTGGCTGGACCCGCGGATCCGGATGGAGTCGTAGACGCGATGGCCGAGGGGAGACGCCGGTCCGCCCGACGAGCCGGCCGGCCCTGCAGGGGGCTCCCGCCCGCGCCCCCCCGGCCCGGCCGGCCGCCGCGGGGCCGCTCGGCCGCATCCGCCGGGCAGGTGGGGCCGGGCCACGGTGGCGGGCGGGCAGACCCGGGCACCGGCCTCGAGGTCCGTCGGGGGGAGCCGCCGGGGGGTGTGCCCGCCGGCGCGCGCCGGGCTCCGTCCCGGAGGCCGGGGTAGGGCGTGGCGGTCGCGACGCCGGATCCGGAGCGGGGCGCCGCGGTGCTGGACGCGGCGCCGGTGGCGCCGTCCGCGGCGGCCGAGGAGCGGATCTCGGTCGCGTCGAACTGGACGCTCGTCTGGTGGCGGTTCCGCAAGCACCGGCTGGCGCTCGGGAGCATGGCGGTCCTCGCCGCCCTCTACGCCGTCGTGGTCTGCCCGGAGTTCTTCGCGACCCACGATCCCGAGGCGACGGACGCCCGGCTGGCCTTCATCCCCGTCCAGCGGATCCACCTGCTGGACGGGTGGCGGGTCCGGCCCTGGGTCCCGGGCGTGACCGGCAAGCGCAACCCCACCACGCTGCGGATGGAATGGCAGGTCGACCCCGCGCGGAAGGTGCCCGTCGGCGTCCTCGTGCCCGGGCCCCCGTACCGGCTGCTCGGCGTCATCCCCGCGCGGGTGCACCTCGTGGGGGCCGCCGCGGGCGCGGACCGCGAGCGGGTGCACCTCCTCGGGACCGACCGGCTCGGGCGCGACCAGTGGTCGCGCCTGATGCACGGGACGCAGACGTCGATGACCATCGGGCTCGTCGCGGTGACCCTGAGCGTCGTGCTGGGGATCGTCCTCGGCGGGGTCTCGGGCTACTTCGGGGGCATGCCCGACCAGGTGATCCAGCGGCTGATCGAGCTGCTCCAGTCGCTGCCGACGATCCCGATCTGGCTGGCGCTGACCGCCGCCCTCCCCCGGGACTGGTCGCCCGCGCGGGTGTTCTTCGCGATCACCGTGATCCTGGCCCTCGTGGGATGGACGACGCTCGCTCGCGAGGTGCGGGGCCGCTTTCTCGCCCTCCGGGAGGAGGACTTCGTGATCGCCGCGGAGTTGGCCGGCTGCAGCCGGCGGCGGGTCATCCTGCGGCACATGGTCCCGACGTTCCTGAGCCACATCATCGCGACCAGCACCCTCGCCATTCCGGCCATGATCATCAACGAGACCTCGCTCTCGTTCCTGGGGCTCGGCCTCCGGCCCCCCGCGATCAGCTGGGGGGTGCTCCTGCAGGAGGCGCAGAACCTCCAGACCGTCGCCCTGGCCCCGTGGCTGCTGGTCCCCGGCCTGGTGGTGATCGTCTCGGTGCTGGCCTTCAACCTGGTGGGGGACGGCCTCCGCGATGCCGCCGACCCGTACAGCCATTGACCCGGGGACGCCCGGCGGCGGCCCGGCGCCCGCCCGCTCGATGACCGAGGCCGGCCCGCCGCTCCTGTCCGTGCGCGACCTTCGCGTCGCGTTCTTCATGGACGAGGGCGTCGTGCGCGCCGTCGACGGCGTGAGCTTCGACGTCGCCTCCGGCGAGGTCGTCGGGATCGTCGGGGAGAGCGGCTGCGGGAAGACGGTCACCACCCGGGCGATCCTTCAGCTCGTCGAGCCTCCCGGGCGGATCGTGTCGGGCCAGATCCTCCTCCGGCGGGGGGCGACCGCGGACGGGAACGGCCCCGGCGCGCCGGTCCTCGACCTGGCCGCGCTGCCGCCGCGCGGCCCCGCGATGCGAGCCATCCGCGGCGCCGAGATCGCGCTGATTCCCCAGGAGCCGATGGCGGCGTTCAGCCCGGTGCACACGGTCGGCGACCAGATCATGGAGGCGATCCTGCTGCACTGGCGCCAGTGGCGGCCGGACGGCCCGCCGCTGCGCCGCCGCGACGCCCGGCAGATCACGGTGGAGCTCTTCCGGGACGTCGGGATCGCCATGCCGGAGCAGCGGGTCGACGCCTACTCCTGGCAGCTCTCGGGGGGGCTCCGCCAGCGGGCCATGATCGCGATGGCGCTGTCCTGCAAGCCGCGGCTCCTGATCGCCGACGAGCCGACCACGGCCATCGACGTCACGACGCAGGCCCAGGTCCTGAACCTCCTGCGGGACCTCCGGCGCCGCCACCGGACGGCGATCATCTTCATCACCCACGACCTGGGGGTGATCGCGCAGATCGCGGACCGGGTGCTGGTGATGTATCTCGGGCGGGTGATGGAGCAGGGGCGGGTGGACGACATCTTCCACGCGCCCAAGCACCCGTACACCCGGGCGCTGCTCCGCTCGATCCCGATGCGCCACGCCGGGCGCCGGGACCCGCTACCGGTGATCGCCGGCTCCATCCCGCACCCGTTCAACCGGCCCACCGGGTGCCCCTTCCATCCCCGCTGTCCGGACGTGCGGCGCGGCGTGTGCGAGCGCCGCGTCCCGCGGCTCGATCCGGTCGGCCCCGCCCAGTGGGCGAGCTGCTTCCTGTACGGGGACGGGGAGGCGACCGCGTGACCGGCGCGCCCGCCGTGGCGGCAGCCGTCGCCGGCCCGGGCGCCGCGGCCGGCCCGCTGCTCGAGGTCCGCCGCCTGCGGAAGCTCTTCCCGATCCAGAAGGGCTTCCGGCGGCGGGTGGTGGGGCACGTGCGCGCGGTGGACGACGTGAGCTTCGACATCCAGGCGGGTGAGACGCTCGCGCTGGTCGGCGAGAGCGGCTGCGGGAAGACGACGACCGCCCGGTGCATCCTCCGGGCGATCACGCCCTCCAGCGGGGAGATGCTGTTCCGGACGCGCGAGGGCCGGGTGGTGGACCTGGCCCCCCTCTCGCGGAAGGCGCTGGCGCCTCTCCGCCCGCAGATCCAGATGATCTTCCAGGACCCGTTCGGGTCGCTCAACCCGCGGATGACGGTCTTCGACAACGTCGGGGAGCCCCTCCTCGTCAACGGCGTCCGCGACCGCCGCGTGCGGATGGAGCGGGTCGCCGAGCTCCTGCGGGTGGTCGGGCTTCGCCCGGAGTACCTCCACCGGTTCCCCCACGCGTTCAGCGGCGGGCAGCGGCAGCGCATCGGGATCGCCCGGGCGCTGGCGACCGAGCCCCGGCTGGTGGTCGCCGACGAGCCCGTGTCGGCCCTGGACGTCTCCGTCCAGGCGCAGGTGCTGAACCTGCTCCTCGAGCTCCAGCAGCGTCTCCACCTCACGTACCTCTTCGTCGCGCACGACCTCACCGTCGTGCGGCACATCAGCGACCGCGTGGCGGTGATGTACGTGGGGCAGCTCGTGGAGCTGGCGCCGACCTCGGCGATCTTCGAGCGACCCCGGCATCCGTACACGGCGGCCCTGATGCGCGCGGTCCCGGTGCCGGACCCCCGGATCCGGAGCGGGGACGTCGCGCTCCCCGGCGAGATCGCCAGCCCGGCCAGCCCGCCGCCGGGCTGCTACTTCCATCCCCGATGTCCCCACGCCATCGCCGCGTGCCGGACGGATCCCCCGGCGCTCCGCGCAATCGCGCCGGGTCACTACGCGCGCTGCCATCGGGCCGACGAGCTGGCGCTGGAGACGGTCGCGGTGGAGGCCGACGTCGAGGACCGCCCGGGTCCCTCCCCGCCCGACGCCGCGGGCGTGCGCTGAGATGGTGCCGTCGCCCGGGCGGAACGACCCGTGCCCGCGGCCGACCCGGCACTCCCGCGACTGGCCCGACCGACCGCTGCCGGCGCTCGGCGGGCGCGCGCCCCGCCGGGCGGTCGCGATGCCGCGCTGGCCCCCGGCGCCCGTCGACCTGCTGGAGTGGATGGAGAAGCGGGAAGCGCGCGCGGCGCCATCCGGGCCGCCGGCGTTCGACTCCGGCTGGCTCGGGGACGAGCCGGGGCTGCCACGGGCGGCGCCGGGGGCGCGCGGCGGCGCGTGAGACATTCTGTGTCAACCCTCCCTGCGTTACGCGGCCGTCAGGGCAGCCGCGGCTCGATGCTGGGTGACGTCGTAGGGACGGCGGTCCAGCCAGCAGCGCCAGATGACCCGCAGCCAGGCGCGAGCAAGGATCCGGATGGCGTGGGGGGGATCGCAGCCGCGCGCCCGGGCGCGGCCGTAGACGGCGGCAGCCCAGGGCGAGGCGTGGCGGGAGTTATCGGCAAAGGTCGTGACGGCCTGGCGCAGGTGTTTGTTACACGCCCAGCGGAAGACGACGGCGTGGTGTTTGCCGGAGGCGCGGGTCACGGGCGCGGCGCCGGCCTCGGCCGCGAGCTGTTCGGGCGTGGGGAAACGGGCTCGATCGTCTCCCAGCTCGGCGAGGAGCTGGGCGGCGTTGACCTGCCCGCTCCGGGGCAGACTCTGGACGATCGAGCCAGCGGGATGGTCGGCCAGGGCCGCGGCGATCGCGGCCGTGAGCTGCTGGATCTGGGCGACGAGCGGGACGAGCACGGCGACCAAGCTGCGGACCAGGTCGCCGCTGGCCTCGCACTCGGCCTCGCCGGCGCGGCCGGCGGGAGCCTGGCGCAAGCGGGCGAGGAGCTCGGCGGCGGAGCGCCGCCCGCAGTAGGCGTGGCGGCGGAGGAACTGGGCCAGCCGACGCTCGCCCAAGCGCTCAGCCGTCTGAGGGGTGGGGTACCGGGCCAAGAAGGCGAGCGCGATCGGCGAGTCAATGTCGGCGAAGACGCCGGCCGCGCCGGGCCAGAAGCGGTCGAGCAGGGCGCGGAGCTGATTGGCGAGGGCGACGCGCTGGGCGACGAGGTCGTCGCGGCCGCGGACGAGGGCCCGCAAGGCGCGCGTCTCGTCGGAGGGCGGGCAGAGCGGCCGGAAGCGATGGCCATCGGTGCGGAGCAGATCCGCGAGGAGGTAGCCATCGCTGTCGTCGCTCTTGCCCTGAGCGGCGGAATACCGGGGCCGGCTGGCTTTGACGACGTTGGGGTGGATCGGGACGACCTGGAAGCCGGCGTCCATCAGCGTGTCAACAACGAGGCCGGAGGGGCGCTCAATCGCGACGCGCACGCTGGCAGGGGGCCCGAGCTGCCGCAGGCGGCGGACGAGCTCGGCCAGGCCCTCGGCCGAATGCGGCACCGAGCCGCGCCAGTGGACGGTCCCCGTGTCGTCGAGCACACCGACGGCATGCGCGGTCGAGGCCCAGTCGAGGCCGACGAAGAATGGCATTGCGACCCTCCCGGGGGCTGCGAGACACTGCGTGACGAGAGGTCCTGCCGGTCGCTCACTGATTGGCGCTCTGGGCTGCACAACCTGGCGCTCCATCCTGTGGCCGGTCGGGGCCTCTCTGCATCTGATTCGGGGGAGCGGGTCTCACGCTGGCCGTCCAGCGGCGAGCGACGCTGGCTCTCCCCGAACCCGCGAAGGCGGACATTAGCCTTACTTCCGCCCGTTGGCCCCGTCGCCACCAAGAAGACAATCGCTAGGAGGGTCCAGGATCGACGATCGCCGGGGAGGCAATCCCTCGCCCCCTAAACCCGTCTTTTCTCCCGATCCCGAGGGTAGGCCAGTGAGCGACGCGGGCTCCCGTTCCGCGCCGGGTGCCCTCACGTGCTTCCTGGTCCGCCACGGCGCCGCCGCGCCGGGCGCCGACGACCGCGAGCGCCCGCTGACCGCGGGCGGCGCGCGCGAGGTGGCGATGGTGGCGCAGGCGCTGGCCCGCCGCCGCGTCGCGGTCGAGGAGATCCGGCATTCGGGCCTGCGCCGGGCGCGCGAGACCGCCGAGATCCTGGCCGACGCGCTCAGGCCGGCCGGCGGGGTCTGCGCGGTCACGGGCCTGGCGCCCGACGACGATCCGGCCGTCGCCGCCGCGGAGCTGGCGCTCGCGGCCGGCCCGGTGATGCTGGTGGGGCACCTGCCGCACCTGGACCGGCTCCTGGCGACCCTCGTCGGTCCCGCGGCCGCGGGGATCCAGTTCAGCCCCGGGACGGTCGTCGGCGCGGTCCGGGAAGGCGCCTCCTGGCGCGTCGGGCTGCGGCTCGTTCCGGCCGGCGGAGGGGCGGCCGGCACGTCGCGAGGCGAGGGTGCCGAGGGCGCGCCAGTGTAGACTGGGGCCGGCAGCCAGTCCGCGCCTGGGCGCCACGCGCGACGAAGAGGGGGGCCGGTCGATGCGACCACTGCGCCTGCCCGGGAGGAGCCGGCCGCCGGCGGGAGCGGCGCCGTGAGCGCCGAGAGTCTCGCGGCGCTGCTGGTCGGGGTCGCCGTGGGCGGCCTCGCGGCCGGGCTCGCGTTGCGCGCGCGGCTCGGAGCGCTGGGGACACGGCTCGCGGCGCTGGAGGTCGAGCGCGCGGCGAGCGCGACCGAGGCCCGGGGCGTCGCCGAGCAGCAGGCCAAGCTCGCCGACGAGCTGCGGCGGACCGGCGCGGAGATCGACCGCCTCCGGGACCTGCTGCTCGCGGCCGAGCGGGAGCGCGCCGGGCTTGCGCCCCAGGCCGCGCGCGTCCCCGAGCTCGAGCGCACGGTCGACGCCCTCCGCCGCGAGCTCGGCGACCTGCGCCAGGAGCGGGCCCGGCTCGAGACCCTCCTCTCGGAGGAGCGCCGGGCCGCCGAGGAGAAGGCCGCGCTCCTGAGCGAGGCCGAGCGCCGGTTCCGGGAGGCGTTCCGGACGCTCTCGGCCGAGGCCCTGCTGAGCAACAACCAGGCGTTCCTCGACCTCGCCCGCGCCGCGCTGGGCGAGTACCAGGAAGGGGCGCGCGGCGACCTGGCGGCGCGCCAGCAGGCGATCGAGCGCACGCTCGAGCCGATCCGCGAGGCGCTCGCCCGGATGGACGATGCCGTCCGGGCGGTGGAGAGGGAGCGGCAGCACGCGTACGGCGGGCTGGTGGAGCAGGTCACCGCGCTCGCCGGGGCCCAGCGCCAGCTCCAGGCGGAGACCGCGAACCTGGTCCGCGCGCTCCGCGCCCCCTCGGTGCGCGGCCGGTGGGGGGAGATCCAGCTCCGGCGCGTCGTCGAGCTGGCCGGCATGGTGGAGCAGTGCGACTTCGTCGAGCAGGCCGGGCTCGACGGGGACGAGGGGCGCCTCCGGCCGGACCTGCTGGTCCGGCTGCCGGGCGGCAAGACGGTGATCGTCGACGCGAAGGCGCCCCTCGCGGCCTACCTCGACGCCTCGGAGGTTCCCGACGACGCCGCCCGCGAGGCGCGGCTGCGGGACCACGCGCGCCAGGTCCGCGACCACATGACGCGGCTCGGGAGCAAGGCATACTGGGCGGAGCTGCCGGGCACGCCGGAGTTCGTCGTCATGTTCCTGCCCGGCGAGGCGTTCTTCGCCGCCGCCCTCCAGCACGATCCCGGACTCATCGAGTTCGGCGTCGAGCACCGGGTGATCCCGGCCAGTCCTCTGACCCTGATCGCGCTGCTGCGGGCGGTCGCGTACGGATGGCGGCAGGAGCGCATCGCGGAGGGCGCCCGCCACATCAGCGAGCTGGGCCGCACGCTGCACGAGCGCCTCCGGATCTTCGCCGGCCACCTCGGCGAGGTCGGGCGGGGCCTCGGACGGGCGGTCGAGTCATACAACAACGCCGTGGGATCGCTGGAGCGCCGCGTGCTGGTCGCGGCGCGCCGGTTCAAGGAGCTTGGGGCGGCGGCGTCCGACGATCTCCCCGAGCTTCCGCTGATCGATGCGCCTCAGAGCCCCCCGCCGGGCGACGAGACGGGCGGGGAGTGACGGCCGCGCCGCTCCCGAGCGCCGCGCGCCTCACCGCCTGACGCGGGGCCGGCAGACCGGTTCCGGTCGCGGCGGCCGCGGGCAGCCGTTTCTCCCTCCCCTGGTGATGGCGGTCCCCGGGGGGCGCGGCCCGGCCGGGCGACGCGGCTCGCCCCGGGCCGGCTCAGCGCCAGTGGCCCTGGCGCCACACCCAGCCGTACCCGCCCCAGACCCAGTGCCCCGGGACCCACACCGGGGCGGGGGCAACGTAGGCCGTGCGCGGCGGACCGGCGGGGACCACGATGCAGCCGGACAGGCCGGCCGCCGCCAGCGCGAGCAGCAGGCCGGCGACGAACAGCGAGCGTGACGGGCGTCTCATGGCACCTCCTCCCACGCCTCTTCGACGTGCGGTGGGCGGCGCCCATTTTGCCCGGGTGCCGCCCGGCTCCGGCCCGCGGCCGGGGCGCCGGGACCCCGGGCGCCCGCCCGCGTTGCGCGAGGCGGGCGGGCAGGCTAGATTCGACCCGAACGGAGGACACTCATGGCGTTCGAGACCCTCGTCGTGGACCGGGAGCGCGACGGCGCGCTCGTCGTGGTGACCCTCAACCGGCCGAAGCAGCTCAACGCGATCAACGGGACGATGGTGCGGGAGCTGGGGGAGCTGTGCACCGGCCTCGAGGATGACGCCCAGGCGCGGGTGGTGATGTTCACCGGCGCCGGCGAGCGCGCGTTCCTGGCCGGCGCGGACATCGGGGAGTTCGTCGGCCAGACTCCCGTCGAGGCGCTGGGATTCGGGCAGCGCATCCAGCGGCTCTACAGCCGGATCGAGGCGCTGCCGCAGGTTACGATCGCCGCGGTCAACGGCTTCGCCCTGGGCGGCGGCTGCGAGCTCACCCAGTGCTGCGACCTGGTCATCGCGAGCGACGCCGCGCGCTTCGGCCAGCCGGAGGTGAATCTCGGCGTGATCCCCGGCGCCGGCGGGACCCAGCGGCTGGCCCGCATCGTGGGGATGCACCGGGCGAAGGAGCTGAACCTGCTCGGCGAGATGATCGACGCGCAGGAGGCGCATCGGATCGGGCTCGTGAACCGGGTGGTTCCGCCCGACCGGCTCGGGGCCGAGGCCCGGGCGATCGCGGACAAGCTGATCGCGAAAGCGCCCATCACGCTCCGCCTGATCAAGGAAGCGATGAACGAGGGCTACGATCTGGACCTGCCGAAGGCTCTCGCGATCGAGGCGAAGGCCTGGGCGGTGGTGTACTCGACCGAGGACAAGACCGAGGGCGTCGCGGCGTTCCTCGAGAAGCGCAAGCCGGCGTTCCGCGGCCGGTAAGGCACGGCCGCGGCGGCCGGCCGCGCGGCGATCCGCTCGACGCCGCGGACGCCGCCCGGGCGGACCACACCCCGAGGGACGCCCGCCGCCCGGGTTCCGCGACCCGCGGCGGATGGGCTACCATATCCCCGGCGCATCCGTCGCGCCGTCGAAGCGGCGCGGCGGCGACGCGCGAACCCGCGGGCGTCCGACCAGGCGACGAGAGGTCTCCATGGCCAAGGAGCAGTCCTACTTCGAATGGACCGCGGAGCTCTTCCGGCGCGAGGGCCTCTTCGACAAGCCGGAGGCGCTCCAGGGTATCCGCGTCCTCGAGCTGACCACGCTCATCCTGGGTCCGTCGACCGCCGACTTCCTGGGCGAGTTCGGCGCCGAGGTCATCAAGGTCGAGCTCCCGCCCGGCGGCGACACCATGCGATACGTCACCCCGCGCGGCACGTTCTGGCAGAACGCGTCGCTCGGATTCTTCCCGGAGAACCACTCCAAGTACCACATCGCGATCGACCTCCACAAGCCGGAGGGTCAAGCGCTCTTCCGCCAGCTCGCGGCCCGGGCCGACGTCGTGGTCGAGAACTTCCGGGCGGGGACGCTCGACCGGTGGGGAATCGGGTACCGGGATCTCTCGGCGATCAACCCGCGCCTCGTGTACGTCGCCAACTCCGGCTTCGGCCAGTGGGGGCCGTTCTCGCACGGCCGCGCCTCGTACGACGCCGTCGCCCAGACCGTCTCGGGCATGATCCAGATCACCGGCTTCCCGGGGCGCCCGCCGATCACCTGCGGGATCTTCATCGGGGACTGGTTCGGCGCGGTCATGGCGGCGACCGCGGCGCTGGTCGCGCTGCACCACCGCCGGCGCACCGGCGAGGGCCAGTTCATCGACTACGCGCAGTCGGAGGGGCTCATCCGCTCGCTCGACTGGACGTGGGTGTACGCCGGGCTGACCGGGCGTGACCGGGAGCGCGTCGGGAACCACGATCGCGCGCTCGGGGCGGCGGACATCGTCCGCTGCCGCGATGGCTTCGCCGCGGTGGCCGCCGTGACCGACCCGGAGTTCCGCGGCCTCTGCCAGGCGATGGGCACCCCGGCGCTCGCCGAGGATCCGCGGTGGGCGACGCTCGCGGCCCGGCTCGAGCCGGCGCACGCCGAGGCCGTCCGCCGGCAGCTGGCCGACTGGGCGGCCGACCTCACCCGGGCCGACGTGGAGGCGGCGGGGGAGAAGCACGGCTTCGCCGCGGCCCGGGTGGCCACGTCGCGCGACCGGTACGAGGATCCACACCTCCGGGCGCGCGCCGCGGTGTGGGACCACGAGGACGGGCTGTACGGGGCCATGGTGGAGCAGGGCCCGGCTCCGAAGCTCTCGGCGACCCCGGGCCGGATCCGCTGGGCGGCGCGCCCGGTCGGCTGGCACAACGAGTACGTGTTCCGGACCGTGCTGGGGCTCTCGCCGTCGGAGATCCAGGCCCTCGAGGTTCAGGGCGTGGTGGGCCGCTGGGCCGAGCGGATGGGCGCCAAGCCGCCCGAGGGCATCACCGCCGACGGGAGCATCGCGTGAGTCCGCGGGGGCGGCCTCGCGCGGGCACGGGAGGCCCCGGACGATGAGCACCCCCGACGCGCCCGCCTCCGCGCGCCCGCCCTGGGCGGAGTTCGCCCGCGGGATGACGGCGCCCGAGCGCGCGGCCACGAAGCCGGAGGCGCTGGACGACCTCCTGGTCCTGGACTGCTCGACGGGGAACTTCGCTGGGCTGTTCGCCTCGTCGATCCTGGCCGAGTTCGGCGCCGTCGTGATCCGGATCGAGCCGCCCGGCGGAGACGTGGCCCGGCAGTTCTCGCCCGATGGCCTGCAGCACCACGGTACCGGGCTCGCGTACCTCGTGGAGGGCCGGAACAAGCACCACGTGACGCTGAACCTGGAGGACCCGGAGGGCCGCCTGCTGCTGCGCCGGCTCGCCGGGAAGGCCGACGTGTTGATCGAGACGCACCGGCCGGGGCAGATGGACGCCTGGGGGCTCGGGTACCGGCAGCTCAGCCAGCTGAATCCCCGCCTGGTCTACGTGGCCATCTCGACCCACGGGCAGTTCGGGCCGCGGGCGGCCTCGCCGATCCCCGACCACGATCTCACGAACCAGGCGCTCTCGGGCGTCCCGTACGTGACCGGAGAGCCCGAGGGGCCGGCAGGTCCCGAGCCCCACGCGGTGCCGACCCGGCAGGGGAACTGGGCCGGGTGGTACTTCGGCGGGGCCTGGGCGGCCTTCGCGGCGATGGCCGCGCTGGCGTGGCGCGCCACCTCGGGCCGCGGGCAGCTCTGCGACGTCTCGCCCGCGGAGGCCGAGGCTCGCATGGCGGACTACGGCCTCCACTGGTACCACTCGCACCGGCAGATCTGGGAGCGCGGGGGCGCCTTCAATCCCTCGCTCTACCCCTACACGCTGGTCCGCACCCGCGACGGGTACGCGTTCCTGGCCGGCTTCTCCGACCCGAACTGGACCGGCGTGACGAACATCATGGGTCGCCCCGATCTGCGGGAGCGCTTCCCGACGATGCGCGACCGGACCGCCGCCGAGAAGCAGCCGGAGATCCACCGCGAGATCGAGGCCTGGTCCTCCCAGCTCACGTCGCAGGAGCTCCTGGAGAAGGTCATGGATTACATGCTGCACAAGCGGGGGCCGGGGACCGTCGCGACCGCGCGCGTGAACAGTCCGAAGGACACGCTCGACGAGCGGCACTGGTGGGAGCGGGGCGTGTTCCAGCACGTCGAGGATCCCCATTACGGGCGCCTCCTCCTGCAGGCGCCCCCGTGGAAGATGTCGCGGACCCCGCCTCGCCTGAAGTGGGCCTGCCGCCCCGTCGGGGCGGACAACCCCCGCATCTTCGCGCGCTACCTCGGCCTGCCTCCGTCCGAGCTCCAGGCCCTGCGGGCGCGCGGCGTCATCTAGCCCGGATTCCTGGAGGCCGCATGCTGGCGAAGGACGAGGTCGCGAAGATGCCCCGCGGCGAGCGCCTGGCCCGGCTCGGGCGCACGGCGCACGAGCTGGAGGCGGTCGTCTCGGACCAGCCGCAGGCCGCCCTGTGCCGACGGCCCGACGCGAAGAGCTGGGCCCCGGTGGAGGTCGTCTGCCACCTGCGCGACACGGAGGAGTTCTTCCTCCTCCGGTTCCAGACGCTCGCGGCGCACGCCGACCCGCCGCTCGTCCCGGCCGATCCGGAACGGTGGGCGGAGGACCGGCAGTACATCCGCCACGATGCGGGCGAGGCGGTGCACGCGTTCCGACGCCGCCGCGAGGAGTGCCTGGCCCACCTCCACTCCCTGGCCGATCCCCAGTGGGCACGCGCCGGGCTCCATCCCGCCTACGGCCGGATGACCGTGGAGGACGTCGTGAACCTGATGGTCTGGCACGACGCCAACCACCTCGAGCAGCTGCGCCGCGCGCTGCGCGGCGTGGCCTGACCGCGGGGCCGGGTCACCCCGGCCAGGGCGCCCGGCGCCCGGCGCGGGTGTTCCGCCCGAGAGCGGCCAGGAGTAGGTGTCGATCCCGCCGCTGCGGCATGGCGCCGGCTGAGGACGCCCGGCGGCCGGGGCGCCCGCGCCCACCCGGGAGGGGCCCGCGGTGCCCGGTGACGTGACCCGCGCCGCCGGGATCCTGATCGCGCTGGGCGTCGCCCTGGCGGTGCTCGCCCACGGCGTCCCGGGCGCCGGCGCCGGCGGGCAGCTGGGCGATGCGCTCCGGGTGCTCGCGCGCCCCGTCGCGCTGTTCGGCTTCCGCTTCCCGACCGGAGAGCTCCTGGGGCTGGCCTGCGCCCTCGGGGCGGTGGCGGTGCTCGCGACGCCTCGGCGCCGGGGGCGCGGCCGGCCGGTCTCGCCGGGCATGGGCTTCGGGAACCTCGTCGCCGCGGATCCCGAGCCCGGTCGCCCCTGGGCCGCGCCCGCCGTGAACGGGGCGGCGGCGGTGGACGAGATCCGGCCCGTGCTGCGTCACCTCCGGGACGAGGCGCGGAACATGAGCGGCCTCGCGGCGGCCTGCGTCGCGGTCCTCCTCCTGCTCCTGGGCGGCACGAGCGGCGTGGATCCGGCCCGCTACGCCGGCCACGTCTGGACCCTCGGCTGGCCCTACGTGCTGGGCGCCTCGCTGGCCCTGCTCCTCGCCGCCGCCGCCTTCTCGCGCCAGCGGTGGACGCTGGCCAACCGGCGCGCACGGCTGGCGCTGGCGCTCGCCCATCGGGCGGACCGCGACGAGCTCGGTCTCGCCCTGGCCGATCTGGAGGACCCGGCGCTCTGGACCCCGGCCCGGTGGGGGTGGGGGCTGGTGCTGCTCGCCGTCGTCCTCTACACGGCGGCGGCGCTGGCGCCGTGGGTGCCCGCGCTCGCCTGGCCGCCGCCCCGGGCCTGACCGGACCGCGGCCGTGGCCGGGGAGCCGCCCCCGCGCCCGGCGGCGCCCGCGCGCGCCGGCTAGACGAGCCCGGCGTACGCCCCGCCGTCCACCAGCACGTTCTCGCCGGTGATGAACCGGGCCTGCTGCGAGCACAGGAACGCGACCACCGCCCCGAAGTCCCCCGGGTCGCCCAGCGTCCCCATGGGGTTCGAGGCGCGCTGGCGGTCCATGGCCGCCTCGAAGGTGATGCCCTCGGCGGCGGCCCGCGTGCGGGCGGTCTGCTCGACGCGATCGGTGGCGTGCGTCCCGGGCAGGACCGCGTTGAGGGTGACCCCGCTGTGGGCGATCTCGCGCGCGACCGTCTTCATGAACCCGGTCAGCCCCGCGCGCGCCGTGTTGGACAGGAGGATGTGGGGGATCGGCTGCTTGACCGACACGGAGGTGATGTACACGATCCGTCCCCAGCCCTTCCGGACCATGGCCGGCACCGCGCCGTAGGTGAGGCGGATCGAGCTCATCATCGACAGCTCGATCGCGGGGAGGAACTGGCCGAGGGTGGTGGTCGCGAACGTCGTCGCCGGCGGTCCGCCGGCGTTGCAGACGACGATGTCCGGGTCGCCGAGCCGGGCGCGCACGCCGGCGAGCAGGGCCTCGATCTCGTCCGCCCGCGCCACGTCCGCCACCAGCGGCACGACCTCGTGGCCGGTCCGGGCGGCGATCTCGCGTGCGGCGCGCTCGACGTCGCTCGCGGTCCGGGCGCAGATCGCCACCCGGCAGCCCTCGGCGGACAGGGCCTCGGCGGAGCCGCGACCGAGCCCCTTCGAGGCGGCAGTGACCAGCGCGACCTTTCCGCGAATCCCGAGATCCATGGGTCCTCCTCGTCGGCTAGACCGGCCAGGCTTCCCGCCGCCAGGCCATGTCCCAGAACAGGTACTCGTAGCGGCTCGAGGTCAGGAACGCCTCCTCCATCCGGCGGCGGGTGGCGGGATCGGCGTCGACCGCCAGCCGGTCCACGAGCGTCCGGCACCACTCCGCGAGGGCGCCGAACTCCGGGTCGGCGTACATCCGGATCCACTTCTGGTAGGCCGCCGCGGCCGGGGGCGGGGCCGCCGCCAGCCGCTGGCCGATCTCGGCGAAGCCCCACATGCACGGCAGCAGCGCCGCGGCGAGCTCGGCGAAGTCCGCGGTCGCGGCGAGCCGGACCAGGAAGTCCGTGTAGGCGCGGGTGGTCGGCGCCATCGGCGTCGCCTCCAGCTCGGCCGGGCCGATGCCGAGCTCGCGGGCGTAGGCGCGGTGGAGCTCCATCTCGGTGCGCGCGGTGGCCTGGAGCAGGTCGGCGAACCGCGCGAGGGTGTCGAGATCCGGTGCCCGGGCGGCGGCGAGCCCGAACAGGCGGCAGTACTCGACCAGGAAGCGGTAGTCCTGGCGGATCCAGTGGACGAAGCGGTCCCGCTCGAGGGTCCCGTCGCCGATGCCGCGCACGAACGGGTGGGCGTGCTGGGCCTGCCAGATCGGATCGGCGAGCCGCCGCAGGTGCGTCGAGAACGGCTCGGCCGGCGGCGAGGCGCCCGGCGCCTCAGGCGAACGGATCGTCATCGGGGTCGTCGCGCCAGACGTACTCCATGTTCCGCGCGGCCGTGAGCGCGAGCGCGCGGCCGCACTCCCGGGCGATGAGCGCCAAAGCCATGTCGATGCCCGCCGACACGCCGGAGGAGGTCAGCACGTCGCCGTCGTCGACCCACCGCGCATGGCGTCGCCACCGCACCCGCGGACCCTGGGCGACGACCCAGTCCCATGCGAGCTTGTTGCTGGTGGCCGGGCGATCGTCGAGGCGCCCGGTCCGGGCCAGGAGCGCGGCTCCGGTGCACACGGTCGCGGTGATCGCGGCGCGGCCGCTGGCGGCGGCCAGGGCCGCGATGAGCCGGGGATCGTCCACCGCTTGGCGGGTGCCGAACCCGCCCGGGATCAGCAGGATGTCGAACGGCGGCGGGTCGCCGAGCGCGTGCTCGGCGTGCGTCGCCGGCCCGTCGCCGCTCCGGACCGGGCCCGGCGACTCCGCGAGCGTCAGGATCTCGAACCAGCGCCGGCCCCCCTCGGCGGCGGGCGCTCGCGCCGCCGCGAACGCCTGGACAGGGCCGTAGACGTCGAGGACGGTGAAGCCGTCGAACAGGACGACGGCGACGCGACGGGGTGCGTCCGCGGGCCCGGCGCTCATGCCCGCCCCGGGCGGCCGGTCACGCCCCCGGCGCGGCCGGCCTGGGCCCCCGGCGTCCGCCTCGGCCCCGCCGCCGTCAGGGCGGGCCGGCGGTGACACCGGTTCCGGCCGAGGGACCTCGCGCGCCGCACGGTCACGGCCCGGGCGGCTCCGCCCGGGGTCGGCGCGTGCCCGCCCACTCCGGTACCAGCCCATGGACGATCCCCAGCCGGTCCAGCACGCGGCCCACGGTGTGATCCACCAGGTCGCGGATCGTCTTCGGCCGGTGATAGAACGCCGGGACCGGGGGCAGGATCACCCCGCCCATCTCGGCGAGCAGGAGCATCTGGCGGAGGTGGCCCGCGTGGAGCGGCGTCTCGCGCACGACGGCGATCAGCGGCCGCCCTTCCTTGAGCGTGACGTCCCCCGCGCGCGCGATGAGAGTGTCGGCGTGCGAGGTGGCGAGGGCCGACAGGGTCTTGATGCTGCACGGCGCCACGACCATCCCGAGCGTCCGGAAGGAGCCGCTGGCCAGCGCGGCCCCGATGTCCCGGTCGTCGTAGACCCGCGTCGCGAGCGCCTCGACGTCCCGGACGGTGTACTCCGTCTCGTCCAGCAGGGTCCGCTTCGCCGCCAGGCTCACGATGAGGTGCGTCTCGATCCCGGCGATGTCCCGCAGGACCTCGAGGAGCCGGATGCCGTAGATGGAGCCGCTGGCGCCCGAGATGGCGACCACGAGGCGCCGCGGGGCCCGCTCGGCGCTCATCGCGGTCGCGGGCCCGGCCGGACGCTGCGGCGGGGGTTCAGGCGCTCGGCGGGGTGCACTGGGCTTGGACCCTCCGGGGCGGCGCCGGGGAGCCGGCGCGGTCGACGAGCGGCTCCCAGGCTATCACGGCGCGCGCATCCGCGGTACGCTCGGACCGTGCGGCCCTGGATCGTGCTGGCGGTGGCGGCCCTGAGCGTCGGGTGCGCGGCGACGCGCTGGGCGCGCCCGGGTGGCACCGAGGCGGAGCGGCAGCAGGACGAGCGCGAGTGCGCGGCGGCAGCCGACCGGGACCACGCCGTGCTGGAGCGCCGGGTCGTGTCCGCCAGCTCGCGCCGGGGCGTCGACGAGACGATCGAGCTGGTGCCCCGGCGCGAGTTCGACGTCGCCGCGTTCGACGCCTGCATGCGCGACCGGGGGTACCGGCGCGTGCCCGCGAGCACCCCGTGAGGCGAACCGGCCGTGCCCGGGCGGGGCCGCGCGGTCCATCCCGGCGCGCTCAGGAGGTCGATCCCGGCGCGCCACCCACGTCGTGCGGCGCGCGCTGGAGCGTCCGGACGTACTGGATGACCGCCTCGATCTCCGCCTCGCTCAGGACCGCCCCGAAGGACGGCATGCCGGGCTTCCCCAGGATGGCGCCGCCCTGCCGGACCAGGTCCAGCAGGTAGGCGTCGGAGAGAGTCGCCAGCCGGGGGCTGGTCAGGTCCCCGGGCCGGAGCCACAGCAGGCGCGCCCGCCACGAGTCGCCGCGGCCGCGCGGCCCGTGGCAGGTCGCGCAGTGGGCCTGGTAGACGCTCCGCCCCGGCTCGGGCCCGCGCGGCGACGGCGGGACCGGGGTCAGGAGCGCGGCCGCGACGGTGGCCGCGACCGTGACCGCGAGTGCCCCGAGCCCCCAGCCGACGACGCGTCGCGCCTTCACGCGCGCCCGCCCGCGGCGGCGCCCGCGCGGCGCCGGGCGTGATGGCGGCGCATCCCGGCGCGCGGCACCCGGACGGCGCGCTGGCGATGCCGCGGGGCGGCCCGCCAGAGGCCGCGCAGCCGGGCCTCCGAGAGCCGACCGACCTGGCGGGTCCCGGTGACCAGGCCGGCGCAGGCGAGCGGCCCCTCGGACCGGGCGGCGCTCGGGCGCCAGCTGCGCGTGTTCACGTGGTCGGGGCCGGGGGTGGCCCCGTGCAGTGGAAGGGCGCCACCGGCCGCGCGGCCTGCACGTCCCTACTCTACCCCGCGCCGGCGCGACGCGGCGCCGGCGCGACGCGGCGCGGGGGCCCGGCAACCCCGGGACACGGGGGCCGGTGTCGCGGCGCCGGCGGCATCGCCGGGGCGTCGCCTTTCTCCCCCGCCAGCCCGGACCGCGGCGGCGCGCCGGGACCGGCGCGGACCCCGCGCGCGCGAGGGAGCGCGCCGACCGGGCCTCCTCCGCGCGGGGCGGCGGCGCCGGCCCGGCGGCGGCGCCGCCCGGTCGGCCGGCGCCCCCGGCGCGTTCAGTCGATGGCCTGCTCGGTGTCGGTGTCGAAGAAGTGCAGGCGGTCGGGGTCGAGCGAGAGCCGGATCCGCTCGCGCATGCGCACGCGCGAGGTCGGCGGGACGCGGGCCACCAGCGGATTCGGCCCGACCTTCACGTCGATCAGGATCTCGTTGCCGAGGGGCTCCACGACCTCGACCACCGCCTCGACCTGGTACTCCTTGGGGTCGGCGGGCGTGCCCTCGCGGATGTCCTCCGGCCGGATGCCGAGGATGACGGGCTTGCCGCGATACCGGTCCAGCGACGCGCGCATGGCCGGCGGCACCGCCAGGAGGAAGCCCCCCGGGGCATCGACGGAGAGGGCCCCGTCCGAGCCGGTCACCGTGCAGTCGATGAAGTTCATGGCCGGCGACCCGATGAACCCCGCCACGAAGCGATTGCGGGGCTTGGCGTAGACGGTCAGCGGGTCCCCGACCTGCTGGACGACGCCGTCCTTCATCACGACCACCCGGTCGCCGAGCGTCATCGCCTCGACCTGGTCGTGCGTCACGTAGATCGCGGTGGTCTCGAGCCGCTCGTGGAGCCGCTTCAGCTCGACCCGCATCTGGACGCGGAGCTTCGCGTCCAGGTTCGACAGCGGCTCGTCGAACAGGAAGACCTGGGGATGGCGCACGATGGCGCGCCCGACGGCGACGCGCTGTCGCTGGCCGCCGGAGAGCTGGCGGGGCTTGCGGCTCAGCAGCTCCTGGATCCCGAGCATCTGGGCGGCCTCGCGGACGCGCTTGTCGATCTCGGCCTTCGGGAACTTCCGCATCTTCAGCCCGAAGGCCATGTTCTCGTAGACGGTCATGTGGGGGTACAGCGCGTAGTTCTGGAACACCATCGCGATGTCGCGGTCCTTGGGCGGCAGGTCGTTGACCAGGCGCTCGCCGATGTAGATGTCGCCCGAGCTGATCTCCTCGAGCCCGGCGATCATGCGCAGCGTGGTCGACTTGCCGCAGCCGGACGGCCCGACCAGGACGATGAACTCCTTGTCCTTGATCTGGAGATTGACGTCGCGGACCGCGACGACCTCGTCGAACCGCTTCACCAGATCCTTGAGGACGACCTGTGCCATCGAGCGCTCCTCGGGTGTGGGTGAGTTCCCGTGGTTAGGCCGGCGCTCCACCCGGGGCGCCGACAACCGCTGCTGGCTCCGGACGCAACCGCCGGAGGATGGCTCTCAACATCGGCGAGGCGGCGGGCCCCTGTCAAGGGGGCCGCCGCCGACGGCCCGTACAGGCCATCCCCGATGATCACCGCGCTCCGGGTGCGGCCCTCCGGGGGCGCGGGGCCCGGCCCCGCGGAGGGGGCGCCGGCGGCGGCGCGCGCCGCCGCCGGCGGGACCGGGTTCAGGCGAACTTCGCGTAGATGCCCTTGATCTTCTCCTCCGCCCACTTCACCGTCGCCTCCAGGTCGAGCTTGTCGGTGCAGAACTGGGCGACGGCGTCGACCATCACGAACTGCTGGTACACCTCGTCGGCGGCCGGGGTGAAGGCGCCGGGGTATCCGATGGTGAAGTGGTACTCGGCGTCCTGCTCGAGGGGCTTCAGCTTCGGGTCCTCGCTGATCACGGGGAATGGAGGCGTCGCGAACGCCTTCAGCATCGGCATGTTGTAGCCGGTCGACGCCTTGGCCCCCTCCCGGTAGGCGTCCACCAGCGCTTCCAGGTAGGACTTGGCGGCGTCCTGGTTCTTCGAGAACCGGGTGATGCCGTAGGCGCGGCAGTTCGCGAACGACCGCCGGGCGGCCGGGCCCCTCGGCGAGAGCTGGACCCAGATCTTGGAGGCGAGCTCCTTGTTCTGCCCCTCGATGCTCCGGTAGGCGCTGATCGGGTTGTGGATCCAGGAGCCGCGGCCGGAGGCGAGGAACCGGTTGTTCGAGGCGTCGTCCCAGGCGAGGACCTCGGGGGTCATCGCGTCCTTGTAGAGCGCCTTGTTGAACTTCAACGCCTCCCGCATCTCCTTGGAGTTGTACGTGATCGTCTTGCCGTCCTTGGCGACCTCGCTGGCCCCGTACGACCACATGATCGCGCGCCAGGACGCCCGGGCGTCGTCGTGGTGGGCGAGCCCGATCCCGACCGGGAAGCCCTTCGCCTTGAGCTTCATCCCGCCCTGGTGCACGTCCTCCCAGGTATCGGGGCCGTTGGGCATCCCGACCTCGGTCCACAGATCCTTCCGGTACAGCCCGGGGAAGTCGATGAAGAAATCGGGGATGGAGTGGAACCGCCCGTCCTTGGCCTGGGAGTAGTTCTCCGCGAGGGGAGTCCATCCGCCGTGCCGCTTGGCCAGCCGATCCGCGACGTCCTGGACGTCGGTGAGGGCGTTTGCCCACTTCTCGGTGCCGGACCCGACCAGCTGGACGATGTCGTGGCCGGACTGCGTCGCCACCTCCGCCGCGATCTTGGCCGGGATCTGCAGGTGCGGAACGTGGTCGATGACCGCGCGCACGCCGCTCTTGACGCTCCACTCCTCGGTCCACTTGTCGAGCCAGGCGTCGTAGGCAGGGACGAAGTGGCTCCAGGCCAGGATCCGGATCTCCTTCTGCTGCGCCCACGCCGGCCGGATCCAGACGTGCGGCGCGGCGACGGCGGCGCCGGCGGCCGAGCCCAGGAACTGTCGCCGAGAGACCGTGGTCATGACGCAGTCCTCCTTTGTGTGAGAGTGCGGGTCACTTCAGCGCCCCGGCGGTGAGGCCATGGATGAAGTGGTCGAGACTGAACGCGTAGACGACCGCGACCGGGATGGCCCCGATCAGCGCCCCGGCCATCAGCGATCCCCAGTAGAAGACGTCCCCCCGGATCAGGTCGGTCGTGACGCCGTAGGCGATCGTCTTGTTGGCGGAGGCGGAGATGAACGTCAGCGCGTAGATGTACTCCTGGTAGGTGAGGGTGAACGCGAAGATGCTGGCGGTGATGATCCCGGGAATGATCACCGGGATGATGATCATCCGGAAGGCCTGGAACCGGGTGCAGCCGTCGATCTGCGCGCTCTCCTCGATCTCGCGGGGAACGGTGCGCACGAAGCCCATGAGGAGCCACGTGCAGAACGGGATCGTGAACGAGGGATAGACGAGCACCAGCGACCAGATCGAGTCGGTGAAGCCGAGCCCGTGCACCAGCTGGGACAGCGGCAGGAACAGGAGCGCCGGCGGGATCAGGTACGAGAGGAACATCGCGATCGAGAGGGTGTCGTTGCCGGGGAACCGCATGCGGGCGAGCGCGTAGGCCGCCGGCAGCCCGAGCAGGAGCGTGATCACCACCACGGCGGCGCCCACCAGGAGGCTGTTCTGGAGCCAGGTGAGGAAGAGGGTGTGCTCGAGCAGGAGCTTCACGTGGGCCAGGGTCGGCGGCTCCTTGAACCAGAACGGCGCGGTGGTCAGGTTGTAGAGGTCGTTGTCGCGCTTGAAGGTCGTGATCACCATCCAGTAGAAGGGGAACAGCACCACGAACAGGTACGGCGAGAGCGGGACGTACGGGCCGTAATCGCGGGCCAGCCGCCGCCAGAGCTGCCGGGCGGTCGAGGGGGTGACCATGCGGCTACTCCCGACGGAGGAAGCGCAGCATCAGGATGACCGTCACGGCCAGGAGGGGGAAGATGAACAGCGTGATCGACGCCCCCATCCCGATGTCCCCCGCGTTGATGCCGATGTTGTAGGCGTACGTGCCGAACACGTGGGTGGTGTTGTACGGCCCGCCCTGGGTGAGCAGCCAGACCGCGGAGAAGTCGGTGAACGAGAACACGATCGAGTAGAGCAGCCCCACGAACAGGATCGGCCGGATGATCGGGACCACCACGTAGTGGAACCGGCGCAGCGGCCCGGCCCCGTCGATCTTGGCCGCCTCGATGATCTCCTGCGGCACCGCGGTGAGGCCCGCCAGCAGGACCACCGCCGAGAACGGGAATCCGCGCCAGACGTTCAGGATGATCACCGACCACATCGCCAGTCCTGGCTCGCCCAGCCACTGCCAGGGGTACTCGATCAGCCCGGCCCGCATCAGCATCCAGTTGATGACGCTGTAGAGCGAGTCGAACATCCACTTCCAGGCGAGGGAGGAGAGGGCGATGGGGATCACGAACGGGATGAGGATCAGGCCCTGGACGAGCCGCTTGCCCTTGAAGTGGCGGTTCAGCGCGAACGCGAGCGGCAGGCCGATGATCAGCCGGATCAGCTCCGACCCCACGGTGAAGACGAACGAGTTCCGGACGGTCTGCCAGAACACCGGATCCTGGAAGAGCCGGACATAGTTCGTGAGCCCCACGAACGCGTGCTCGGGAGAGCCCACCCGGGCGTTGGAGAGGGAGAGGTAGATCGACATGAAGAACGGATAGACGATGAAGAACGCGAGGTAGAGGAACGCCGGCGCGATCCAGACGAACCCCTGCAGCGCCTCCCGCCCCCAGCCGCCTCGCGCCCCGACCGCCCGGGGAACGGCGACCGCCGGCGCGGTGGCGACCTCCTGGCCGTGGTTCACGCGCGGGCTCCCACCAGGCTCAGCCCTTGACCGCTCCGGTCAGCCCCGCCACGTAGTGCTCCACGAAGAACGAGTAGATCAGCGCCACCGGCACGGACCCCAGCAGGGCGCCGGCCATCAACGGCCCCCAGAAGAAGACATCGCCCCGGATCAGCTCCGAGACCACGCCGACCGGTACCGTCTTCTGCTGGGGCGAGGAGAGAAAGACCAGGGCGTACAGGAACTCGTTCCACGAGAGCGTGAACGCGAAGATCCCCGCCGAGAGGATGCCCGGGGTGGCGATCGGGAAGATGATCTGGGTCATCGCCCGCAGCCGGGTCGCGCCGTCGATGCGCGCGCACTCCTCGAGCTCCCGCGGGATCGTCTTGAAGTAGCCCATGAGGAGCCACGTGCAGAAGGGGATGAGGAACGTGGGGTAGGTCAGGATCAGGGACCACGGCGTGTCCCCCAGGTTGAAGCTGCGGATGACGTCCGCCAGCGGGATGAACAGGAGCGTCGGCGGGACGAGGTAGGTCACGAAGATCCCGGTCCCGAGCGGGCCGGCCAGGGGGAACCGGAGGCGGGCGAGTGCGTATCCGGCCAGCAGCCCGCAGAAGAGCGAGATCAGCGTCGACACGACCGCGATGAACATCGTGTTGTAGAGCCAGGTGCCGAACATCGTGTGCGCGAAGAGGTAGACGACGTGCTCGGTCGTGGGGTGGGTGGTCCAGAACGGGGTGTTGTTCACCGCCCGCCACGGCCGGTACAGCTCGGCATCCGGCCGGAACGCGGTGATCAGCATCCAGTAGAAGGGGAACAGCGTCCCGACCAGGAACGCGGCCAGCGGGACGTAGAAGAAGACCCAGCGGTGCCAGCGGGCGCCCTGGACCATGCCGGCCCCCGAGCCGGCCCGGCTCACCACCATCGCGCGCCCCCGTGGGAGCCCGGCCGGGCGCGGATCACGGACGACGCGGCCGCCGGGTCCGGTCCGGCGTGGCGGGCTCGCCGGCCCGGAGGCCGGTGGCTGCCCCGTCCCGGGCGAGCGCCCGGCGCGTCCTGCCGTTCCCGGTCGCCTCCCGCCCGTTGGACGCGCATCTCAGGGACCCATCGGCCGTGGCACGGCCGACCCGGGACGGATGAAAGTGAGGCCGAGCGCCGGGTCCGGCAACTCGAACGCCCCCGCCGCAAGGTCACCCCGGAGCCGCTTCCCGCGAGCGCGTGACGACGCCATCTTCGCCTCAGGCCTGCTCGACCCGCCGGATGTACCAGAGCTGGACGACGACGATCAGGAAGAGCATCGGGAACATGGCGAGCGAGATCGCGGCCCCCTCGGAGAGGAGCCCGGTCCCGATGCCGATCTGGTAGGCGTACGTCGCGAAGAGGTGGGTCGAGTTGGCCGGGCCGCCTCCGGTCAGGACGTAGACCAGCTGGAAATCGGCGAACGTCTGGATGACCGAGAAGAGCGTGACCACCATCGTGACCGGCAGCAGGAGCGGCCAGGTGATCCGCCAGAAGCGCTGCCAAGAGTTCGCCCCGTCGATCGCCGCCGCCTCGTGGAGCTCCGGGCTGACCGTCTGGAGTCCCGCCAGGAGGGTGATGGCGTAGAAGGGCATCCCTCGCCAGACGTTCACGATGATCACCGACGCCAGCGCGAGCACTGGGTCGGTGAGCCACCCGATCCGGGTCGTGATCAGGCCGGCGCGGTACAGCGTCCAGTTCAGCACGCTGAACGTCGGATCGAACATCCACTTCCAGGCGAAGGTCGACAGCACGGTGGGGATGATGAACGGCAGGAGCATCGCCGCCCGCACGAGCCGTTTGCCCTTGAAGTGCCGGTTCAGCAGGAGCGCGAGCCACATCCCGAGCACGAGCTTCCCGATGGTGGCGACGCCCGTGTAGACGAACGTGTTGTAGGTCGCGCGCTGGAAGATCGTGTCGTTCCAGACCTTGACGAAGTTCTTCAGGCCGACGAACGCGCCCGGGTTCCCGACCGTCGTGCTGCTGAGGGCCAGCCACACGCCCTTCACGAACGGATAGGCGATGAACAGCCCGAGGAGCACGATTGTCGGCAGGAGGAGGAGGAATCCGAGGACGCGCTCGTTCTCGAGGAGGGAGCCCCGGCGCCGTCGCCCGGCGGCGGGGGCCATCGGCACCGCGACGGTGGCATGGCGGGCCTCCCCGCGCCCCCCGGCGATCGGGCGGACCCGGGGCGGATCCGGTCCGAGTTCGCCCGGCGAGCCGCGCCCCCCTACGTCCCGGCGGTCGTCCGGAGCTGAACCTCCGCCCACTTCACCGCGTCCTGGGCCAACGTGGCGTGCACCGTCCCGGCGACGGGCATGTCGACGACGACGCTCTCAGCGTACACGTCCACCGGGCCTTCGGAGGCGGGACCCAGAGACCCGGCGCGGAGCGGTGGGCGGGGCGCTCGCCCGCGCGTCCCGGCGCCCGGCCGACGGCGGCCGCCCACGATCGCGGCGGGGAGCGACGCGCGGCGCGAGGGTCCGTGTGATCCCGTGAGACAGTGCGGATCAGCGGCTCGCTCACTGAGGGTTCGAGGCCACTCGCGATGGCCCAGGGTTGTCCCGTCTATAGCAGAGGTGTCCGGGACGTGTCAACGCCCGGCGGGAGCCCGACGGCCGGGTGCCGGCCGCGGCGGCGCGGGATGCCGCGCCGCTCGGCGGCGGCGCGGCCGTCCCCGGTCAGCGGGCCGGCGCGGGGCTCGGGGCCGGGCGGGGGGGCCGCAGCCCCAGCGCGACCACCACGGCGGCGGCCCCGACGATCGTGCTGCCGAGGTGGAGCATCCAGTAGGAGCCGAGCCGATCGAAGACGATGCCGCCGGCATAGGCGCCGAGCCCCATCCCGATCGTCGAGACGAGGAAGATGCCGCCGAACGCGGTGCCGACCACCCGCGCGCCGAAGAACTCGCGCGCCAGCAGCGCGTAGAGCGGCATCGCCCCGCCGTACGCCACGCCGAACGCGAGCGCGACGAGGAAGAGGGAGCCCGCACCGCCGGCGGCAAGATACGTCGAGAGCGTCGCCGCCTGCACGGTCAGGAGCAGGACCAGCGCGGGGCGAGGACCGAGCCGGTCGGCCAGCACCCCGCTCCCGAGCCGGCCCGCGATGCTGGTGCCGCCCGAGATGCCCAGCATGGCGGCGGCCGCCATCTTCGGCACGCCGAGATCCATCGCGTGGGCGACCATGTGGAAGATCGGCCCCGAGTGGGCCGCGCAGCATGCGAAGTGCGCCAGCGCGACACCCCAGAACGCGGGGTGGCGGAACGCCTCGGCCGGCGTCATCTCCAGGCCGCCGACACCCGGCGCGGCCGGGGCCCGGCCGCCCCCGGCCGCGGCGTACGGAGCCAGGCCGCGGTCCTCGGGCCGGTTCACGATGAAGCGCACGGCGACCGCGGCGACCACCCACGTCAGCGCGCCAAAGGTCGCGAACGCGCCCCGCCAGCCGAGCAGCGAGATGAGCGCTCGTGCGGCGGGCGGAACCGCCAGGATCCCGAGGCCCATGCCCGCCGAGATGATCCCCATCGCGAGCCCGCGCCGCGCGACGAACCACCGGGTGGCGGTGGCGGAGAGCGGCACGTAGCAGGCGCTGGCGCCGGCCGCCCCCAGGATGCCGAACGCCGCGTAGAGCTGTCCCGCGGTGCGCACCTGGCTCGACAGGAGCATGGCGCCGCCCAGGAGCGCGGCCCCGAGCGCGACCACCCGGCGGGCGCCGACGCGATCGGAGAGCGCGCCCCAGACGAGCGAGCCGATTCCGAGGACGATCCAGTTGACGAGCGCGACGCCGGAGATGAGCCCCCGGCTCCAGCCGAACTGCTCCTCGAGCGGGCGGAGGAACACGGCCAGGGAGAACGTGACCCCCATCGCGACGGCGATGACGGCCACCGACGCCGCCAGCACGACCCAGCCGAAGAACAGGGGCGGCCGGGCCGGCGCGGGCCGGCTCACCGGGACAACACCCGCGGTCGACGAGCGCGGCCGCGGGCGGGCGGGTTCACGGCGAGGCGCCGAACGCGCGCCCGCGCCGAGGGAAGGCGCGGGATCACCGCTCGGAGGGGGGCGCCGCGCGCGCCCCCGGGCCGCGCGGCCGTCTGCGCCCGCCCGGCCGGCCGGCGGGGGCCGGCAGCGGCGCGTCCGGCCGCCCCGCCCGCGAGCGTCGCGCCGTGTTCGCGCCGCCCCGGGTCGCCGGCACCGGTGACCGGCCGGCGGGCGCGGCGGGCGGACACGGGGCGCGGCGGCGCCGGGGAACGTCCGGACTCACGGCTCTGGCGAACCTGCCGGCGGGCCGGGAAGCGACCCGTTCGGGCTCACCGCTCGAACACGCTCGCGCGCGCCGGGCACGACCCGGCTCAGAACGACCGGATGAGTCGCTCGACCCGCTCGTCGTGCGCCTGGAACGGATCCTTGCAGAGGATGGTCTCGCGCTCGGGGTCGTTCAGCTTGAGGTAGACC
>DASRDR010000100.1:0-13915 GCA_035652475.1 Candidatus Methylomirabilota bacterium | reverse complement strand
ACCCCCGGGATCGGCACCCCGCGATACCCGACCGATCGGAACACGAGCCCGACCGGAAGCTCCTCGACCGCCCCGGTGGGCCGCGCCTGGAGCGTCCCGGCCGGGGTGGCCTGGAGCTCGTTCCGCCCCAGCCGGAGCCTCGCGACCGCCCCGGCCTCGTCCCCGACGAGGGCGACCGGGGAGACCAGGAAGCGGACGATCAGCCGCCGCGGCCGGCCTGCGGGCGCGCGGCGCGCGTACTCCTGGAGGATCTCCACCTTCTTCGCGGTGCCCCGGTCACCGGCGCGCTCCAGCTCGGCGCGCGAGAGCGGGTCCAGCTCGACCTCCTCGGGAACGGCGGTGACGTCGGCTCCGGGCAGCTCCCCGAGCTCCCGGATCTCCGGGTTCGTGAAGGCGGCCTGCGCGGGGCCGCGCCGGCCGAGGAGGTACACCTCCCGGACCCGGCTGGCGCGGAGCGCCTCCAGGGCGTCGTCGCTGATGTCCGTCGTCGCCAGCTCGTCGGCCGTGCGGCAGAGGATCCGCACCACGTCGACGGCGACGTTGCCGACGCCTACCACCGCCACCCGCTCGCGGGAGAGGTCGAACCGGTGCTCGCGGTAGTCGGGGTGGCCGTTGTACCAGGCGACGAAGTCGGTGGCCGGGTGGCTGCCGCGGAGATCTTCCCCCGGGACCCCCATCCGGCGGTCCGTCTGCGCGCCGGTCGTGTACACGATCTGGTGGTAGTGGGCCCGGAGGTCCTCGAGCGTCACGTCCTTTCCGAGCTCCACGTGGCCGAAGAAGCGGAACCCGGGGTGGGCCGCCGTCTTGTCGAAGGTCGCGGTGACGCTCTTGATCTTCTGATGGTCGGGCGCGACCCCGAAGCGGACGAGCCCGTACGGCGTCGGCAGCCGGTCGAACAGGTCCACTTGCACCGCCACCGCGGTCTGCCGGAACAGGTGCTCGGCCGTGTAGAAGCCGGCCGGCCCCGCGCCGACCACCGCGACCCGCAGCGGGTGCGACTCCGTGCCCGGTCGCGCCATCTCGCCCTCCTCGCGCTCAGTGCCGCTGGCGGCCCACCTGCGTCTCGAGGGTGTCGATCTCGCCCAGGAACTCGTCCCGCTCCGCCTTCACGATGTCGCCGATCGACACGATCCCGACCAGCTGGCCGTCGGCGAGCACCGGGATGTGTCGGATGCGGCGCTCGGTCATCGTGTGCCCCACCGCCCGGACGGCGTCCTCGGGCACCCCGACCACGACGTCCCGGGTCATGATCTCCCCGACCGCCCGGCCGAACAGCCGCTCGTCCCGGGCCGCCTCGCGCACGATGTCCCGCTCGGAGACGATGCCGACCGGCGCGCCGCGCTCGTCCACCACCACCAGCGCGCCGATGTTGTGCTCGGCCAGAAGCCCGAGCGCCTCGCGGATGGCCTGCTCCGGCCGGCAGGTCACGACCCGGCCGCCCTTGCGGGCCAGGATGCTCGCGATGTTCATCTCCCACCTCCCGGGGGCGGCGGCGCGCCTCCCCCGCAACGGCGGCGGCGCGGCCCGGGCGCCGCTACCGCGCGGCCTTGGCCTGCTCGCGCAGGACGTACTTCTGGATCTTGCCCGTCGAGGTCTTCGGCAGCGGCCCGAAGACGACGGTGCGGGGCGCCTTGTAGTGGGCGAGGTGCTCGCGGCACCAGGCGATGATCTCCTCGGCGGCGACCGCGGGAGCACCCGGCTTGAGCGCCACGAACGCGCACGGCGTCTCCCCCCAGCGCGGATCGGGCTTGGCCACCACGGCGGCCTCCATGACCGCCGGGTGCCGGTAGAGGACCTCCTCCACCTCCAGCGAGGAGATGTTCTCGCCCCCCGAGATGATGATGTCCTTCGCGCGGTCCTTGATCTCGACGTAGCCGTCCGGGTGCCGCACCGCCAGGTCGCCCGAGTGGAGCCAGCCGCCGCGCAGCGCCGCCTCGGTCGCGGCGGGGTTCTTCAGGTACCCCTTCATGACGGTGTTGCCCCGCAGCAGGACCTCGCCGATCGTCACGCCATCCCACGGCACCGGCGCCAGCGTGACGGGGTCGGCCACGGCGAGGTCGTCGAGCGTGGGATGCGGCACCCCCTGCCGGGCCATCCGCGCCGCGCGCCCGGGCAGCGCCAGCCCGTCCCACTCCGGCTGCCAGGCGCACAGCGTGGCCGGGCCGTAGGACTCGGTGAGCCCGTAGAGGTGGGTGACGCGGAAGCCCATCGCCTCCATGGCGGCGATGACCGCCGACGGCGGAGCGGCCCCGCCGGTGGCCACCTCGACCACGTGGGGCGGCCGCTGCTTGACCCCCTCCGGCGCGTGGACGAGCGTGCTGAGCACGATCGGGGCCCCGCAGAGGTGCGTGACGCCGTGGCGCACGATCAGCCGGAAGATCTGGGCCGGATCGACCCGCCGGAGGCACACGTGGGTACCGCCGACCGCGGTCACCGCCCACGGGTACGTCCAGCCGTTGCAGTGGAACATCGGGAGCGTCCAGAGGTACACCGTCCGCGGCGAGAGCCCGAACGCGAGCGCGTTGCCGAGCGCGTTCAGGTACGCGCCGCGGTGCGAGTAGACGACCCCCTTGGGGTCGCCGGTGGTCCCCGAGGTGTAGAGGAGGCTGATCGCGTCCCACTCGTCCTCGGGCCGGCGCCACGGCTGCTCGGGGTCCCCGCCGGCCAGGAGCTCCTCGTACTCCACGTCGCCGAGCCGCGCCCCGCCGCGGCCCGGCTCGGCCAGCGGATCGACGATGTCGACGACAGGCACCGGATGGGCCAGGAGGGCGAGGGCGCGCTGGACCGTGTCGGAGAACTCGGTGTCGGCGATCAGGAGCCGCGCCTCCGCGTGCTCCAGGATGAAGGCGACCGCGCGGGCGTCCAGGCGGTAGTTCAACGCGTTCAGCACCGCGCCGGCCATCGGGACGCCGTAGTGGGCCTCCAGCATCGCGGGGACGTTCGGCGCCATGATGGCGACCCGGTCGCCGCGGCCGATCCCGAGGCGCGCCAGTGCCGACGCCAGCCGCCGCGCCCGCGCGTACACCTCGGCGTACGGGAACGTGCGCTCGCCGTGGATGACCGCCGGCTTCGTGGGGTAGACCACCGCCGCGCGGGCCAGGAACGTCGTGGGGGTGAGCGCGACGTAGTTGGCGGGGCCCCGCGCCAGCTCCTCGTCGCACGCGGGCGGGCCCCCCCCGGGCGGCCGGCGATCGGCGGGCTCGGGCGGCACACCTCGGGTATAGCGCCGTCCCGCGCGGCGCACAAGCTTCCCGCGGCCCGAGGGCCGGGGACGGCGAGCCGGGGGAGGCGACCGCCATCTCCGCCCCGACCCACGGGCTGGCCGGCTACGCGCGCGTGGTGACGAGGCGCGCGCCGAGGGCCGCCGCGGCAGGGGGCCGGCCGGGCTCAGGCGGGCGGCGGGACGAAGCGCGCCTCGCGGCGCTCGTCCCAGGCCCGGTTGGCCTCCCGCATCTCCCAGGATGTCAGGCACTCGCGCTGGGCGCCGACCACGTCCTCGATCAGGCCGCGCGGATCAGCGTGGAAGGAGGCCAGGAGGAGCCGCTTCGTGTGCCGGGCGGCGGTCGGCGCAGCCTCGAGGCAGCGGCCGACGACCCGCTCCAGCTCGGCCTCCAGGGCCTCCGGCGGCACAACCCAGGTGACCAGGCCCATCGCGAGCGCCTGGGCCGGCGTGACGGGGTCGTTGAGCAGCGCCAGCTCCTTGGCCCGGCCGAGGCCGACGATGCGTGCCAGCCGGAGCACGGCCCCGTCGGGGATCAGCCCGTGGCGGGTGGCGCCGAGCGCCAGGACCGCGTCCGCGGCGCAGAGCCGGAAGTCGCACGCTAGCGCCAGCTGGAGGCCGCCGCCGAGGCAGTAGCCGCGGATCGCCGCGACGACGAGCTTCCCCATGTCCTCGAGCCCGTTCAGGGCCCGGATCCAGTCGCGGAAGAACGGCTCGCCGATCGCGCCGCCCGAGAGCGCCGTCCGGTCCATCCCGGACGAGAACGCCCGCCCCTCGCCGGTCACGACGACGACCCACGCCTCCGGATCCCGGGCGGCGAGGACGACCGCGTCCGCGAGCTCCGCCACCAGCCGCCCGTCCAGCGCGTTGAGGACGCGCGGGCGCGCGAGGGTGATCCGGCCGACGCCCCCGGCCGTCTCGTACCGCACGTGTTCGCCGATGCGCTCCATCCCGCGCCTCGCTTCCGGCCGGGCGCCGCCCACGCCCGGCCGGCTCCCGCGGGCCCGCGCCGCGGTCGCGGGCCCCCGACCGGTCAGGATCGGTCGCCGCGGCAGGGGTGGGGGCCCGGTCCGCCCGGCTCAGCGCAGCGCCAGCAGCTGGCGGGCGATCACGGTCCGCTGGACCTCCGAGGTGCCCTCTCCGATCTCGCAGAGCTTCGCATCGCGGTAGAAGCGCTCGATCGGGAACTCGCGCGTGTAGCCGTAGCCGCCGTGCACCTGCACCGCGCGGGTCGCGCACCGCACGGCGACCTCGGAGGCGAAGACCTTGGCCATCGCGGCCTCGGCCATCACCGGCCGTCCCTGGTCCTTGCCGTACGCCGCCCGGAGCGTCAGGAGCCGCGCCGCCTCGATCTCCGTGGCGAGATCGGCCAGCATGCCCTGGATCCCCTGGAACTTCCCGATCGGCTGGCCGAAGGCCTGCCGCTCCCGCGCGTACCGCACGGCCTGGTCGAGGGCGCCCTGCGCGAGCCCGACGCCCATCGCCGCCATCGCGATCCGCCCGCCCTCCAGGACCTTCTTGGCGTCCTGGAACCCGCGATCGCGGGCCCCGAGGAGGTTCTCACGGGAGACCCGGACCCCCTCCAGCACGAGCTCGGCGGTGTCCGAGGCGTGCAGGCCGAGCTTCCGGTACCGCTGCCCGGTCCGGAACCCCGCCATGCCCTTCTCCAGGATGAACGCCGAGACGCCCCGCCCGCCGGCGGCGGGGGTGGTCTTCGCCAGGACGACCGCCGTCCCGGCGACGCTGCCGTTCGTGATGAACGCCTTGGAGCCGGTCAGCACGAACGCGCCGTCCTCCTCGACCGCGGTCGTCCGCATCGCGGCGGCGTCGGAGCCGGAGCCCGGCTCGGTCAGGCCCCAGGCCCCCAGCACCTCGCCGCGCGCCAGGGGCGGGACGTACCGCTGTCGCTGGGCGGGGGTCCCGAACGTGTAGATGTGGTTCGTGCAGAGGGAGTTGTGCGCCCACATCGTGATGCCGATCGAGCCGTCGACGCGCGACAGCTCCTCGACCATCAGCGCGTACGCCACGTAGTCGAGCCCGGCGCCGCCGTACTCGGGGGGCACCAGCACCCCCATGAACCCCAGCGCCCCGAGCTTCGCGATCAGGTCGGCCGGGAACTCCTCGGCCTCGTCGTAGCGCGCGATGACCGGTGCGATCTCGGCCTCCGCGAACTCGCGGGCCGTCCGCCGCGCCAGCGCCTGCTCGTCGGTGAGCTCGAAGTCCACGGGCACCCGGGCGCCGTCAGGGGTCCCGACGGGCGGAGAAGGCGCGGACCACCATGAGGATGCCGTAGGCGGCGAGGAGCCACGGACCCGCGCTGCCGTCGCCGGCGAGGACCGCGTCGACCAGCTCGCCGGGCCGGCGGACGACCTCCGCCGCCGACGGGCCGGCGCGCACGAACTCCTCCACCGCGAAGGTGAGGCAGAGGACGCCGAGCGTGAGCCGCCAGATCACGGGGCGGCCCGGTCCGCCGCCCTGCCGCGCGGGGGCGCTTGCGCTCGCACGGATTCACCGTACACCGAATCGCGCAGGGTCACCACCGTCGCTCCCGGGCGCGGACGCAGGCCCTCCTCGACCGGCACGCCTCTTGCGGCGGTCGGACCCGGGAGCGGCTCACCTCGGCACGCCACGGCGCTCGACGACGGGGCCCTGGCGAGGCCGGCCGGCGATGGACCGGATCCACGTGGCGGCGCGGGTGCGGGCCGTGGTGGCTCGTGGGGCCCTCGGCGGCCGCCCGGGTGGCGGGGTCGCGCGGGAGAGTCGGCCCTCGTCATCGCGGGCATCCGCGGCGGGCAGCGGAGCGGTCCGAGGCATCGACGTGGGCGGGCGACGCTGCGGTGTCTGCCGCAAGCCGATCCCCGCGCTGCACGCTCTGGCCTGGAGCACGGTGGACGGGGAGGTCCACGTCCGGCGCTGGCGCCCTCCGCTCGAGCGCGAGGCGATCCCCCCCGGCTCTGCCGTCCCGGAACGTTTCTACACGGAAAGGTCCTCCGGGCCGGCGCCGCCCGTCCGGGGCTACCGGCCGCCGCCCCGGGCGGGGGCTCGGCGGAGTGCCCGCCTCGTCTCGACGCGCCGGCCTCATCGGCCGAGGAGTCGCGACGGCGTGTCCCCCGGAGCGGGGGGTGGGCGCCGGGGGAGAGCCTCCGGTGGGCACCGTGTCGCCGACAAGGGCAACGGACCGTCCGTTGCCCCGGGCCCCCCGGGGGCCCGGCGGGAACGGCAGGCGGTCAGGTGCTGGCGGGGCGGACGTGCTCGCGGACGAAGGCGACGATGTCGCGGGTCGAGGTGCCGGGCGTGAAGATCTCGCGCACCCCCAGCGCCTTGAGGCGTGCGACGTCCTCCGGCGGGATGATGCCGCCCCCGAAGACGACGACGTCCTCGATGCCCTTCGCGCGCAGGAGCGCGAGCACCTCGCCGAACAGGTAGTTGTGCGCCCCGGAGAGGACGGAGAGGCCGATGGCGTCGACGTCCTCCTGGATCGCCGTCGCGACGATCTCCTCGGGGCTCTGGTGGAGGCCCGTGTAGATGACCTCCATCCCGGCGTCGCGCAGCGCCCGGGCGACGATCTTGGCTCCGCGATCATGGCCGTCGAGCCCGGGCTTGCCGATCAGGATTCGCCGCGGCCGCTCGGTCACGGGCCAGCCCTCCGCGTCCCGCGCGGCCCCGCCGGCCCCGGTCGCCGCCTCGAGCGGCGCGCGGCCGCCGACGCCCGCGCCAGGCGTGGCGTGCTCCCCGCCGGCGGCATCACGCGAGCGCCGCCCGGATCCTCGCCGCCGCGGCCTGGATCCGGTCGCGGTCGCCGGCCACCGGCGGCCAGTCGAAGCCCTTGCCGTCGCCGGTCCAGCGGGGAATCAGGTGGAGGTGAAAGTGCGGCACGGACTGGAACGCCGCCGCCCCGTTCGCCTGGAGCATGTTCAGGCCGTCGGGCCGCAGGGCATCCCGGATCGCCCGCGCCACCCGGCGGGCGGTCGTGATCGCCGCCTGGAGATCGCCCTCCTCCGCGTCGAAGAGGGTGACGGCGTGGGCCCGGGGGATCACCAGGCAGTGCCCCTCGGTGAGCGGGTTGATGTCCATGAACGCGATCGTCCGCGCGTCCTCGTACACACGCGTCGACGGGATCTGGCCGTCCCGGATCCGGCAGAAGACGCAGTCCATGGCCGCCCGATCAGCCTTCCTTGGTGAAGCGGTCGACCTCCGCCTGCGCCTCGGCGAAGCTCTTGCGGGCCGCCTCGACGCGCTCCCTGGCGTCGGGCTCCGTGCCCTCCGCCTCCGCGGCGTAGGCCTCGGCCGACTCGCGGAGGATCTGCTCGGCGCGCCCGTGCACGTCCCGCAGCGCCTCCGGGACGTCGAGGCCCCGCCACTTCTCCACCAGCCGCCGGAACGCGCCGGCCTTGGCCTGCGCGTCCAGGACCGTCTGCGAGAACAGCGCCTCGCCCTCCTTGAGGAGCTGCGCCATCTCCCGGGCCGCGCCGGCGGTGGTGGCCGAGCCGCGCGGGGCGGCGGTCGCAGAGGGCGGGGCCGAGTGCATGCGGAGGTCGTTCGAGCGCGTGTCGCCCTCGATCCGGGCGATGTCGCCCTTGAGGATCCGCACGATCCCGCCGCCGCGGGTGAACTCGACCGCGTCGCCGGCGTCCCGCCACGCGTCGACCCGGATCGCCTGGCCGCTGGTCAGATGGATGACGTCGGCCGACGCCACGGTCGCGAGTGCGCTCACGAGGAGCCCCGCCGCCACGCCCAGCCGCGCGCGTCTCATCGTGTCCCCTCCGTCGAGGCCGCCGAGCGTCCGCCGCGGCCCGGTCAAAAGATGATCGGCTCCCGGTAGCGGCCCCACGTCTCCCGGTAGACGTCGGCGATCTCGCCGAGCGACACCTGGCCGGCCACCGCCTCGACCAGCACCGGCATCAGGTTCTGCCCGCTCCGGCACGCGTCGGCCACCCGGCGGAGGTGCCGGGCGACCTCCCCGGCGTTCCGGCTCGCCTTGGCGGCGCGGACGCGCTCGACCTGCTCGCGCTCGAGCCCCTCGTCCAGGCGCAGGTACGCGATCGGCTTCTCGTCCTCCTGCGCGTACCGGTTGACGCCGACCACCACGCGCTCGCCGGCATCCTCGAGGAGCTGGGTGCGGTACCCGGAGTCGGCGATCGCCTGCTGCGGGAAGCCGGCGTCGAGCGCCCGCACCATCCCGCCCAGCTCGTCGACCTTCCGGATGAGCCGCCAGGCCTCGGCCTCGATCCGGTCGGTGAGCGCCTCGACGAAGTAGGAGCCGCCGAGCGGATCCACGGTGCTGGCGACCCCGGTCTCCTCGGCCAGGATCTGCTGGGTCCGCAGGGCCACCGTGACCGCCTCCTCGGTCGGAAGCGCCCACGTCTCGTCGAAGGAGTTGGTGTGGAGCGACTGCGCCCCGCCCAGGACGGCGGCCAGCGCCTGGATGGCGACCCGGGCCACGTTGTTCAGCGGCTGCTGGGCCGTGAGCGACACCCCGGCGGTCTGGGTGTGGGTCCGCAGCAGCATCGCCCGCGGGTCCCGGGCCCCGAACCGGTCGCGCATGATGGTGGCCCACATGCGGCGGGCCGCGCGAAGCTTGGCGATCTCCTCGAAGAAGTCGGAGTGGATGTCGAAGAAGAACGAGAGCTGGGGCGCGAACCGGTCGACGGGGAGCCCGCGGCGGACGCACGCCTCGACGTAGGCGATGCCGTCGGCCAGCGTGAACGCGAGCTCCTGGGCGGCGGTCGCGCCGGCCTCCCGGATGTGGTAGCCCGAGATGGAGACCGGGTGGAACTTCGGCACCCGCTCCATGCAGAACTCGATCATGTCGACCACGACCCGCACCGCCGGCTCCGGCGGGCAGATCCACTCCTTCTGGGCGCTGAACTCCTTCAGCATGTCGTTCTGAATCGTGCCGTCGACCTCGGTCCACGGGACGCCCTGCCGCTGGGCCACCGCCAGGTACATCGCCAGGATGATCGAGGCGGTGCAGTTGATCGTCATCGACGTCGTGACCCGGCCGAGCGGGATGCCGTCGAACAGCCGCTCCATGTCGGCCAGGGTCGAGACCGAGACGCCCTCGCGGCCGACCTCCCCGCGCGCTCGCGGGTGGTCGGCGTCGTACCCCATCAAGGACGGCATGTCGAACGCGGTGGACAGCCCGGTCTGCCCCTGCTCCAGCAGGAACTTGAAGCGGCGGTTCGTGTCCTCCGGCCGCCCGAAGCCGGCGAACATCCGCATCGTCCAGAGCCGGCCGCGGTACATGGTCGGGTAGATGCCGCGGGTGAACGGGAACTCGCCGGGCAGGCCGAGCCGCTCCGCCTCCCGCCAGTCGCCGAGGTCGGCCGCGGTGTAGACGCGGTCGACCGGCAGCCCGGATATCGTCTCGAAGGCGGGCTTCCGCTCCGGCGCCCGGGCGAGGAACGGCCGCAGCGTCTCCCGCTCCCACCGCGCCCTGTCGGCCGCGCCGCCCGGGCTCCCCGACACGCCGTCCGCCGCCGCTCCGTCCGTCACCGGCTTCTCTCCCCTCGACCGGGCACTCACCCGAGATCGAGCAGCGCCCGTCCGATCACGAGCCGCTGGATCTGGGAGGTCCCCTCGTAGATCTGGGTGATCTTCGCGTCGCGGAAGAACCGTTCCACCGGATAGTCCTTGATGTACCCGTAGCCGCCGTGGACCTGGATGGCGTCGGTGGTGACGCGCATCGCGCTCTCCGAGGCGAAGAGCTTGGCCATCGCCGCCGCCTGGCCGTACGAGCGGCCGCGGTCCTTCAGCGTCGCCGCCCGCCAGGTCAGGAGGCGGGCGGCGTCGACCGCGGTCGCCATGTCGGCCAGCATCCACTGGAGCATCTGGTGCTGCCCGATCGGCACCCCGAACGACCTGCGCTCGCGCGCGTACCCGACGGCCGCCTCCAGGGCGGCGCGGGCGATCCCGACCGCCTGGGCGGCGATGCCGATGCGGCCGCCGTCCAGCGCCTGCATGGCGAGATGGAAGCCTGCGCCCTCCGGGCCGAGGCGGTTGTCCTCGGGGACCCGGCAGCCCTCGAACACGAACTCCGCGGTGTCGGAGGCCCGGAGCCCGAGCTTGTCCTCGACCTTGGTGACGGTGAACCCGGGAGTGCCCTTCTCGACCAGGAACGCCGAGATCCCGCGGCGCCCCCTCGCGGGGTCCGTCTGCGCGAACACCAGGGCGACCGTCGATTCGCGGCCGTTGGTGACGAAGACCTTGCGGCCGTCGAGCACGTAGTGGTCCCCGTCCCGCCGGGCCAGCGTCGCCTGGTTCGTCGCGTCGGACCCCGCCTGCGGCTCGGTCAGCGCGAAGCACCCCAGGCCCTTGCCGGACGCGAGCGGCTGCAGGAAGCGCTCCTGCTGGGCGGCGGTCCCGAATTTCAGGAGCGGGTCGCAGACGAGCGAGTTGTTGACCGACATCACGACGGCGTGCGACGCGCACGCGGTGGCGATCTCCTCGAGGGCCAGGACGTAGGCCAGCGTGTCGCCCCCGCCGCCGCCGAACCGCTCGGGCACGGTGATCCCGAGCAGGCCCAGCTCACCCATGCGCTTGACGGTGGCGTGCGGGAAGCGGGCCTCGCGGTCGCACTCGGCCGCGACCGGCTTCACCTCCTGCTCGGCGAACTCCCGAGCGAGGCTCTGCACCATGCGCTGCTCTTCGGCCAGCTCGAGCCTCATCGCCTCGCCCGCGGGGGGCGTCCCCTACTGCTGCTTGAGCTTGCGGAACTCCTCCGTGAGGAGCGGCACGACCTCGAAGAGGTCGCCCACGAGCCCGAAGTCGGCGATCTTGAAGATCGGGGCCTCGGGGTCCTTGTTGACCGCGCAGATCACCTTCGACGTGCGCATGCCCGCCAGGTGCTGGATCGCGCCCGAGATCCCGCACCCGATGTAGAGCTTGGGCGAGATGGTCCGCCCGGTCTGACCGATCTGGAACCGGTGGGGCTTCCAGCCCGCGTCGACGGCGGCCCGGGAGGCGCCGACCGCGGCGCCGATGACGCCGGCCATCTCCTCGAGGATCGCGAAGTTCTCGGGCCCCTTCAGCCCGCGGCCGCCGGAGACCACGATCTCCGCCTCGGTGAGCTCCGGCAGGCCGGTCTGGGCCTCCTCGCGGCGCTCCACGAACTGCATCGCCGCGGCGGCGGCGCCGAGGGCGAGCCGCTCGACCGCCGGCGACCGGCCGGCGACCGGCTCGGCGGGCCTGAACACGTTCGGGCGGAGCGTGGCGACCGCCGGCCCCGAGGCCCACCGGACGCGCGACAGGAGCTTGCCGGCGTAGACCGGGCGGGTGGCGACGAGCGCCCCGTCGGCCCGCTCGAACGCCACGCAGTCGGCCGCCAGCCCCGCGCCCAGCCGGGCGGCCACGCGCGCCATGAGCTCCCGCTGCCGGCTGGTCACCGCGCCCCAGATCGCGGCCGGGACCTCGCGGCCGGCGAGCTCGGCGATCGCGGGAGCCCACACCTCGCCGCGGTACGGGGCGAGCGCGGCGTCCTCCCAGAGCCAGATGCGGGTCGCGCCCCAGGCGGCCAGCTGCTCGAGGCCATCCGGCACCGCCCGGTCGGTGAGCCACACCGCCTCGACGGCGGCGCCCAGCTCGCCCGCCCAGCGGCCCGCCTCGCCCAGCACCTCGGCCGTGACCTTCTTCGGGTGACCCTGCCGGTCGTCCTCGACCACGCACCAGAACGCGCCAGCCATCCTCGCCCCCGTCGCGCTCAGATCGCCTTGACGTCTTCGCGAAGCGCCCGCACGAGCTCGCGCGCCATGTCCTTCGGATCGCCGGTCAGGATCCGGCCCGGCGGACGGGGCGGGAGCGCGACGAGCGACACCACCTCGAGGCGGGGGGTCACCGCGGCGAGGTCGGGAAGGTCGGCGGCCGCGAGCTCCCTGACCTCCTTCTTCTTCGCGCTCATGATGCCCTTGAGCGTCGGGTAGCGCGGCTCGTTCATCCCCTTCTGGGCCGTCACGACGCAGGGCAGCGGGACGTCGAAGATCTCGAGCCCCCCCTCGACCTGGCGTCCGACCCGGATCCGGCTGGCGTCGTCGGCCACGCTCTCCTCCATGATCCAGGAGACGCACGGCCAGCCCAGCACCTCGGCGACTTGTGCCCCGGTCGCGCCCATGTCGTCGTCGATGGCCTGCCGCCCGGTCAGCACCAGCTGCGGGGCCTCGAGCCGGATCACCGCCGCGAGCGCCCGCGCCGCCACCAGCGTGTCGGCGCGCTCGAACACGGGGTCGTGGACGTGGATCGCGCGGTCGGCGCCCATCGCCAGGCAGGAGCGCAGCGCCTCCCGGGCGCGCTCGGGACCGAGCGTCACCGCGACCACCCCGCCCTGGCCGCGCTTCTCGCGGATGCGCAGGGCCTCCTCCAGCGCGAACTCGTCATACGGCGAGATGATCCAGGTGATCCCCGTCTGGTCGATCGCGCGCCCGTCGGAGCCGATCTTGACCTGGGTCGCCGTGTCGGGCACTTGCTTGACCAGGACGAGCATCTTCATGCGTCGGGCTCCTCTGAGCGGTGCGACTGGGGCGAACCGAGGCCCGGGCGGTAGTGGTTGATTCTATTCGCGGGTTCTCGGCGAAGTCAATTGTCCGGCCCCCCGCGCGCCTGCCGGCGGCGCGAGCGCGCGCCCGGTCGCGCCGCGCCCGACCGTCGCCGCTCGCGCCAGGCGAACAGGACCGTGGGATCGTCGCCGCGACAGGCGTTGCCCGCGCCGGGCGGCATCGGAGGCGTCGCGCGCCAGTCGGCGGAGGTGAACTCGCGGAGGCGCCGACAGCGTATACTCGGTGCGTGCCGAGCGCCGGTCCCGCGCAGCTCCGCCCGCCGCGGCGGTGCCGGGACGCCTGATCGCTCCGGGGAGCATGCACCAGTGCTGACCGACTGCCTCCCGGTGATCGTCTGCATCGACGTCGAGCCCGACGAGCGCTACACGCGGCCCGGCGACCCCCGCCCGTGGACGGGCTATCTCGGACTGGATGCTCTCCTGGCCGAGTGGCGCTCCCGGCTGCCCGGACTGGGGGCCGCCCCGGCGCGCTTCACCTGGTTCCTGCGGATGGACACCCAGATCGAGGGAACCTACGGAGCGCACGCGTGGGGCGCCCGGCGCTATCGCCGGCAGCTCGAGTCCGCCCTCGCGCACGGGGACGAGGTCGGGCTCCACCTCCATGCGTTCCGCTGGAGCGCCTCGCTCGGGTGGATCGTGGATTACGGCGACGCGGAATGGCTCGCCGGCTGCGTCCGCGAGAGCCTGGCCGCCTTCCGGAGCGCGTTCGGGCGGGACTGTGCCGCATTCCGGTTCGGCGAGCACTGGCTGGACGACGCGGCGCTGCGCGTCCTCGAGCACCACGGGATCCGGTACGACCTGACGCTCGAGCCGGGCATGCCGGGAGGGTGGCCGGTCAGGCGCACGAAGCAGGCGAGGGGTGTCATGCCCGACCTCCGGGCCATGCCGGAGCGCCCCTACCGGCCCTCCCGGTCGGACTTCCGGCGTCCGGATCCCGCGCGAACGGACGGCCTCTGGATCATCCCGGTCACCACGGGGCGCCTGCCGGCGGGCGTCGCCCGGCTCCGGGCGCTCTACCGGGCCGTCACGCACCCCCGGTGGCGCCGGATCGAGACGCTCGCGCTCAACCCGGGGCTGAGCCCGGTGCTCTTCCGTCCTCTTCTCCGGCGCGTGCTGGCGCAGCCGGAGCGGCGCCTCCTGGTGCTCCC